>NZ_CP029185.2:3725000-3841771 GCF_003096015.2 Limnobaculum parvum | reverse complement strand
GGCGAACTCCACTCGAACAAAAGATCAATAACAAAGGTAGAGAGACGTAAACGATTTTAACGCTTCTTCCTCTACCGCTTACAACGTACTTCTTAATTTTATTTAGAACATACAGACAGTTGCGCCTTAGAGCGAATCAGGCCACTGGTAAAATTGTCCGGCAGAAAGCAAGTGTTACATGTGATCCTGTCGTTGAGATCAAATCGTCAGTAACGGCATATGATAGCGTAAAGTAGCACTGAGATCTTCCTTTCGATGCAGAAGATCATCACTTTATCCACAGGCTTTGAGAAGTGTACCTGAATAAATAGGATAAGTTATCGCTTAGATCAAAAACTACTGATAAAAAATAGTAAAGATAAGCCCGTTATGGCAACTCATTGAAGAGGAAATAACTGTAAAGCGTTGTTTCTACCGTTACTGTGGATAACCTCACTCATCAAGGATCGTGCCGACATTCACCATTACGATCCCATATAGATGAAAAGGATCTATTCACGATCCTTGCGATTTTTTAGGGAGTACGTATAATCCTCAGCCCTACTTGTGGCGCTTCTCGCTCTTTAGGTTTATCGCTTTCTCAAATCCTGCGTTAACTTTTAATATAAAGGTAAGGCGAGGGGTCGGAAAAAGCCGAAAAACTGGAGATCGTAGTAGTAACTACGAGTTTTTAAGCAGAGATAAGCGTTCTGAATTGACTCGGGGCTGTACAATTATTACAATCCCGCCTCTTTGTACATTGTGATTGAGGCGTCGGTCGTTTTCACGTCGGGTAGCCAAACGCATTGACAGTAATAATTAAGATTTAGGTAGAGATCGCCATGAAACGCACTTTTCAACCGTCCGTATTAAAGCGTAACCGTAGCCACGGTTTCCGCGCACGTATGGCAACTAAAAACGGCCGCCAGGTTCTGGCTCGTCGTCGTGCTAAAGGCCGTGCTCGTTTAACTGTTTCCAGTTAATCGAGTTAACCATCTGTGTGGTTAAGCTTAAGCTAGCATTCCCCAGGGAGTTACGTTTGTTAACTCCCAGTACTTTCACATTTGTTTTTCAGCAACCGCAACGCGCCGGTAGTCCTCAAATCACCATTCTTGGCCGACTAAATACGCTAGGTCACCCGCGTCTTGGTCTCACTGTTGCAAAAAAATACGTGAAAAGAGCTCATGAACGTAACCGAATTAAACGCCTCACCCGCGAAAGTTTTCGTACATGTCAGCATGATCTCCCCTCCATGGATTTTATTGTGATAGCCAAAAAAGGTATTGCCGATCTGGATAATTGCGCGCTGACAGAAACATTGGATAAGTTATGGCGTCGTCATTGTCGGCTGGTTCCCGCATCTTGATTATGTTGATTCGGGGTTATCAACTGGTAATCAGCCCGCTACTTGGGCCACATTGCCGGTTTCGTCCTACCTGTTCTCAATACGGAATTGAGGCATTGAGCAGGTTTGGCGTAGTGAAAGGTAGTTGGTTGACAATCAAACGCGTATTAAAATGCCATCCTTTACATACGGGTGGTGATGATCCAGTTCCGCCTAACAATACTGACCATAATAGAGAACATTAATAATGGATTCTCAACGTAATCTTCTTCTTGTCGCCCTGCTGTTTGTCACTTTTTTGATTTGGCAGGCATGGGAAACGGATAATGCACCACAGCCAGCACCAACGGCGCAGAAAACCACTGCTACCACTGCGGCTGGATCGGTCGGCACCACTCAGTCAGAACTGGCTGTCGGTGAAGGCAGTCTAATCACGGTGAAAACTGACGTCCTGTCTATGACTATCAGTACCCGTGGTGGTGATATTCAGGAAGCCGACCTGTCAGCTTACCCTGATACTTTAGGTTCAAAGCAACCGTTCAGACTGCTGGAAAAAGCACCTGATTTCACTTATCAGGCTCTCAGCGGCCTCGTGGGTAAGAATGGTCCAGACAACCCAGCTAACGGTTCTCGTCCACTTTATACCACCACACAAGACGTATTTGAGCTGGCTGATGGTCAAAACGAACTTGCCGTTCCGATGACTTATACCGACAGCAATGGTGTGAAATACACCAAAACCTTCGTGTTAAAACGTGGTGAGTATGTCGTTAATGTCAACTACATCGTGAACAATACCAGCCAGCAACCAATGGATGTTGTGCTGTTTGGTCAGTTGAAGCAAACCACTAAGCTGCCAAAAGTACGTGACAATGGTAGTAACAACTTTGCACTGCATACCTATCGTGGCGCAGCGTACTCTTCGAATGACAACAAATATAAGAAATACAGTTTTGATGACATCGCCGATGAGAACCTGAAAGTCGATACTAAAGGCGGTTGGGTTGCCATGCTGCAGCAATATTTTGCTACGGCTTGGATCCCAAATAGCAACAGCCAAAGCACATTCTTTACCACTCATGGTGATGATGGTCAGTCATCTATCAGCTTCAGAAATGCGCCGGTGATTATTCAACCGGGTGCGTCTGAGCAACTTGGTGCTCAACTGTGGGTTGGTCCTGAAATTCAGAACCAAATGGCTGCCGTTGCTGAACACTTAGACCTGACCGTTGATTACGGTTGGTTATGGTTTATCTCTCAGCCGCTGTTTAAGTTACTGAAATTTATTCAGGGCTTTGTTGGTAACTGGGGCTTCTCCATCATTGTTATCACCTTTATCGTGCGCGGTATCATGTATCCGCTGACGAAAGCGCAATACACGTCCATGGCCAAGATGAAGCTGTTACAGCCAAAACTACAGGCGATGCGTGAGCGTATTGGTGATGACAAACAGCGCATGAGTCAGGAAATGATGGCGCTGTACAAAGAAGAAAAAGTTAACCCACTGGGCGGTTGTTTACCATTAATCATTCAGATGCCTATCTTCCTGGCGCTGTATTACATGTTGATGGGCTCCGTCGAACTGCGTCATGCGCCGTTCGCCTTGTGGATTCATGACTTATCTGCACAGGATCCGTACTACATTCTGCCTCTGTTAATGGGTGGAACCATGTTCCTGATCCAGAAGATGTCACCAACGCCGGTGACAGATCCAATGCAGCAGAAGATCATGACTTATATGCCGGTTATTTTCACCGTCTTCTTCCTGTGGTTCCCATCAGGTCTGGTTCTGTACTATATCGTGAGTAACCTAGTTACCATTATCCAGCAGAAACTGATCTATCGTGGCTTGGAGAAGAAAGGTCTACATAACCGCGATAAGAAAGAGAAGAAAACCGCTTAATATGACGGTAAGACCTCAGCAATATGCTTGATAAAAGGCGGTCACCATGACCGCCTTTTTTATATAATGACTTAATACACTTTTCAGAGAGCCAAATCATGAATACAACCGATACTATCGTAGCCCAAGCCACTCCTCCGGGGCGCGGCGGCGTCGGCATACTTCGGGTTTCTGGAAAACAAGCAGCAGAAGTGGCTATGCAGCTTCTGGGCAAAGTTCCACAACCACGCTATGCGGACTATTTACCGTTTCGGGATATAGATGGCAGCATTCTCGATCAGGGAATTGCGATCTACTTTCCCGGCCCAAACTCTTTTACCGGTGAAGATGTGCTGGAGCTACAAGGGCACGGTGGTCCGGTGATTCTCGATTTGCTGCTGAAACGAATTCTGACTCTACCTGACGTGCGTATTGCCCGTCCCGGCGAATTTTCTGAACGCGCCTTCCTAAACGACAAGCTGGATTTGGCGCAGGCTGAAGCGATTGCCGATTTGATCGATGCCAGCTCAGAGCAAGCCGCCCGCTCGGCAGTAAATTCATTGCAGGGCGTTTTCTCCAACCGAGTTCATCAGTTAGTGGAAACACTCACTCACTTACGCATCTACGTTGAGGCGGCTATCGACTTTCCTGACGAAGAGATCGATTTTCTTTCCGATGGCAAAATTGAATCTCAGCTCCAGCAAGTCATGGAAGAGCTGAACGGCGTCAGAGCCGAAGCCCGTCAGGGAAGCCTGTTGCGTGAAGGGATGAAAGTGGTGATTGCCGGACGCCCTAATGCCGGTAAATCCAGCCTGCTAAACGCGCTGGCAGGCCGCGAAGCCGCGATTGTGACCGACATTGCAGGCACCACCCGTGACGTACTGCGTGAACATATCCACATCGACGGTATGCCGCTGCATATTATTGATACTGCGGGCCTGCGCGAAGCCGGTGATGAAGTCGAACGGATCGGTATTGAGCGCGCATGGAACGAAATCGAACAGGCCGACCGAGTGTTATTTATGGTTGATGGCACCACCACCGATGCAACCGAACCAGAACAGATCTGGCCGGAGTTTATGGCGCGCTTACCCAAGACTCTGCCCATTACCGTGGTGCGAAATAAAGCCGATTTAACCGGAGAAACGCTGGGTATCAGCGAAGTGAATAGTCACTCACTTATCCGCCTGTCAGCACGCACCGGTGAAGGTGTGGAAGCTCTTCGCAACCATCTTAAAGAGAGTATGGGCTTTACCAGCAATACCGAAGGGGGCTTTCTGGCTCGCCGCCGTCACCTACAGGCGTTAGAAACCTCAGCACAACACCTTGAGCAGGGTATGGATCAGTTAGTCAGCGCTCGCGCAGGGGAACTGCTAGCAGAAGAACTGCGCTTGGCGCAGCAGTCACTCAGCGAAATCACCGGTGAATTTACCTCTGATGATTTGTTGGGACGAATTTTCTCGAGTTTTTGTATTGGGAAATAGCACTCGGACTTTCAGTAAAATGATTAATCACCATAATAAGGACTCGGTAATATAATGGGCAAAAGTCAGTATCCAGAAAAATGACAAACCCGTTTTGCTTTCTTTGATCTGTATGGCGCACCAAACACTCCTGAGCATAAAGCAGCTCTCAGTGCTGAAAAAGTTACTCGCCAAATCTCATTAAGTTTGAATTTTATTGCCTTCTTTTTTGGCTTTATTTATTTCTTCAAATTAGGGTTATGGAAAAAGAATCTGGTTATAATCGTTATCTTCATGATGATTAACTCTATTACTGACAGCTTTGGACTCCGCACAGGCTCTAGCCTGTCCCAGGTGCTGAGTGACGGTATTAATATTGTTTCCCTCCTGATGTGGTCAGTAACGGCCAATTACGCATACTATCTAAAGGAAGTGAAAGGCCGTGATGGCTGGAACCCATTTGAAGGTATTTTTTAATATTTACTAAAGGGAGTAAAATTTGTTACTAATTTTACTCCCTATCATATTCACTAAAAGTTCAAACAATCCCGTCCATATCTGAGAAACAAAGATATTTATTTTTTAACCTTCGTTGAATAGCTGCTTGCGCCATGATGTGGTCAGTAACAACTAATGTGGCACCTACTGTTTAAAAAATAGAAGGTAGCGATAGTTAAAACCCATCTGAAGGCATTTTCTAATATTGACCAACCATAATAAAAAAGCCCACCGACTTCCATCGATGGGCTTCTTACTCATACTCTCTATTACAACTTATTTAGCTTTCAGCACACTCAACACGCGTTTAGCAAACAAGATACAAACAATCACAAACACCGCCAGGCCTAGCAGTTGCTCAACCACACCAGAGCTACCGAAGACAGGCTCAAGCCATGAACTAATGGACAGAGGTGCATCACTACCACCGTTACTGATACTGATAACAATCAGCACAGCCAGCGCTACCCCCACCAGACTTTCACCCACGATCAGACCAGAGGCAATCAGAGCACCTTTACGCTCAACTGGCTTATACATCTCTTTGAAATCACCATTCTGTGCCTTAGCGCGTTTTTTCACCTGAGACGCAACCAGCCAAGAGAGTACAGAACCAATGATCAGCGGAGCCGTAATAGAAGGCGGCAGGTAGATACCCATACCCACAGCCAGCGCAGGAATACGCAGATTGCTGCCCTTCTTAGCCAACATTACATCAATCATAATCACTACCGCACCCACCACCAGACCGGTGATGATCATGGTCCACTCCAGTTTATGGGAGAAGATACCTTTGGCAATCGTCGTCATTAAGGTTGCCTGCGGTGCAGCCAGTACCTGATTTGGATCCATATTCGGACGAGGTGTCGCCCCGGTAAAACCATAAGCGTTATACAGCAGCTCAAGCACCGGAGAAATCACTGCCGCACCCACGATACATCCAATCAATAATGCAACCTGCTGACGCCACGGTGTCGCTTTTACCAGATAGCCAGTTTTCAGATCTTGTAGGTTATCGTTAGAAATAGTAGCAATTGCTAATACCGCACTGGTCGTAAAAATCGCCAGCGCGGTAGCAAAATTGGTACCTTTTTCCGTTTCCAGCATCCCGTTCAGGCCACCTAAAAACAGCAGCAGCAGAGAGATGGTCGTAATCGCAATAATACCGATACCGGAGATTGGACTGGCAGATGAACCCACTAAGCCCGCCATATAACCACAGGCCGCAGCAACCAGAAAACCAATCAGGAAAGCAAAAATAACGGAAGCAAACACCAGACTCCAGGCCGTTGTTGCAGATAAACCGCTATCAGCAACGAAAGAGTAGAAGGTTGCAATCAATACAAGGAACATCACCACGCTGATGAGTAAAACAATCTTCGGCGACAGGTCCAGCTCAGTTCTTGGAATCACTTCGCCCACGTTGTTTTTATTTAACGCGCGCAGAGACGTTTTCATTCCTTCAATAATCGGCTTAACCAGCGTCAGCAGCGTCCAGATAGCAGCAATTGCTAACGTACCAGCACCGATAAAGCGCACGTTAGTTTTCCAGAGCGTCATCGCCAACGCGCTAACAGAACCGCTGTCTAAGATATCCATAGGCACTGAAACGCCCCAGGAACTTAACGTCGCCAGCCCTTCCGCACTGCCGGTTAATGAACTGATAACGGGGAGAGCAACACCCCAAGCAATGATTGAACCAACTAGAATAGCGATACCTGCCGCAATTCCAATCAGATAACCCGCACTCAGCAGCGCTAAAGAGAAACCTAACGGAATTTGGAAAATAGCACGACCCTGAACGAACCAGTAGCTGGCACCATCAGCCAAAATCCGTAGGCCATTAGTCGCGAAGCTCACTACTGATGCAATAAAGCCACCAAACAGAATATCGCGAAATCCATTGTCTTTATCGTCTTCAGCACCTTCGTTAGTGCTGACTAACTTACCGTCATCACCCACATAATCATTACAGCCAGCTTTCAGAATTTCGGCCGCTGCAACCCCTTCAGGATAAGGCAGGTTGCTCTTCACCACCATCGCATGGCGCAATGGAATAGAGAACACCACCCCTAGCATCCCCCCCGCAGAACAGATCAATAATGTCTGCCAAAACGGGAAGCTGTTCCAATAGCCAATCATTAGCAGGCCAGGAAGGATAAAAATAACCGATGACAGTGTACCGGCAGCAGATGCCTGCGTCTGTACCATGTTATTTTCTAAAATATTCGACTTCGAAAAGAAACGCAGCACTGCCATTGAAATAACGGCAGCAGGGATCGCGGACGAAAAGGTTAAACCAACTTTCAATCCTAAGTAGACGTTTGATGCAGTGAATACCACGGTAATCAACGCACCAATGATAATTCCGCGCAGCGTAAGCTCACGGATCTGTGATGTATTTTCCATATAATTTATGCTGTTAGTTTGCTTGCGTTATTTTTTATGCGGCCTGATGCTTTCCGGCACGCTGTTTATGTATCGGACAAATCAAAACGTACATATTTTGATAAGCCGATTATATCGAAATAATGACAAAGTAACTTCTAATTATTTTAGCAACAAAAGCATAACTTACTGGATATTGATATAAACCTTGCAATATGCGATTAACACTATCGTCTCACGCAATAATTTCATTAATATCAGGGATCAATATTCACTATCAGAATTAAAAAACATAACACGGTTGTTTTTGGCGAACATTAACTAAAAAAACAAACGGGTAATTATTCTAATCGCGTCATGACCACACCAGCTACGATGCCCCGTCCAGCCAGAATATGCATTTTATTCAGCAGCGCTTTCAGGAAGTAAACCGACCGGATACCCTCTTTCGATTCCGGTCGGTTCAAGGAATTATTCTTCCAGGCGTTTTGGATCTTTAAAGAATGGCAACGCCAACATAGAAAACAGCGTTGCGCCGCCCAGGTACCATGCAGGCGCAGTCAGACTGTCTAACCAAACAATAGATTGAGTGGCAAAAAACTGAGCAAAGCCACCAAAAATAGCTACCCCAACACTGTAAACTAGCGCAAACCCCAACGCACGAATACGCTTTGGTAGTAATTCAGAGATGACTAACATCACCGGCACGGCTCCCAATGTGGTAAAACACACCATCACAAAGACAACCGAGAGTAAAACCGCAGGCTCAGGATAATTCACCAACAGCCAAAATGACGGGTAAGCCAACAGCAGAATCACCATTCGAGAGATCACCACCAGCTTTTTCCGGCCCACATGATCGCTTAGCACCCCAACCAACAAACCACCAACGAAGGTTAATATGCCGGCTAAGAGCATGGCCGCATAGGCATAATTCTGGTCCATCTTCAGGTATTTCGCAGCATAGGTACCGTAATAGTAAAGCGAGATGTAGGTAGCCACCGTGCTACCAATCGTCAGTAGTATACCAATGTTAATCACCCGAATATGCTGACCCAGTAGCTTCACTGCGCTTTCGCGCACCACAACAACCTGATTTTTAGCAGGCTTAGGATGCGACATATCGTTTTCCAAGCTCAGACGCAGCCAGCAACCAATAGGAGCTAGCGCCACGCCAATAAAGAACGGTACACGCCATCCCCACTCGGACATCACATCAGGCGAGCCGGTTATTATCGGTAAATAGGCGCTCAAACTTAATGCCACTAATCCACCAAAGGTGGTCGCCAACCCCTGAGTGGCCAGTGCCCAACTGCTATAGAAACCACGGCGGTTAGCCGGAGCCGACTCCACCAGCATTGACATGGAAGCCCCCACTTCGCCACCCGCGGCTACCCCCTGAATTAAACGGGCAAGCACCAGAGTGATGGTTCCCCAATAACCTGCGCTGGCGTAAGTGGGTGCAATACCAATCATTAAGGTACCCAGACTCATTAACAAAATCGTCAGCACCATAGCAGGTTTGCGGCCAAAGCGATCGGCGTAAGCACCAATCAAAATGCCCCCTAAAGGACGCATAAAAAAACTAACGCCGAAGGTGGCAAAAGCCAGTAATAGCCCTATATTAGGGTCGCTGGTTGGTGGAAAAAACAGTACCCCAATGTACACCACAAAAAAGTTGTACACCCCAAAATCAAAAAACTCTAAAGCATTACCAAACGCCGAAGCAAAGATAATACGCCGACCGCTAACCTTCTTTTCCGGTTTAGCAGCCGCAACCTCCTTTGAGGCGATTGAAGTTAATGTATCTGCCATTTTTCCTGTCCTTAGTCGCCCATAATGAAAGCAATTTCTTTATTACTTATTGTTTTCAATGTTATTTTTATAATTTATTTCAGATAAGCTTCGGTCAACGCACACCAGTATGTACTTCCCGGCACCAGACACTTATCGTTAAAATCGTAACCTGGATTATGCACCATGCAGGTACCTTCATCTTTATCACCATTTCCCACCATCAGATAGCAACCATTCGGGTTGGCATCCAGCATAAAGGCAAAGTCCTCACTGCCCATTAGCGGTTTCGCCCCATATATGGCACGCTCTTCACCAAACTGCTGTTTAGCCACCTGCCAAGCAAACTGCGTCATCTCTTCCTGATTTACCAACACCGGCGTACCATTGAGGTGTTTTACATCTGCCATTGCACCAAAACTTTCAGCCTGCGCCTTAACCAACTCAGGGATACGTTTCAACAACAGTTCACGGGTAGGCCGGCTCAGGGAGCGAACGCTGAGCTTCATTACCGCAGTGTCAGGAATAACGTTAGCGGCTTCACCAGCAATAATACTGCCAACGGTAATCACTGCCGCTTCCAGAGGATCGACATTGCGCGACACAATGGTTTGTAACGCCGTCGTGACATACGAGGCAACCACTACCGGATCGATGGCTTTATGAGGCATGGCACCATGCCCACCACATCCCTTAATGACAATCTGATACTGATCCATCGAGGCCATAAATGCCCCCGGCTGAAACAGGAATTGCCCGGTCGGGAAGCCAGGCATATTGTGCATGGCGAAAAGGGCATCACAGGGGAACTGCTCAAACAGCCCCTCTTTTACCATGATCTCACCGCCGTTAATCATCTCTTCAGCGGGCTGGAAAATCAGGTGTAGCGTACCGTTAAACCGACGGGTTTCTGCCAGATATTTAGCCGCCCCCAACAGCATGGTGGTATGCCCATCATGACCGCAGGCGTGCATTCTACCAGGAATTTTACTGCTCCATGATTTGCCGCTAGCTTCATGAATGGGAAGCGCATCCATATCGGCACGAATACCCAGTGTTTTTTTGCCGTCACCGACTTTCAGAGTACCGATAACACCAGTGGTTGCCATACCACGATGAACTTCATAACCCCATTCAGTTAATTTTTCTGCGACCAGATTGCTGGTCTTAATTTCTTCCAGCCCCAGTTCTGGGTTTTCATGAATCTGATGACGAATCTCCTGCAACAGGGTTTCATATTCACGAACTTTCTGTTCAATCATGATGGTTTCCTTATTTTTAAATCTCACCAATAAGCCTGAATAACCGATTTGGTTGGTATTCTGTTCTCAACCAGCGCCTGCTGCCACGGCCTTAAATCCAAAGTTGTCCATATTCACCTTAAGGTTACAATCATGTTATTGCAACAGAATGAACTCATTATGGTTTTTTATCGCCTTCTTCGCCGCGGCAATTGGTGGTTGTTATTATTTCTTGGATAAAGCCCTCCACCAAAGGCTTAATCTTTAATCTACAGCAAATCTTACCCACCTCAAAAATCCGTTCACTGGCAATGAGGCTGGTTGAAGTAGAAGGGAAAGTATCATCATCACAGCAGGTCACTGCGCCACGCAGTTCGCTATCTGGTAATACTGTATAACAAAATCATCACTCTCAAAACCACGTGGAAAAATCCTTTGCCAATATTGATGTACTGCTGAAACAGCGGGCTGATAAAATCCCAGTACTGATTAAAGTGGCAGAAAAGGTGGTGACGCATCAAAACGAGCTATTTATTCAGTTAACCCAATTACGCAGCGGTTATCTAGCCCGTCGTAAAACCGAAGAGAAAGTTTAGATAGCGCTGGTACCGGTCTGTATCGGTATTGATCTGGCTAATCGGGTGAAAATAATCACCTAACGCGCTAAACAGATTTCTTCTG
Source organism: Limnobaculum parvum (assembly GCF_003096015.2). NCBI lineage: Bacteria > Pseudomonadati > Pseudomonadota > Gammaproteobacteria > Enterobacterales > Budviciaceae > Limnobaculum > Limnobaculum parvum. The sequence goes on along the minus strand of NZ_CP029185.2, from coordinate 3,830,500 downwards.
CCAGTCGGTTTCTAATTCACGTACAATACCCCCATTACGGTTCAATTAATTGGACCTATCGTTTCACCTTCTGCAATGGTAGCTGACACCACTATGACGCCATCTAAAAAACCGTTTCCGACGCAAAAATCAGAATTACACCCGCGTAATCAGCATCGCCAACGCTATGACTTCCCTGTGCTAATCGCCAGCTGTCCTGACCTTGCCCCTTTTGTTTCGCCCAATAAATATGGCGACCTCTCGGTCAACTTTTCCGATCCTGCGGCGGTAAAAATGTTGAATAAGGCATTATTAAAACATTTTTATCGTATCGAGCAGTGGGATATTCCGGCAGGTTATCTTTGCCCGCCGATTCCTGGTCGGGCTGACTATATTCACTATCTGGCAGATATTCTGGCACAAACTCATGGTGGGGAAGTTCCACGGGGTAATGCAGTTCATGCTCTGGATATTGGTGTTGGGGCTAACGCTATCTACCCAATTATTGGTCATATCAGCTATGGCTGGAAATTTGTGGGTACCGATATCGACCCTGTGTCTGTCGGCAGCGCCAAACTGATCGCTGAAGCCAACCGTAATCTTTCAAAAGCATTCGATATCCGCCAGCAAAAAGATGCCGGGCATATTTTCCGCGGCGTAATCAGACCAACTGACCGATTTGATATTACCCTGTGTAATCCTCCATTCCATGCTTCCGCCCAAGAGGCCGAAGCGGTTAACCTGAAAAAGCAGCGTAATCTGGGCCATCTGAAAAATGACGATAAGCCAGTGCTAAATTTTGGTGGTAAGAGTCATGAGCTCTGGTGTGAAGGAGGAGAGGAGCAGTTTGTGCGTCAAATGGCGCAGGAAAGCGCAGCGTTAGCCCATCAATGCCTGTGGTTTACCACCTTGGTTTCTAAAAAAACCACCTTACCGGTTTTGTATCACGCTTTACGCTATGCAGGGGCTACTGAGATAAAAACCATCGATATGGCTCAGGGGCAGAAAGCCAGCCGTATTGTGGCATGGACCTTCTTATCTGATGAGCAACAAGCGCAATGGGCCACAACCCATTGGCAAAAGGCGTAATGCAATAAAGCCCAAATTTGCAACACTAATCGATAGTGTATACTTTTATCTATCAGTGATGATCAATCTGGAGAGTACTATGTTAAAAGGAAGCTGCCTGTGCGGAACAGTAACCTATCAATTAGATGAACCCATTAATCAACTCTTTTTCTGCCACTGCTCAAAGTGTCGCAAAGCAACCGGAACGGCGTTTAATTCTGCTGCGCTTATTCGTTCTGACAAATTCACCTTACTGACTGGCAAAGCGAGTTTGAAAAGCTTTTCCTCCACACCGGGAGTTCATCGCTTTTTCTGCGGTGAGTGCGGCTCTCCCCTCTATAGCGCCAGAGATAATCAACCAGAAGCTTATCGCCTGCGGATAGGTACGCTGGACACGTCAATTACTCCAGCAGAGAAAATGCATATCTTCACTGCTTCAAAAGCGGAGTGGGAAGATTTGTGTGATGACAATCCAAAATTTGAAGAACGCCCTTAAGGCTAAAGTTCAGGGGCGTTGCCCCTGAATCTATTTTTGTTCCACAGGTTATGATTACAAAATGCCGGTTTTATTTTAAAACGTGATGTCCCCCCAATTTCTACCCTCATTATTGCCATTTATTTTCTGGTCAAAGTCTAAACAATCCTCTAATGTGAATTTATTGTTAAAATTTGAGTCATTTCATCACAGAGGAAGCGTTATGTTGAGTATGTTAAGAAAAGGCAGTATGCGATATCTGATCGTTGCTTTTCTGCTGTTCTGGCAGGGAACATTGGCCGCGAAAGTTGTCTCCTACGGTGTTGAAGAGGATATTTTCCATCCGGTGTACGCGAAAAACGGGATGGTCTCTTCCGTAAATAGCACCGCAACGCAGGTGGGTGTAGAAGTACTGAAACAGGGTGGTAATGCCGTTGATGCCGCCGTTGCCATTGGTTATACCCTCGCGGTTACCCATCCACAGGCTGGGAATATTGGCGGCGGTGGCTTTATGCTTATTCGCACCAAAGATGGCAAAACAACCGCTATTGATTTCCGAGAAATGGCACCGTCAAGAGCGACACGGGATATGTTTCTGGATGAGAAAGGCAACGCCGACAGCAAGAAATCACTCACCAGCCATTTGGCATCAGGGGTTCCGGGTACCGTTGCCGGTTTTGCTCTAGCCAATGAGAAATATGGCTCGATGCCGGTAGCTGAGCTACTGAAACCCGCTATTAAGCTGGCAAAAGAGGGCTTTGTCGTAAACGATGCACTGGCAGACGATCTGGCGGTTTACGGTCAGGAGGTTCTACTCGATAACCCTAACAGTCGGGCTATCTTCATTAAACCCGATGGCACCCCGTGGAAAAAGGGCGAAACGCTGGTTCAGACCGATCTGGCAAACAGTCTGAGCATGATTGCTGCTGAGGGGCCTGCTGCGTTTTATCAGGGTAAGATTGCCGATGAAATAGCCGATGAGATGGCAAAAAATGGCGGTCTGATTACCAAACAGGATCTGGCTACATATAAAGCCGTCGAGCGTACGCCGGTTTCCGGTACTTATAAGGGCTATGAGATTTACTCCATGCCAGCACCTTCTTCCGGCGGTATCCATATTATTCAGATCCTGAATATTCTGGAAAACTTCGATCTGAAAGCTATGGGGCAAAACAGTGCTGATGCTATTCACGTCATGTCTGAAGCCATGAAGTACGCCTATGCCGACCGCTCAGAATATCTAGGGGATCCGGACTTCGTTAAAGTACCCGTCAGCGCGCTGACCAGTAAGAAGTATGCTAAGCAATTGGCTTCGCAGATTCATCTCGACAAAGCTAATCCATCCAGCACTATCAAACCGGGCAAGCTGGCGCCGTATGAAAGTGACCAAACCACCCACTACTCGGTAGTCGACTCTCAGGGCAACGCCGTCGCGGTAACCTATACCCTGAATACTAACTTTGGTAGCGGTATTGTAGCGGGAAAAAGCGGCATTCTGCTGAACAACCAGATGGATGATTTTTCTGCCAAGCCAGGTGTTCCCAACGTATATGGTTTAATCGGTGGCGAAGCTAACGCGGTTCAGGCCGGAAAACGCCCTCTGTCATCCATGTCACCCACCATCGTAACTCAGAACGGTAAAGTGGTTCTGGTAACTGGTAGCCCAGGTGGCAGCCGTATCATTACCACAGTATTACAGATTGTCCTCAACACTATCGAGTTCAATATGAATATCGCCGAAGCCACGAACGCACCGCGAATTCACCACCAGTGGCTGCCAGAGGAGATTCGGGTTGAGAAAGGCATCAGTACTGACACCATCAAACTGTTAGAGAAAAAGGGTCATAAAGTCAGCATCAAACCGGCAATGGGCAGCACACAAAGTATTGTGGTGACGCCAGACGGGCTGTTTGGGGCAGCGGATCCGAGGTCTAAGGATGATTTAGCGGCAGGATATTAAGTAATATTTCTATCGGAAGACTGGTTGTATTTAACGCTGGCGTTCGGCGGGCAAAGCCCGCCGATTAACATTTTTACTATTGGCTTCTGTGAATATTCCGTCCGTAACAACGATATTGCGTATATCACCTTTGTGCTTGGCCGGGAGCCCCTCTGTACTTAAGCTTGAGTGTGTCAGGCCTAGGGTAGCATGTAGTGACATAAGGAGCGGCGACTCATATCACGAAGCCTTCGCCAACAACGCCATATAAACCGCATCGCGAATATCTTCAATAAACTCCCCAAACAGCCCTTCTGGGGAGGTATTAGTCAGCACTACTACGCTGAGGTCCTGCTCAAAATCAATAAACCAGCTATGGCCGTATACGCCGCCCCAACCTATCGTTCCCGGCGATTGCGGAGAGTTGGCTAACAGCGGATCTCTTAATACTTGCCAGCTGGAAGCAAACCCCCAACCAGGGTTGAACTCCAGATCTCCAGCCCGGTCGATTAACAACTGGTTTAGCGTTTGTTTACCAAATAGAGGATGCCCACCGGTTCTGAACACTTGTAATAGCCTTTCAACATCTCCAGCAGTACTCACCATGCCCCCACCACCAGAGAAAAACTCTCCGGCCTCCAGTGCTCTGCCGGGAGAAAAATGGATACCGCCAGCAATACCAGCCTCAGGATCAACCAACCATTCGTCTGCTTCCATCTTTCTTGGTTCAGGCGAGCTATTAACATAAGGCACCGCAAGCCGTTCTGGTTCAGAAACCATAAACCCGCTGTCCGTTATTCCCAATGGCTCCGTGACTAATTGATGGATAGCATCCGCCAGATTAGTACCGCATATCTGAGCAATCACCGCACCCAAAACATCAGTCGCCACTGAATATTGCATTGATGTTCCCGGTAGATACAGCAATGGAGCACAGGCTATACGCTGAAGGTTTTCCTCCAGCGTTAATCCAGAAATATCCAACCCGTCTGAAACCCCTAACTGATGGTAAGGGCCATCGGGTTCCTCTGAAAAACCATAATTTAATCCGGCAGAATGAGAGAGCAGATGGGCAATCGTAATATCGGGTTGGCTACCATCCGGTAAGGATGGCGTAAAATCAGGTAGCCATTGAGTTACACAGTCATTTAAACCCATTCGCCCCTGCTCCAATAACACGCCCGCTGCCGCTGTTACAAAGGGCTTAGTGACGGATGACAAGCGAAACAGCGTATCCATCATCATGGGGATCTGATTTTCCCGATCGGCATATCCGGCGGCCCGTTGATATAACCGTTTTCCACATTGAGAAACCAATACCACAGTACCAACGATGGCCGGAGTCAGGCCCATTTCTGGCCGAATAGCTTCCTCAATGACTCTATCTAAAGAACGCTGCATAGTCGTATCCTCGCTGGTGGGGCATTAAGCCGAGTCATTCATCTCGGAATATATTTCTATTTTAGGTTACTCACTGTGGCTTTGCAGAAGTTGCTCTACGATCCGCTGGGCATAAATCGCTTGTTCACCGGAGGTTTCAGCCGGAGTCTGATTACTCACCGCCTCAATAAAATGGCGAATAGCCCCATCAAAACCGCGCTGCTCGAGGGTGGTTTGCCAGCCAGGAGTCGGCAATTCAATTATTCCCTGAGCGCTTTCACGCCGCCAGCGGCGCATATCATCAACCTGAAAAACCGCTCCGGAGGTGACTGCTTGTACACTTTCTCGCTGGCTGCCCGCCTGCCGATGCATGCTGGTGGTAACGATGGTATCGCCACAGCGGAAATGGTGCTCGGCGTACAGCATCTGTTTTTCCTGATTCACCCGCAATTGTTCGCTCATCAGTTTAGCGTCCTGACCAGCCAACCAGAGCGCGGTATCTACAACGTGCAGATAATCATCCAACATGGTAAAGCGCACATCATTTGGCCCTACGCTATGGGTACGATGTTTATCCATACGCAGAGAGGAAGCCTGATCCAGGCCCTGTTTAAGCTGCTGATACAGCGGTGCAAAGCGTCGGTTAAACCCCACCATCAAGGTTTTTCGCTGCCGGTGGGCCAGTTCAACCAACTGCTCTGACTGCTCCAGAGTTTCCGCCAGCGGCTTATCCACATAGACATGAACGCCCAGCTTTAGCAGTTCACCAACCACTTGGAAGTGACTGGCAGTACTGCTGTGAACCAGAACCGCATCACAGTGGCGAGCCAGTTCAGACAGGCTGGAGAAGCAAGCAATGCGGTAGCTGTCGCAAATCACTTTGGCCTTTTTCTGATTTGGCGAAAAAGCGCCAACCAGCGCCCAGTTCTCAGTCCGGCTGAGTATCGGTAAATAGGCTTTTTGAGCAATGCCCCCCAGCCCGGCAACGCCAATACGTAATTGAGACATCATTCTCTCCAGAGAATAAAAAGTTTCTGATATTGTTTAGTTTATACTAAGCGGGTAAGGTTCCCCCATTAATCACCATTGTCACTATTTACCATAAAATGACCCAACAATTTGAACTGTCAGAAAAATCAGAACTCTCTCTGGAAGAAAAAGAACACCACCTGATCCGTATGGCAGAACTAACCGACGATCCGGCTTATATGCTGGCACTCATCGACATCTATCTGACCGAACAATGGCAGCCACAGCAACTTTGGCACTGGCTGAATAAGCTACTGGCGAGAGATTACCTCCCTGCTTATCTGGTACTGGCACAGCTGTATTTGTCGGGTAATACCGTTGAACTAGATTTAGATAAAGCCGCCGAAATATTCGGGCAATTGATTGAACGTTATAGCCAAGGTGAAAATACGGAAGCTAACCACCATCAATTAGCATTCTGCCACCTCTCGCTGGCGCGCATATCCCATACCCAGCACCATACCGCTCCCATGTTGATGCACTACTTCTATGCTTTGCAGTTTGACAGCGTGGAGGCTGCGGAAGACTTGGCCGCCATATTCTCTCTGGATATGGCAAAAAACTCACAACAAACCGACAGCCTAGTGATATTACAATGCGTATTCTTAACCTTAAGCGCAGTCTTTTTACAGCAGCAAAGCGATGACAATAATGATGAGCAACAACAACAGATATTGTTGCATCGTTATGCTGAAAGGAAGGGGCAGATACAGGAAAACATCACCCGTTACCAGTTAACCGCTTCTCAGCGTGATGATATTCGCCAGCGAGTAAGGCTGTGGAACGAGGGTGAGCATCAGGCCTTGATGGAAGATGTAGTCAGCTATATTAATAGCTGACCAATCACAAGCCATTAATAAGTAAAAAAATCCCCTCTATTACTATCACCCGATATCCTCTCATGCTAATGCCGCTCTTCGATTAGGGAACGATATATTAGAAAAATAGGGAAATATTCGGGGATAACTATCCCCGAAGCGAGTGAATACTAATCATAGCAGGAATGATTAGCTGCTAAATTTAACCCCATCATAAGCGGTCTCTTCCGTACTGATTTTTAGTAATGACATCCGTTGGTAGCCCATCACTTTGGCACAAAAAATGTTAGGAAACAGAGCGATACCAATATTGTAAAGATTCATTGCATCATTAAAGAATTCACGGCGGTGAGCAATTTTATCCTCGACTTCACTGACCGATTTTTGCAGCTCAATAAAGGTCTCGCCGGAGATCAGCGTTGGATAGTTTTCTGAAATGGCAATGACCGACTTTAATGCCGTCTCCATCTGATTGGCAGCGTCCACCTTATCCTTTATCGAACCCGCATTTAGATAAGCGGTTCTGGCTGCACTTAAGCGGGTAAAGGTTTCTTGCTCATGGGACATGGCTTTAGAGACTACCTGAACTAGCGCAGGGATCTGGTCAGCACGCTGTTTCAGAATCACATCAATATTGGCAAAAGACGCATCAATATTATTACGCAGTGCCACCAAACGGTTATAAATGCTAATTACCCAGCCACCCAGACCCAACACGACAAAAATGACAACCACAATAGTAATCAGCAATCCCATATCTATTTGCTCTCTGGCTGGTTTAATTTAATGGCTGAAATACACGTTGCTAAGTATAACAGTCGACCCTTGGTCGGAGCTACTATACCGCGACCACCGTTAGATAAATCCGCGAGACAGAGCTGGCGTAAAGCATGTGGCGCTGTTTCGCCGATGGATACCGTCAGTGAGAGCTTGGTTAATCCTTCCCGCGTATTCTGGTAATGGTACTCCCTTAGAATAAAAATCCGAACCACCACGATTGCCAGTCGTCATGATATAGGTTCAATGATTATTGCTAACAGAGTAACGCCATCCAATGTATTAATTTGGTTAACGAAAAATAGAGTATAAAAGAAATACAAAAACACATATTTAGAATGATGAAATATAATTCACCCTTCATTATCAATGATAATATTTATCAATTAGTTAGTGTATGAATAAAAATGAAATAAACAGAAAAACTAGAAGAGAAAGAGATTAATGGATACCGTTAATCTCTTTTGACGGTATCCATTACAAAAATTTAGTCAGGTAAACGCTTACAAATCAGTAAGGTATGACCTAATCCTAAATTATCGATATCTTGCTGTACGTAAAATCCAGCTTTCCGTAGGCAATCATATAATACCCGAGAATGATAAAAACGACTGTTGCCGTTAGCCATACAAGTGAAGTAGAGAGATGATGCATTCAGGCTTAGCGCTCCGGCCTCAAATGGTTGGCGATCCCAAAACACTTCCATAATGCAGACTTGCGCATCCGGCTTAATGCTTTTACCTATAAGCTTCAGGATATGGACCACCTGCTCCTCACTAAAACAGTCTAGGAACTGACTCATCCACCAGATATCCGCGTCACCAGGTAATTCTTCAGCAGTTAATAAATCAACCCCATAACCGTTGATACGATCGCTGTATCCCGCGTTTTCAATGTTCTTTGTAGCTAAAGCAATTTGTTGTGGAAGATCCAAAATAGTGACGTTGACCTGCTCATCATTTTTAGCACAGCACATCGCCCACTTTCCGGTATTCCCACCAACATCGTAAATATGCTGTGGATTTAAAGGAAAAATGTGCTTAAACGCTGCATTGAAGGCTGCATCTGAATAGAAATGGTCAAAAGCAAACCAGCTCTTTTGTGCTGCATCAGGCAACTGGCTCAATGCAGGATAAATAGTTGCCCAGTCGCCAAACACTTTAAGGCCCGCAGGCTGACTATTCTCCAACGCTTCATTAAGATGGAACATTCCCTGATAACAAACGTCCTGACTAAAATCCATATTGACCCGAGTCATTTTGTCATGCAGTAAAAAATGGCCGATTTTACCCAACAAGAAACGATCGTTAAGTTGATAAACAATACGACTACTTAAACCAACATCCAATAAAAGCTGAATAGCATAGTGATTAAGACTTACAAATTGGGCGATTTCTTCAGGGGTTGCGCCTTGTTTACCTGCTTTATCCAGCGCGGTCAGTATTCCACTGTCACGGAGATTTAGCGCGGCTTGAAATAACATTGGGGCAAACGCAAGTTTTTGTGCTTCAGTGATGGCTTCTAATGCTGTAAAGGGGTCCTTATCATAGCCATAGCGTACTTCAGTCTTTGTACTCAAAAAATATTTCCTTATTTCTTATGATATTACGTAAATTCATACGGCTATCCCGTATGCTTATTCTGAAAACTAAAGCGCTGAATTATATAGATTCTGTTGTTCGAGCAACTTGGTTTTAATATCTTGATCTAACTTGGTCGCCCAGCGATTGTAATTATTAGGCACTTTTTCAGTGTCAGGGGTCAGGTTTTGGCTACCAACATACTCAACAGAATATTGTGATGAAGTATAAGGAATTCTGATTTCTGTAGAGTAACCACGGGTAACAATCTTGCCGGTGATTAAGCCATCACGCATCTTTTTCATCGCCCACCCGCGTGCTTTACCCGCATCGATAATGGCTTTTTCAATTTGTTGTGGAGTAAAACTACCATTAATATCAGAGGTAATATCACGAACCGCACGATTTCCACTACAACCAGCAATAAAGATAAGGGCAATAATGCCAACAATTAATCCTTTTAAACGATTTATTTTCATTTTATCAACTCTCCATTAATATCTTCAGATTTGCTGTAATAGTTATCGCTTCGTATTGTTACTTATTTTTTCAAGCCAGATAATAACTTAAGACATAACGATTTATCTACATATGAATAAAAAAGTACAATAGGTTAATGAACTAAAAATTTTATATATCAAAATGAAAACACTCTGATTAATAATATGAAATCTGAATAATTCTGATAAAAACAGGAATTACAGCAGCAAAAACACTTTCATTTATATATTATGTTGCCCAAGACATTAGATTTAAATATCAGCCACCATGCTAGTGCATTAACAAGGGATTGCTAAAAAGGCATTAATCATCAATGACATATTCATTTAACATTCTGGATTGGTGTGCACTGGCTCCGGGATTATGTAACATCGAACAATGGCAAAGCTGGTCAATACACCCAGAAACTGACTGGAGTGAAGCCTTACCCAAAACTCAACACATTCCAATGATGACTGCCCGTCGCATGAGCACCGCCAGTCGACTCAGCGTAGAGGTAGGCCTGACCTTGCTGAACCAACAACCTGATGCCGCTATTTTTATTAGCCGACACGGCGAGCTTGAACGAACCTGTAAAATCATTGAAGGGCTTTGCCAGCAGCAGGATATTTCACCAACAGACTTTGCTATGTCCGTTCATAACACGGCATCCGGATTGTTAACCATTACTGGAAAACAGCCATTACCGATAACATCAATTGCCGCTGATATTGATGGTTTTCAACAGGGAATGCTGGAAGCACAGGCGATGCTGGCTGATGGTGCTAAAAAAGTGCTATTGGTTGATTTTGACGGGGCGGTACCTGACGTCTATCAGACACGGATAAAACATCAGGTGCCCGCTTACGCTGTTGGACTTCTAATCTCATCGGGTGAAACGCTACGCTGTCAGCAAAGAGATAAAAACGTATACCCTCTATCTAGCAAGACTGAAAACCCTGTATTACCGCAAAGTTTAACCTTTATGCAGCACTGGCTGGCAAAAGATCCTCAGTTCACACTACAGGGAATGAGGTCTGACTGGCAATGGCACCAATAGTAACAGCCCAGAGACACTCTTCCGTTCTGAATCGTATCTGGCGTATTGCAGCTACCGGATTTTGCTTTGCCTTATTTGGCATTGGTGGGTTGTTGCTCTCTACCTTTTGGTTTTCTACATTACGCCTGTTGGTCAAAGACCGACAACGCTGTATCCAACTGACACAAAGCAGTATTCGCTATAGCTTTAAGCTTTTTATCTGGCTCATGCGTTTTGTTCGCGTGTTAGATTACCAGTTTTATGGCGTTGAAAAACTAAAACAGGATGCGGGTTGTATTGTTGTCGCCAACCATCCCAGCCTGTTGGACTACGTTTTTTTAGCCTCTTGCATGCCGCGCTGTGACTGCATTGTTAAACAGTCTTTATTAAATAATTTTTTTGTTTGTGGCGTGATTAAATCTGCCGGATATATTGCTAACTCCGAGTCAGAAATTTTATTACCGCAATGCAAAGAAATATTAAATAACAATGGGATGATTTTGATATTTCCTGAAGGAACGCGAACTACTCCCGGTAAAGCAATGCATTTGCAACGAGGTGCCGCCAATATCGCTGTACGATGCGATGCCAATATTCGGTTAGTCACGATTCATTGTGACCAACCAGTGCTGACGAAACAGCGAAAGTGGTATAATATTCCAAAAATGAAACCCTTGTTTCAACTCGTAGTGAAAGAAAAAATTAGCGCAAAGGATTACGCTGCTGAGGGCGATGCTTCGCCAGCTATTGCCGCTCGTCGTTTGACGCGAATTTTAAGTCAGAAGCTCATCCCTGAGCCGATAAAAACGAATGAGAAAAAATAATGGATGTATTAAATCAAGAAATTAAAAAACTTATCATTGACTCCCTGAATTTAGAGGGAATGACTCCGGAAGATATCGATACGGATGCCCCTCTGTTTGGTGATGGTCTCGGTTTGGATTCAATTGATGCATTAGAGTTAGGTTTAGCCATTAAAAATCACTATGGCGTTGTCCTTTCGGCTGAAAGTGAAGATACTCGCAAACATTTTTATTCTATCGCCTCTCTTTCAGCGCTTATTGCCTCACAACACGGCAAATAATTAAAGGTAAACACTAATGGATAAACAACATATTTTTAATGAAATTCAAACCATTATGGTAAAGCTTTTTGAGTTAGATGCTGACGATATTAAACTCGATACCAAACTGTATGAAGACCTAGAGCTGGACAGTATCGACGCGGTTGATCTGGTCGTGCATCTGCAAAAGATGACGGGGAAAAAGATTAACCCTGAAGTTTTTAAATCAGTTCGTACTGTTGAAGATGTGGTTAATGCTATCGACCAGTTACTGAAAAACCAGTAGCCTCTATCGTCATTGCTGATGAATAGCGACAAGCCATCCCGGCTTTCCCCCTCAATAGTTATTCAGGGAATAACAGCGCTGGCCGTTATCGGTTATCCGTTTGCTGTCTATTTTGGTTTAACTTATTGGGAGTCATCAGTATTAGCGCCTGCATTGATAATACTTTTTGCCAGTCGTCTAATACTGGCCAGAGGGAAAATTCGACAGCTATCCTGGCTGATGAAAGCATTTGCGTTATTAGGTATCGCATTAGCCCTTGCCAGTTGGCTTCTGAAACAAAATCACTGGTTACTTTATTATCCGGTGGTAGTTAGCATTCTGTTATTGGCTTTGTTTGGTCATTCGCTGTTTAATCCACCGACTATTGTCGAACGATTGGCACGGTTAACTGAGCCTGATTTACCCCCTGAGGGCGTACGCTATACGCAAAAAGTGACTCAGGTTTGGTGTCTGTTTTTCATATTGAATGGAAGCATAGCGCTCTTTACCTGTCTGTACGGCGATATCAAGTTATGGACCTTGTACAATGGCGCTATCAGTTATGTTTTAATGGGATTATTAATGAGTGCAGAATGGATAATCAGAAAAATGCTGCGTCACGCCTAACATTACGCCTGCAAGATACGCTAAACACTCAACGCCCCAATAATACGCAGATAGCCTGGCGTGGCGATCAACAGCTCACGCTATCTGACTTTCGTCATCGGATTACATCGCTAATTCAACAGTTACAAACCTCGCCTGAAAAGCGCTGGGCTATCTGCTTTAATGATAGTTATCTTTTTTCTGCTGCTATGATAGCGTTGCTTTACAGTAATAAAACCCCTGTTATTCCGGGGCATTTGCGTCAAACTCAATTGCAGGAACAGCAACAGCAGGGCTCTTTTGATGCGTTACTGACCGATCTACCGTTACAAATGACTTGCCCGACAATTCAGATATCAGCGGAACCACCGGAGCAAAACGAATCTTTTTCCGACTCCGATCTTCCCGATTGGCCAACGCAAGCCAAAATTATTTTGTTTACCTCTGGTTCAACCGGACAGCCGAAAGCCGTTTCTAAACCCGTCAGGCTACTGGAAGCGGAAAGCGAAATCCTAGCGCACTATTGCGCAAAGCAGCTGGCAAATACTCAGGTGGCCGCAACGGTCTCCCATCAGCACCTTTATGGTTTAACCTTCCGTATTCTTTTACCCCTTGCTTTAGGGTTACCCTTTAATGCGCTGACAACGGAGTATCATGAGCAGCTACAACTGCTAACCGCAATACCACTCACATTAGTCGCCAGCCCGGCCTACCTAAAACGATTGGATTGCAGTCTGTCTCCGTTAAAGTGCACCATGATAGTCTCCGCCGGAGGCCCGCTGGATCTAGAAGAAGCACAACGCGTACGACAGTGCTTGGGGGTTTTACCTCTGGAAATTTATGGCACCAGTGAGACAGGTGTTATCGCCCATCGCACCCAACAACACCCAGAACAACCTTGGTTAGCGTTTGATGGTATCGATATCGCCCAGCTTCAGGACGATATCATCCATGTCACATCACCGCTGTTTGAAGATGATTCGGGCAGTACTATTTACGATATCATCCGCATTGATGACCACGGATTTCACCTGTTAGGCCGTAAAGATAAAATCATTAAGATTGAAGAGAAACGCCTTTCACTTACCGGTGTGGAGCAACGCCTGCTTTCACTCAATGAAATCTGTGATGCTGCGATTATTCCACTGACTCAGGGGAACCGCACAGTTCTGGCCGCCATTATCGTACTAACAGAAGCCGGTGAACAATATTACCAACAGGGCGAGATCGTCCTGACTCGCCATTTACGCCAACGATTAAGAGAATGGCTTGAGCCGGTTGCCGTGCCCAAACGCTGGCGAATAGTGAAAACTATCCCGCTAAATACTCAGGGCAAACGTGCCTACAGTGAATTACAGGAACTGTTTTTATGAAGTTGCCACAGGAAAACGCCCGTCAAATCGCTGACGACGGAAGCGCCACTCTCCATTTTAAACTCCAGCCAGAACTGCTCTGGTTTAAAGGTCATTTTCCTGAACAGTCAATATTGCCAGGCGTGACTCAAATTCATTGGGCGATACATTACGCCGCAGAGATTTTCCCGCATTCTCCCGTATTTAGTGCGATAGAAGTGGTGAAGTTTCAACGCCCGCTATTTCCCGGCGAAGAAATTACCTTAACCCTTAGTTGGGATGAAAAAAAATCCCGGCTTAATTTCCAATATTGCTGTGGTGAAATAGTTGCCAGTAGCGGCAGGATTAACTTATGCCAGTAAAACCATCGGGGGATACCTTTAATCCCTGTCTGATCATTCCCTGCTATAACCATGGTACAACCATGGCCGCTACCCTACAGCAGCTTGAATCTTTTCACCTGCACTGCGTTATTGTGGATGATGGCAGCCAAAAAGAAACCGCCGATGAACTGGACAGGCTCAGCCAACAATATGGCTGGGTAACGCTGGTTCGACACCCCAATAACAAGGGAAAAGGAGGCGCAGTACTCAGCGCGTTAAGGGAAGCAAATCGTCAGGGATACAGTCACGGTATACAAATCGATGCCGACGGCCAACATCATCTAGAAGATATTCCCCATCTGCTGGCTGAAGCACAACAGTACCCGGATCAGTTGATTTCCGGTCAGCCTATTTACGATGACAGCGTGCCTAAGTCCCGACTTTACTCTCGCTACATTACTCACGTTTGGGTGTGGATTGAAACACTCTCGCTGTCTATTCGCGATAGCATGTGCGGCTTTCGTGCCTACCCGGTAGATATTGTTCTGGCTCTTGCGGATAAAGTGGCTCTTGGGCAGAGGATGGATTTTGATACCGAAATCATGGTACGTCTCTACTGGCAAGGCACCCAATCACGTTTTATTCCGACCAAAGTCATTTATCCCGAAGATGGCCTGTCTCATTTTGATGTCTGGCGCGACAACCTGCGAATTTCGTGGATGCATACCCGGCTATTTCTTTCGATGTTACCCAAAATGCCATCGCTAATAATGCGACATTTCACCCCAGAAACTCACTGGTCAAACACCAGCGAACGTAAAGGGCTATGGGGCATCCGCCTGATGGTAAAAACGTATCGCCTGTTTGGCCGACCGGCATTTAATCTACTGCTGTATCCGGTTATTGGCTTTTACTGGCTAACAGGGAATCAGCAGCGCAAAGCTTCAGAACACTATCTGCACCAGCTAAAAAAATACGCCACACAGCAGAATCATTTCCTGCCGCCTAACCTCACCAGCTATCGCCACTTTATGCGTTTTGGCGAAGCCATGCTGGATAAACTGGCCTGTTGGTTAGGTGACATTAAGTTGGAGCAGGTAGATTTCCCAGACAAAAATGAATGCATAAACCAATTAGCCACCCAACAGGGCACACTGATTCTTGGTTCACACCTTGGCGATTTAGAGGTTTGTCGGGCGCTGGGAGAACTCTCCTTTGATATAAAAATTAATGCGCTGGTCTTCACTCAGCACGCTGAGCGTTTCAATCAGGTGATGCAGGAGATCAATCCCACTTCCAATATCAATCTGATTCAGGTTAGTCATTGGGGACCCGAGGTTGCCATTTTACTAAAACAAAAGCTGGATGCCGGAGAGTGGGTCGCCATTGTAGGAGACCGAACTCCCGTCAGCCAATATCACCGAAAAAGCGAGCAGCACATTGTCTGGGCCGAATTTTTAGGGAAACCCGCACCGTTTCCTCAGGGGCCTTTTATTTTAGCTTCTGTACTGCGCTGCCCGGTATACTTAATGTTTGGCCTGAAGCCTAACGGGCAGTTCTCTATCCATTTTGAGAAATTTGCTGACCCATTAATTCTGCCGAGAGAAAACCGCCAACAAGCCATTCAACAGACCGTCGAGCGCTATGCGAAACGCTTGGAACACTACAGTCTGATATCACCATTAGACTGGTTTAACTTTTACCAATTCTGGCAGTTGAACGCGCCAAAAAAAGAGTCAGGCTATAATCATGAATCTTAATTCCGATCCCCGTTTATCCATCGATATTGAACTGACAGTGCCATTTCACGATGTAGATTCCATGCATGTAGTCTGGCACGGTAACTACTTTCGCTATTTCGAAGTGGCGCGGGAAGCCTTACTAAAACAGTTTGATTATGGCTATCAGCAAATGCGCGATTCTGGCTATGTCTGGCCCGTTATCGATACACGAGTCAAATACATTGCTCCGGCCTGCTTTGAACAGAAAATCCGCGTCAACGCTCACCTGACAGAATATGAAAACCGCCTGCGTATTGACTACATCATTGTTGATGCCGCCAGCGGTAAAAAATTGACGAAGGGTTACACCATTCAAGTTGCGGTCAATGAACAGAATGGCGAAATGTGTTTCGTCAGCCCTTCTGTACTGTTTGATAAATTAGGTGTTCAGCCATGAAACATTTTTTCTGGTTATTCGCTTCATTCATTACCAGCGCCTTCCTGCTGCTAAGTCAGACAGCGTCAGCGGTAACACTTGATGACTTACAGCAACGTTTCAGCCATCAACCCGTTTTGCGAGCCCAGTTCGAACAGCAGCGCACCATCAGCGGCATGTCTCAACCGCTGAAATCCAACGGTAACGTCCTGATTGCAAAAGCCCATGGTTTAATCTGGAATCAAACCAAACCGTTTCCACTAATACTCATGATGAACGAAACTAGGATGGAACAGCGCATGGCTGGGCAACCACCTCAGGTGATTACTGCCGACAACAACCCGCAGATGTTTCGTTTTAACTCGATCTTGACCGCTCTTTTCCACGCGGACCGTAAAGCGCTAGAGCAGAACTTTAACTTGCAGTTTAGCTATCTTGGTAAAGGCAATTGGCAGTTAATCTTGCAGCCCACCACGACACCGCTCGACAAATTATTTCGCCAAATCACCCTGAACGGCTCTGAGTTTCTGAATGAGATTCAAATTAATGATATGCAAGACGACAGCACTCATATTCGATTCTTTGACCAAACCACCACCCCCACAGCACTGACTCCAGATGAAAAACACCATTTTTCGTCCTGAGGTACATCGCCGAATTGCATACGCCTGGGTACTGGGTGTTATTGCATTGCTGATCGCGCTAATGGTGGTGTTACCCAATAGTCACCTGAACAGCAGCGTTATGGCCCTGCTGCCTAAAGAGCACATTGAAAATGTTCCCCCTGCGCTGGAAGAGGGATTTAACCAACGTTTGGATCGTCAATTAGTCTGGTTAATCAGCCCGCCTCAGCCCGACGATCAAGCGCCGGTCCTTTGGTGGCAACAGCAGCTAAAACAGATGGCAGCCTTCAGTAATACATCGGGCCAGATGAGTGCAGACCACCAGCAGCAGTGGGGAAAGTTCTTTTTTGATAATCGTTACGCCTTGTTAGATAGCGCAACCCAACAGCGTCTGGCTGGCGATGCTTCCGCCCAATCCGACTGGATTTTAAGCCAGATTTATTCGCCGTTTTCCGGTATTAGCGCCAAAGAGCTGAATAACGATCCACTGCTAACCATGCGTTCAGCCCAGATAACTCAGCAACAAAATAACCGAACGCTACAGCTGAATAACGGTTGGCTAACCAGCAAAGACCCACAGGGTAGAACCTGGTATTTGCTACACGGTGAACTGAACACTTCATCTTATGATATCCAAAGCGCTCGCCAGACCGTTAAAAAGCTGGACCAGCTAAAACAGCTGGTGGCGCAAAAATGGCCAGGCACTCAAGTTTTACAGCGAGGAACCCTGTTTTATAGCGACTATGCCAGCCAACAGGCTCAACAAGATATGTCCACCATTGGCAGCGTCTCTGGTTTAGGCATTATCATTCTCATTCTGTTGGTTTTTCGCTCGCTAAAACCACTGTGGCTTACGCTGTTATCTCTCACTATTGGTGCCATTAGCGGAAGCGTGGCGGTATTTATTCTGTTTGGCGAAGTCCACGTTATGACGTTGGTGATGAGTACCAGCGTGGTGGGGATTTCTATTGACTATGCGCTGCATTATTTAACCGAGCGTATGGTACATGGTGAAGATGAGTCTGCGCTGGTCAGCATGAAGAAGCTCTTCCCTGCGCTATTACTGGCGGTAATTTCTAGCTCGATTGCTTACCTCTTGCTATTTATCGCACCCTTCCCCGGTTTGCAGCAATTGGCTATTTTTGCCGCCGCCGGACTCACTGGAGCATTTTTAACCGTCATCTGCTGGTATCCGTGGCTTTCTCGCCGCCTTCCGGTTCGCAAAACGCTGCGTCTTGGCTTTATTCACCGTTGGCTTTTCTATTGGCAAAACGGAAAGGCCTTCCGTATTGGTATACCTCTGATCGCTTTATTGATTAGCGTAGCTGGTTTTATTCAGCTAAAAACCGATGACGATATTCGTAAACTGCAAACCCTTCCTCCTGAATTTCAGCAGCAAGATCGCCAGATTGCCGCGCTAACCGGACAGCACAGCGATCAAAAGTGGCTTATGGTTTATGGCGAATCACCGGAACAAACGTTACAACGGCTGGAATCATTAGAAAGTGCTCTGAATACGGCAAAGCAGTCCGGCTGGCTCAACGGGTACCGATTCCTTCCTTTCCCATCAGAACAGCAGCAGCAAAAAAATATCGCGTTAATAAAACAGCAGGCACCGGAAATCATCCATCGATTACAGCAAGCGGGTATTAACACAACGTTGCCATCGTTTGAGCAACCAACGGTTAAACCTCAGAATTGGCTTAATAGCGTAGCCAGTGAGGGTTGGCAACTGTTATGGCTCAGTCTGGATAATGGCCAATCTGCAGTTCTGGTTCCGGTAGAGGGTGTTACCAACCCTGTGGCATTAAAACAAATGGCAAACAGCCACAGTGGAACACATTGGGTGGATAAGCACACGGAGTTCTCTACGCTGTTTTCTGTTTATCGCCAACATCTGACCACATTGCTCGGCATCTCAGTTCTGATTATTGGTGTGTTGTTTTTATGGCGTTTCGGCATCAAACAAGGTTTACGTTGTATTATCCCAACCATATTATCGCTAGGCGTTGCTTTATCAGTGCTTAGCCTGAGTGGGCAATCGCTCAATCTATTCTCTTTATTAGCCTTGATTCTGGTGCTGGGTATCGGCATTGATTACACGCTGTTTTTCAGTAATCCAGCGGGAACACCGTCCACCTCCATGCTCTCTATTTTACTCGCGGCGTTAACCACCGAGTTAAGTTTTGGCTTGCTGGCAGCCAGTGGTACTCAAGCTATTTCAGGTTTTGGTCTGGTACTCAGTGGCGGGATCTTTGCCGCATTTATTCTTTCACCACTGGCGTTGCCAGAACGTACTACCCCCGAGAAAATATCATGAAAATAACAACAGGGTTGATTAGCGCTTTCTTAATACTGTTGCTAAGCGGCTGTTCGCTTAGTCAGGATCAGAGCCACCCTCAAGCCTGGCTAAAACGCGGTACCAAAGTCACGCTACCTGCGCCAACGCTGGCTTCTCCGCTGCACTATCAGCAACTACTGACCGCTACGATTGAGGATAAATCCCAATCGATGCTGGTATTACTGGATGCTGACCATGAAAAGATCACTCTGGCAGCATTGTCCCCGGTGGGTATTCGGTTATTTAAACTGACTTACGATGCAACAGGTATTCATACCGAACAGTCCATTGCCCTACCTCAGCTTCCTCCTGCGGAACAAGTATTAGCCGATATTATGTTGAGCTATTGGCCAATAGCCGACTGGCAGGCGCATTTGCCTGAAGGATGGCAGTTAAGCGACCAGCAGGACAAGCGAATACTCACGGATAACAAAGGTAATGTCATCAGCGAAATTCAGTATCAGTCAGGCAATAACCGGCGTGAACCCGTCCTGATTACTCAGCACCATTTTGGCTATCAGATCAGCATTCAAAACGTGGATACCTCGTCATGATCTATTTTTCTGCCGCCGGGATGACTAACGCATTAGGCCATTCGCTGGAACAAATCAGCGAGAATCTGGCTCAGGGAAAATCCGGGCTTAAGCCTTCTACTGACTGGTTATTGAACCAGAAACCCACCTGGATTGGTGAGGTTTGTGCGCCATTACCAGAAGTTCCTGTAGAACTTGCTCAGCATAACTCCAGAAACAATCGCCTGCTGATGGCCGCCCTTGAACAAATCCGCCCGCAGTTGGATGCCACTATTCGCCAATTTGGATCGGCGCGTATCGCCGTTGTGATGGGAACCAGTACCTCCGGTATACATGAAGGTGAGTTAGCCATTGCTCACCAGCTTGCTACCGGGGAACTTCCCGATAGCTATTACTATCAGCAACAAGAGTTAGGGGATCCGGCTCAATTTCTGGCGGCCTTACTGAAGTTGAATGGCCCAGCCTATACGATTTCTACCGCCTGCTCCTCCAGCGTTCGCGCCATTATCAGCGGCTATCGATTAATTAAAGCCGGACTGGCCGATGCTGCACTGGTTGGTGGGGCTGATAGCCTGTGTCGGATGGCAATTAACGGCTTTAACAGTCTGGAGTCCATATCCAGCCAGCTCTGCCAACCGTTCGCGGAAGGGCGAAACGGTATCAATATTGGTGAGAGTGCCGGATTAGTCCTACTAACCCGTCAACCAGGCCAGATTGCGCTTTTAGGCATGGGCGAGTCATCAGATGCTTGGCATATGTCTGCGCCTCATCCTGAAGGTGTGGGGGCTGAAAAAGCGATGAAAATGGCACTGACTCAGGCAGGAATGACCCCTGACCAAATCGGGTATATTAATCTGCACGGCACAGCGACTCCTCTAAATGATGCCGCAGAAAGTAAAGCCATCAACCGGCTTTTTGGTCATACCACCCCCTGTAGCTCAACAAAACATCTTACCGGGCACACACTCGGTGCGGCAGGCATTACCGAGGCGATCCTCAGTTGGTTAATTTTGACGCAGGATCTCAATTTACCCATTCAGGACTTTTCAATGTCAGTAAAAGATAGAACGCTTGCCGATATTAATTTGATGACCTCACCGCAAAAAATAACCAATAAAACAATTATTTCAAACTCATTTGCTTTTGGCGGAAATAACGCCTGTGTACTGTTGGGAGATGTTGGATGATGGACTTTCAGCCTGCGACATATTATCTACCCCATGAATCACCGATGGTGTTTCTAGAGAAGGTTTGTGCCGTTGATAATGACAGTGCTATTTGTGAAGTAAAAATCAGCACCGAAGGTATACTTGCTCCGTTTCTGAATGAACGTAAAGCTCTACCAGCTTGGTTTGCTATTGAAATAATGGCGCAAGCCATAGGGGTTTGGCGCGGATGGCACGGAATAAAAAAGAGCGAAACACCACGATTAGGTATGCTGCTCGGTGCTCGGGGGCTTAAATCAACGCTTCATGAGTATCCATACAACAGCATATTGCGTGTATCCGTCGCCCTGCAATTACAAGATGACAAACTGGCCAGCTTTGACTGCCATCTGGAAATTGATGGCGAACAGATAATTCAGGCCAGACTTAATGTCTATCAACCTGACGAGCTGGAATTAGCACGGCTCATACAACCTCCTACTTCTGAGGAACCAACAGCATGACGCGTTCTGTTTTAGTCACCGGCGCAAGTAAAGGAATTGGGCAAGCTATTGCCTGCCGTCTGGCACAGGATGGATTCACTATTGTGGTTCACTACCTGAGTGATAAAACTGGCGCAGAGCAAACACTACAACAAATCACCTCTGTGGGTGGTTGTGGTCGTTTAATCTGTTTTGATATCAGTAACCGCGAAGAATGCCGTCAATTAATTGAACAAGATATTGAACAATACGGCGCTTATTATGGCGTGGTGAATAATGCCGGTATCATTCGGGACGGCGCTTTCCCTGCGTTAACGGAGAGCGACTGGGATGGCGTAATCCATACTAATCTGGATAGCTTCTACAACGTAATTCATCCCTGCGTTATGCCAATGATTGGTTTACGCCGAGGTGGGCGCATTATTACCCTCTCCTCTGTTTCAGGAATTACGGGAAATCGCGGTCAGGTAAACTACAGTGCCGCCAAAGCAGGTATTATTGGTGCCACCAAAGCACTAGCTCTGGAATTGGCAAAACGAAAAATCACCGTTAACTGTATTGCTCCGGGGCTAATTGATACCGGTATTCTTGATATGGAACAGGCTGCTCTTGATGAGGCAATGCGAATGATCCCCCTCAAGCGCATGGGAAACAGTGACGAAGTGGCCGGGCTGGCCAGCTATTTAATGTCTGACATTGCGGCTTATGTGACGCGTCAGGTGATATCAATAAATGGAGGTATGATATGACGCGCAGAGTTGTCATCACAGGTATGGGCGGCGTAACGGCATTAGGTAATGACTGGCAGACCATCTCCCATCATTTGAAACAGAAAAAAAATGCCGTGCAATTTATGCCAGAATGGCAAGAGTTTGAGGGGCTGAACACGCTGCTTGGCGCACCAATTAATAACTTCACACTACCTGAGCACTACACTCGTAAAAAAATCCGCTCAATGGGAAGAGTTTCTCTTTTAGCCACCCGGGCAACTGAAATGGCGTTGGAACAGTCTGGTTTATTGGGCCATGAAGTACTGAATAATGGCGATACGGGCATTGCTTATGGTTCCTCAACCGGCAGCACCAAGCAAGTTGGTGAGTTTGGAACCATGCTCAACGACAAAAATGTTTACAGCATTACTGCCACAACTTACGTACAAATGATGCCCCATACTGCGGCAGTGAATACCGGCCTATTTTTCGGTTTACGCGGGCGGGTGATCCCAACCTCCAGCGCCTGTACTTCTGGCAGTCAGGCCATTGGCTACGCTTATGAAGCCATTCGTCATGGTTATCAAACTGTTATGGTAGCCGGTGGTGCTGAAGAGCTATGCCCTTCAGAAGCAGTGGTTTTTGATACTCTGTTTGCTACCAGCCAGATGAATGATAGCCCTAAACTGTCACCGCGCCCTTTCGATACTCAACGTGATGGTCTGGTGATTGGTGAAGGTGCAGGCACTCTGATTTTAGAAGAGATGGAACACGCTCTGGCACGCGGAGCAAAAATATATGGTGAAATTGTCGGCTTTGCCACCAATTGCGATGCATCCCATATTACGCAACCGCGCAAAGAAACCATGAAAATTTGCATCGAACAAGCATTAAAATCTGCCAACTTGTCGTCAGATGATATTGGTTATATTTCTGCACACGGTACCGCAACCGAGCGTGGTGATATTGCAGAAAGTCTGGCAACAGAAGCTATTTTTGGTAATCGCACACCCATATCTTCACTGAAAAGCTATTTTGGCCACACCCTAGGAGCCTGTGGGGCCCTTGAAGCCTGGCTATCTATTGAGATGATGCAGGAAGGATGGTTTTCACCTACGATTAATCTGGTAACCCCTGACCCAAAGTGCGGTAAATTAGATTATATCGTTGATGATGGTCGATATATTGATACCCAATATATTCAATCCAATAACTTTGCGTTTGGTGGCATCAATACCTCACTGATTATCAAACGCTGGTCATAATGTTATGAGCCTAACCCCCGCCAACATTACCATCGCAACGCTGCGCCTACCGAATGAAGAATGGCTGCCGGCCCACCAGTCGCGGCTTCCCATATCGATACAGCGGCAGGGGGAACAGTTTAATCCTAAACGTCGTCAGCAATTTATTTCTGGCCGTTGGCTGTTAGCTGAGTTGATGTTCCATCAGTTGGGCTGCTCCGAACTCCCTGATATCGTTACTTCTGACAATGGGCGTCCTGTTTTTACTGATACTGCATTGCCTGATTTTAATATCAGTCATAGCGGTGAATACATTATGGTGGCGCTGGCGCAAAGGGGTCGAATTGGATTGGATGTGGAACATATCCGCCCTAGAAGAAAGCTGATGGAGTTAGCACAATACAGCTTCAGTGATGATGAATATCAGTGGCTGACCAATTTACCGGCGTCAGAACAAACCAACGGTTTTTGGCAACTCTGGACTCTGAGAGAGTCAGTACTAAAACTCTCAGCCAAGGGCGTCTGGCAAATGAAGCAAATTCAGGTTATGCCGCAGCAAAAAACGCTATTTGCAGACTTTCAACCCGAGCTGTTTTGCCTTACCAGCCAACATCAGGATATTGCCTGGGCCATCAGCACTAATTTAGCCGTTCAGCATATTGAAAGTTGGCTGGCAGACAGTGAAAAATGTACCCTTAGTCCCATGAAATTACCGGAGTTAGTGGGATTCACTACACCCAAGTAACCTAAAAATGCTATAACGAACCATCAGGAAAACAGACAGGGAATATTCAGCTTAATTATGGCACTCTCCACCGATGAACAAATCGCGCTACTAGCAGATCTCACCAATCAAAACGTGATTACCGAGCAGGAAAGACGAAAGGCTATCGCCTGCCTGCTGTCCGGAACGACCAGCAGCTTTGACAGTCAATCCAGCGCCATTACCTGGTTATTGAATAACAAAATTATTGGTACACCACCGATAGAGAGCGCTTCTGAAGCGACACCGCTATCAACAAATCCATCGGCCAGAGTCACTCAGCCAGAGAATCGCATTAGCCCCCAGCAACAACATATCGATTTATTGACCCAGCTCCACAATACTAACTTTATTAATGACCAACAGTTTGCTGACGCCCGTTCACTGCTTTTGAGCCGCAATACCCTCAAATTTAATACCTCTTACCATCTTTTTTTATGGCTGGTAGAACAAGGAATAGCGCAAGAACAAGCTGACCATTCAGCCGCCCAACGTTCTATTCAACGAGAAGCTAATGAACCCGCAGTGGTTCAGCAACCGCCAGAAAGGTCAATCAGCCAGCCAAAGAAAAAGAGCGGATTTATAAAGGGTAAACTCCTACCTTTTATTATATTTATGATGATCATTAGCTGGGTAAATAAATGCGGTAAGACAGATAAACCCGCCTCCGCACCGCAGCGATCTGAATCTCTTGCCCCATTGCCGGTAGCAGATATCCCCCCAGCTTCAGCAACACCATCAACCCGAGCTGAGCAGCCCGCAGAGCCAGAGCCAGTAGTTGCAGCAAATTGCGATCACCCAATAATTGTTCAGCGCGTTTTAAACGCGCTAAGAAAACATCATAAAGAGCGACATCCTGATGAAAAAATGCCTAAATTTTCAGCAGGAAAAATTATTCAGACCAATAAGTCCGATGCTTTTCGCCTGTGCAATATGCGTATAGTACCTTCCGATGGCGAATCCATTTCTTATCATCTGGAACCGGGTAACGATGTAAAAAACGATGTCTCCATGACTATTTCGAGTTTCCATGGATATGAGGAGTAATCACCGGTCGAAGACAGTCATGCTGTCTTCGATGAAGCAGAAAAACCGCCTGCACCAACCATTCAGACTCATTAGCTGGATTATTCATAAAGCCATGTCAGGAAGCCCACCGGCTTTCTGACTGAACAATTTATCTTACCAGCATCAATCCCGATAGCTATCTAAGCTATCAATTATTACAGCCAGTTAACCCCATTGTAAATTAACCACCAAATCTTATTTATCTCCCCAAAACTTTATAAATTTTTCATATACCATCCAATATTAGACAGGTTTAATCACATCCAATTAACTTATTCACCAACATGAATAAACACATATCCTTTAAAAGACACCAAGTATATCTCGATAACAACACCAACACATAATTAATATAAACAATAAATATTAATCATATATTAAAAACTAAATTTAATTTTCATTAAATTAAAAATAAACAATTAAATTACAATAAAATCAATAAATTAAAATCAATAAATTAATTAAATCAATTTATAGTTATATGGAAAATTAATAATTTATATTTATAAAAACAACACAATTAGAATATTAAAACAGAATAAAAACCCATTCAAAACACACCCATCCATTATCGGACAGAGAAAATATAAAACAACACAATTATTATATCAACACACACCGGATAAATAGTGCGACAAAAACATGTTGTCCGCACCTGTTCTATCTAAAAGATGATAACAACGCATCACTCTTAGATAAACGCTAATTTCGGGTAAATAAACACTATCTAACGGAGCTATCCATATGAGTAAGAACGCCAGTTTATTAGTAAATTCAGGAAACACTACCTCTCAAGTTATTTCTCTTAATGCCCAAAAAACAATCAAGATAAAAATTCAGCCAGGAAGTAAATATGTTCTGAAAAATGAAGATGATAACTTTGCACCAGAGAACATAACGCTCCAGCGTAATGGTGATAACCTAAATATAATTCTTGAAGGTGATTCAAACCCAGCCATTGTTATTGAAGATTACTATGCTACAGGCAACGACCAAGCCTTACTGGGTATGGCTGAAGACGGTCAACTGTATGCCTATATGGTAACGGATGGTTCTGCTGAAGGTTATTCGCTTGAAGATGGAAACCTAGCACCTGCTGCGCTAGCCGGCACATCGCTGGGCGATGGTTCTTATCTGTTTGCCAATACAGAAACTGATGATGATGACAGCTTGATGGCCTTATGGCCATGGTTCCTCGGCGCTGCCGTAGCAGGGATTGCTGGTGGTGCGATTTACAATCATAACAAGCATCATGGTAAAGATTCATCTACTCCAGTTGTTACTCCAGAGCCCGTTGTTGAACCTAAAGTTGCTGCAATACCAACCTTAAATGGCGCAACAGATATGACCGGTACGATCACGGGCCCTATCAGTTACGGTTCTTCTACTGACGAAAAAAATCCAATCATTTATGGTACCGGTGAAGCAGGTAATACCATCACCATTTACGATAATGGTATTGCTATCGGTACTGCGGTTGTAAACGCTGACGGTACTTGGAACTTTAAACCAGAAACTGGGTTAAAAGATGGCGATCACAAAATTACCGTTACTCAGACCGAACCATCGGGTTCAACCAGTGCCCCATCTGATGATTTCTCATTTATCGTTGATACCATTGCCCCATTAAGACCACTGTTTGGCGATATCATTGATGATGTTGGCGCTATTCAAGGCCCAATTGCTAACGGCGCAACAACGGATGATGCTCGCCCTGAAATCACGGGTACTGGCGAACCTGGTAATACCATCACCATTTTCATTAATGGTGAGAAAGCGGGTAACGCTGTTATCGACAGTAACGGACACTGGAGCTGGACACCAGAAACGAATTTAGCCGATGGCCATTATCAACTGACCATCACTGAAACAGATAAAGCGGGTAATGTTAGCCCTATTTCACCAACATTTGACTTTAATGTTGATACTTACGTTCCGGTTGTGATTGATGTCGACACCATCGCACCGGCTAAACCAGACGTTCCAGCAGCCACTGATAACCACGGCGACACCACCGGTGCTATCGAGCCAGGTAGCAAAACTGACGATTCAACCCCAACCTTTAACGGCGGCGGCGAACCGGGCGACACCATCATCATTAAAGACGGTGACGACGTTATTGGCTCAGTGATTGTGGATGAAGACGGCAAATGGGAATGGACACCGGAAACCGAACTGGCGGATGGCGACCACAGCATTACCATTATCGAGAAAGACGAAGCCGGCAACGAAAGCGAGCCGTCTGACCCGATTGATTTCACTATCGACACCATCGCTCCAGCTAAACCAGAAGTCCCAACTGCCACCGATAACCAAGGCGACACCACTGGCGCTATCGAGCCGGGCAGCAAAACTGACGATTCAACTCCGACCTTTAACGGTGGCGGCGAACCGGGCGACACCATCATCATTAAAGACGGTGATGACGTTATCGGTTCAACCGTGGTTAACGAAGACGGCACGTGGGAATGGACACCGGAAACCGAACTGGCAGATGGCGACCACAGCATTACCATTATCGAGAAGGACGAAGCCGGCAACGAAAGCGAGCCGTCTGACCCGATTGACTTTACTATCGATACTGTCGCTCCAGCTAAACCAGAAGTCCCAACTGCCACCGATAACCAAGGCGACACCACCGGTGCTATCGAGCCGGGCAGCAAAACTGACGATTCAACCCCAACCTTTAACGGCGAAGGCGAAGCCGGTGACACCATCATCATTAAAGACGGTGATGACGTTATCGGTTCAACCGTCGTTAACGAAGACGGCACGTGGGAATGGACACCGGAAACTGAACTGGCGGATGGCGACCACAGCATTACCATTATCGAGAAAGACGAAGCCGGCAACGAAAGCGAGCCGTCTGACCCGATTGACTTTACTATCGACACCATCGCTCCGGCTAAACCAGAAGTTCCAACCGCGACGGATAATCAAGGCGACACCACCGGCGCTATCGAGCCAGGCAGCAAAACTGATGATTCAACCCCAACCTTTAACGGCGGCGGCGAACCGGGCGACACCATCATCATCAAAGACGGTGATGACGTTATCGGTTCAACCGTGGTTAACGAAGACGGCACGTGGGAATGGACACCGGAAACTGAACTGGCGGATGGCGACCACAGCATTACCATTATCGAGAAAGACGAAGCCGGCAACGAAAGCGAGCCGTCTGACCCGATTGACTTTACTATCGACACCATCGCTCCGGCTAAACCAGAAGTTCCAACCGCGACGGATAATCAAGGCGACACCACTGGCGCTATCGAGCCGGGCAGCAAAACCGACGACGCCACTCCGACCTTTAACGGCGGCGGCGAACCAGGCGACACCATCATCATTAAAGACGGTGATGACGTTATCGGTTCAACCGTGGTTAACGAAGACGGCACGTGGGAATGGACACCGGAAACTGAACTGGCGGATGGCGACCACAGCATTACCATTATCGAGAAAGACGAAGCCGGCAACGAAAGCGAGCCGTCTGACCCTATCGACTTTACTATCGACACCATCGCACCGGCTAAACCGGAAGTCCCAACTGCCACCGATAACGTGGGCGACACCACCGGCGCTATCGAGCCGGGCAGCAAAACTGACGATTCAACCCCAACCTTTAACGGCGGCGGCGAACCGGGCGACACCATCATCATTAAAGACGGTGATGACGTTATTGGCTCAGTGATTGTGGATGAAGACGGTAAATGGGAATGGACACCGGAAACCGAACTGGCGGATGGCGATCACAGCATTACCATTATCGAGAAGGACGAAGCCGGCAACGAAAGCGAGCCATCTGACCCTATCGACTTTACTATCGATACTGTCGCTCCAGCTAAACCAGAGGTTCCATCCGCGACGGATAACCAAGGCGACACCACTGGTGCCATCGAGCCGGGCAGCAAAACTGACGATTCAACCCCAACCTTTAACGGCGGCGGCGAACCGGGTGACACCATCATCATTAAAGACGGTGATGACGTTATTGGCTCAGTGATTGTGGATGAAGACGGCAAATGGGAATGGACACCGGAAACCGAACTGGCAGATGGCGACCACAGCATTACCATTATCGAGAAGGACGAAGCCGGCAACGAAAGCGAGCCGTCTGACCCGATTGATTTCACTATCGATACTGTCGCTCCAGCTAAACCAGAGGTTCCAACCGCGACAGATAACCAAGGCGACACCACTGGCGCTATCGAACCGGGCAGCAAAACTGACGATTCAACCCCGACCTTTAACGGCGGCGGCGAACCAGGCGACACCATCATCATCAAAGACGGTGATGACGTTATTGGCTCGGTGATTGTGGATGAAGACGGTAAATGGGAGTGGACACCGGAAACCGAACTGGCGGATGGCGACCACAGCATTACCATTATCGAGAAGGACGAAGCCGGCAACGAAAGCGAGCCGTCTGACCCGATTGACTTTACTATCGATACTGTCGCTCCAGCTAAACCAGAAGTCCCAACTGCCACCGATAACCAAGGCGACACCACTGGCGCTATCGAACCGGGCAGCAAAACTGACGATTCAACCCCGACCTTTAACGGCGGCGGCGAACCGGGTGACACCATCATCATCAAAGACGGTGATGACGTTATCGGTTCAACCGTCGTTAACGAAGACGGCACGTGGGAATGGACACCAGAAACCGAACTGGCAGATGGCGACCACAGCATTACCATTATCGAGAAAGACGAAGCCGGCAACGAAAGCGAGCCGTCTGACCCGATTGATTTCACTATCGACACCATCGCTCCAGCTAAACCGGAAGTCCCAACTGCTACCGATAACGTGGGCGACACCACTGGCGCTATCGAACCGGGCAGCAAAACCGACGATTCAACCCCAACCTTTAACGGCGGCGGTGAACCGGGCGACACCATCATCATCAAAGACGGTGACGACGTTATTGGCTCAGTGATTGTGGATGAAGACGGTAAATGGGAATGGACACCAGAAACCGAACTGGCAGATGGCGACCACAGCATTACCATTATCGAGAAGGACGAAGCCGGCAACGAAAGCGAGCCGTCTGACCCTATCGACTTTACTATCGACACCATCGCTCCAGCTAAACCAGAAGTCCCAACTGCCACCGATAACCAAGGCGACACCACCGGCGCTATCGAACCGGGTAGCAAAACTGACGATTCAACCCCAACCTTTAACGGTGGCGGCGAACCGGGTGACACCATCATCATCAAAGACGGTGATGACGTTATCGGTTCAACCGTAGTTAACGAAGACGGCACGTGGGAATGGACACCGGAAACCGAACTGGCAGATGGCGACCACAGCATTACCATTATCGAGAAGGACGAAGCCGGCAACGAAAGCGAGCCGTCTGACCCGATTGATTTCACTATCGATACTGTCGCTCCAGCTAAACCAGAGGTTCCAACCGCGACAGATAACCAAGGCGACACCACTGGCGCTATCGAACCGGGCAGCAAAACTGACGATTCAACCCCGACCTTTAACGGCGGCGGCGAACCGGGCGACACCATCATCATCAAAGACGGTGATGACGTTATTGGCTCGGTGATTGTGGATGAAGACGGTAAATGGGAGTGGACACCGGAAACCGAACTGGCGGATGGCGACCACAGCATTACCATTATCGAGAAGGACGAAGCCGGCAACGAAAGCGAGCCATCTGACCCTATCGACTTTACTATCGACACCATCGCTCCGGCTAAACCAGAAGTCCCAACCGCGACGGATAACCAAGGCGACACCACCGGCGCTATCGAACCGGGCAGCAAAACTGACGATTCAACCCCAACCTTTAACGGCGGCGGCGAACCGGGCGACACCATCATCATCAAAGACGGTGACGACGTTATCGGCTCAGTGATTGTGGATGAAGACGGTAAATGGGAATGGACACCGGAAACTGAACTGGCGGATGGCGACCACAGCATTACCATTATCGAGAAAGACGAAGCCGGCAACGAAAGCGAGCCGTCTGACCCTATCGAATTTACTATCGATACTGTCGCTCCAGCTAAACCAGAGGTTCCAACCGCGACGGATAACCAAGGCGACACCACCGGCGCTATCGAACCGGGTAGCAAAACCGACGATTCAACCCCAACCTTTAACGGCGGCGGCGAACCGGGTGACACCATCATCATCAAAGACGGTGATGACGTTATCGGTTCAACCGTAGTTAACGAAGACGGCACGTGGGAATGGACACCAGAAACCGAACTGGCGGATGGCGATCACAGCATTACCATTATCGAGAAAGACGAAGCCGGCAACGAAAGCGAGCCGTCTGACCCGATTGATTTCACTATCGATACTGTCGCACCGGCTAAACCAGAAGTCCCAACTGCCACCGATAACCAAGGCGACACCACCGGCGCTATCGAGCCGGGCAGCAAAACTGACGATTCAACCCCGACCTTTAACGGTGGCGGCGAACCGGGTGACACCATCATCATCAAAGACGGTGATGACGTTATTGGCTCAGTGATTGTGGATGAAGACGGTAAATGGGAATGGACACCGGAAACCGAACTGGCGGATGGCGATCACAGCATTACCATTATCGAGAAGGACGAAGCCGGCAACGAAAGCGAGCCGTCTGACCCTATCGAATTTACTATCGATACTGTCGCTCCAGCTAAACCAGAGGTTCCAACCGCGACGGATAACCAAGGCGACACCACCGGTGCTATCGAGCCGGGCAGCAAAACTGACGACACCACTCCGACCTTTAACGGCGAAGGCGAAGCCGGTGACACCATCATCATCAAAGACGGTGATGACGTTATTGGCTCAGTGATTGTGGATGAAGACGGTAAATGGGAATGGACACCGGAAACCGAACTGGCGGATGGCGACCACAGCATTACCATTATCGAGAAGGACGAAGCCGGCAACGAAAGCGAGCCGTCTGACCCGATTGACTTTACCGTGGATACCATTGCCCCAGATCAGGCTAATGTGAGCATCATCGACAACGTCGGTGGCGTTACTGGCGCCCTGAACGATGGCGATATCTCCGATGACAACACCCCGACCTTCAGCGGTCAGGCGGAAGCCAACGGTATGGTTATCATCTATAACGGTGATGATGTGATGGGTTCGGTCAAAGCAGATGCCAACGGTGACTGGTCATTTACCCCAGAGGCTCTGGCTGACGGCGACTATCAGTTCAGCACTACCGTGACTGACGAAGCCGGCAATACCGGTGAAGCTTCTGCTATCGTGCATATCACCATTGATACCAGCGCGGTTGAAGTGACTATCACTAAACTGGTGGATAACGTCGGCAATATCACCGGCGATATCAAGGCCAACGACATCACCGACGATGCGCGCCCAGACATCATGGGTAAAGGCAAAGCCGACAGCACCATCAATGTGTACGACGGTGAAACCTTACTGGGCTCCACCACCGTGGATGCCGAAGGCAACTGGAGCTTCACCCCAGCCACTGACCTGAGCGAAGGTGCGCACAGCATCACCGCAACGGCCACCGATAAAACCGGTAACGTGAGCGCGCCAACCGACGCCTTCACCTTTACCGTGGATACTGTCGCACCGGCTAAACCGGAAGTTCCAACCGCGACGGATAATCAAGGCGACACCACCGGCGCTATCGAGCCAGGCAGCAAAACTGACGATTCAACCCCAACCTTTAACGGCGGCGGCGAACCGGGCGACACCATCATCATCAAAGACGGTGATGACGTTATTGGCTCGGTGATTGTGGATGAAGACGGTAAATGGGAGTGGACACCGGAAACCGAACTGGCGGATGGCGATCACAGCATTACCATTATCGAGAAGGACGAAGCCGGCAACGAAAGCGAGCCGTCTGACCCGATTGATTTCACTATCGACACCATCGCTCCAGCTAAACCAGAAGTCCCAACTGCTACCGATAACGTGGGCGACACCACTGGCGCTATCGAGCCGGGCAGCAAAACTGACGATTCAACCCCAACCTTTAACGGCGGCGGCGAACCGGGCGACACCATCATCATCAAAGACGGTGACGACGTTATCGGCTCAGTGATTGTGGATGAAGACGGTAAATGGGAATGGACACCGGAAACCGAACTGGCGGATGGCGACCATAGCATTACCATTATCGAGAAGGACGAAGCCGGCAACGAAAGCGAGCCGTCTGACCCGATTGACTTTACCGTGGATACCATTGCCCCAGATCAGGCTAATGTGAGCATCATCGACAACGTCGGTGGCGTTACTGGCGCCCTGAACGATGGCGATATCTCCGATGACAACACCCCGACCTTCAGCGGTCAGGCGGAAGCCAACGGTATGGTTATCATCTATAACGGTGATGATGTGATGGGTTCGGTCAAAGCAGATGCCAACGGTGACTGGTCATTTACCCCAGAGGCTCTGGCTGACGGCGACTATCAGTTCAGCACTACCGTGACTGACGAAGCCGGCAATACCGGTGAAGCTTCTGCTATCGTGCATATCACCATTGATACCAGCGCGGTTGAAGTGACTATCACTAAACTGGTGGATAACGTCGGCAATATCACCGGCGATATCAAGGCTAACGACATCACCGACGATGCGCGCCCAGACATCATGGGTAAAGGCAAAGCCGACAGCACCATCAATGTGTACGACGGTGAAACCTTACTGGGCTCCACCACCGTGGATGCCGAAGGCAACTGGAGCTTCACCCCAGCCACTGACCTGAGCGAAGGTGCGCACAGCATCACCGCAACGGCGACCGATAAAACCGGTAACGTGAGCGCGCCAACCGACGCCTTCACCTTTACCGTGGATACTGTCGCACCGGCTAAACCAGAAGTCCCAACTGCCACCGATAACGTGGGCGACACCACCGGCGCTATCGAGCCGGGCAGCAAAACCGACGATTCAACCCCAACCTTTAACGGCGGCGGCGAACCGGGTGACACCATCATCATCAAAGACGGTGATGACGTTATCGGTTCAACCGTAGTTAACGAAGACGGCACGTGGGAATGGACACCAGAAACCGAACTGGCAGATGGCGACCACAGCATTACCATTATCGAGAAAGACGAAGCCGGCAACGAAAGCGAGCCATCTGACCCGATTGATTTCACTATCGATACTGTCGCTCCAGCTAAACCAGAGGTTCCAACCGCGACGGATAACGTGGGCGACACCACCGGCGCTATCGAGCCGGGCAGCAAAACTGACGACACCACTCCGACCTTTAACGGCGGCGGCGAACCGGGTGACACCATCATCATCAAAGACGGTGATGACGTTATCGGTTCAACCGTGGTTAACGAAGACGGCACGTGGGAATGGACACCGGAAACCGAACTGGCGGAAGGCGACCACAGCATTACCATTATCGAGAAGGACGAAGCCGGCAACGAAAGCGAGCCGTCTGACCCGATTGACTTTACCGTGGATACCATTGCCCCAGATCAGGCTAATGTGAGCATCATCGACAACGTCGGTGGCGTTACTGGCGCCCTGAACGATGGCGATATCTCCGATGACAACACCCCGACCTTCAGCGGTCAGGCGGAAGCCAACGGTATGGTCATCATTTATAACGGTGATGATGTGATGGGTTCGGTCAAAGCAGATGCCAACGGTGACTGGTCATTTACCCCAGAAGCACTGGCTGACGGCGACTATCAGTTCAGCACTACCGTGACTGACGAAGCCGGCAATACCGGTGAAGCTTCTGCTATCGTGCATATCACCATTGATACCAGCGCGGTTGAAGTGACTATCACTAAACTGGTGGATAACGTCGGCAATATCACCGGCGATATCAAGGCTAACGACATCACTGACGATGCGCGCCCAGACATTATGGGTAAAGGCAAAGCCGACAGCACCATCAATGTGTACGACGGTGAAACCTTACTGGGCTCCACCACCGTGGATGCCGAAGGTAACTGGAGCTTCACCCCAGCCACTGACCTGAGCGAAGGTGCGCACAGCATCACCGCAACGGCCACCGATAAAACCGGTAACGTGAGCGCGCCAACCGACGCCTTCACCTTTACCGTGGATACTGTCGCACCGGCTAAACCGGAAGTTCCAACCGCCACCGATAACGTGGGCGACACCACCGGCGCTATCGAGCCGGGCAGCAAAACTGACGATTCAACCCCAACCTTTAACGGCGGCGGCGAACCAGGCGACACCATCATCATCAAAGACGGTGATGACGTTATCGGTTCAACCGTAGTTAACGAAGACGGCACGTGGGAATGGACACCAGAAACTGAACTGGCGGAAGGCGACCACAGCATTACCATTATCGAGAAGGACGAAGCCGGCAATGAAAGCGAGCCGTCTGACCCTATCGACTTTACTATCGACACCATCGCACCGGCTAAACCGGAAGTTCCAACCGCCACCGATAACGTGGGCGACACCACCGGCGCTATCGAGCCAGGCAGCAAAACTGACGATTCAACCCCAACCTTTAACGGCGGCGGCGAACCAGGCGACACCATCATCATCAAAGACGGTGATGACGTTATCGGTTCAACCGTAGTTAACGAAGACGGCACGTGGGAATGGACACCAGAAACTGAACTGGCGGAAGGCGACCACAGCATTACCATTATCGAGAAGGACGAAGCCGGCAATGAAAGCGAGCCGTCTGACCCTATCGACTTTACTATCGACACCATCGCACCGGCTAAACCGGAAGTCCCAACTGCCACCGATAACGTGGGCGACACCACTGGCGCTATCGAGCCGGGCAGCAAAACTGACGATTCAACCCCAACCTTTAACGGTGGCGGCGAACCAGGCGACACCATCATCATTAAAGACGGTGACGACGTTATTGGCTCAGTGATTGTGGATGAAGACGGTAAATGGGAATGGACACCAGAAACTGAACTGGCGGATGGCGACCACAGCATTACCATTATCGAGAAAGACGAAGCCGGCAACGAAAGCGAGCCGTCTGACCCGATTGATTTCACTATCGACACCATCGCTCCAGCTAAACCAGAAGTTCCAACCGCGACGGATAACGTGGGCGACACCACTGGCGCTATCGAGCCAGGCAGCAAAACTGACGATTCAACCCCAACCTTTAACGGCGGCGGCGAACCGGGCGACACCATCATCATCAAAGACGGTGATGACGTTATTGGCTC
Source organism: Limnobaculum parvum (assembly GCF_003096015.2). Classification (NCBI taxonomy): domain Bacteria; kingdom Pseudomonadati; phylum Pseudomonadota; class Gammaproteobacteria; order Enterobacterales; family Budviciaceae; genus Limnobaculum; species Limnobaculum parvum. Next base: position 3,794,093 of record NZ_CP029185.2, on the reverse strand, counting down.
AGTGATTGTGGATGAAGACGGTAAATGGGAATGGACACCAGAAACTGAACTGGCGGATGGCGACCACAGCATTACCATTATCGAGAAAGACGAAGCCGGCAATGAAAGCGAGCCGTCTGACCCGATTGACTTTACTATCGACACCATCGCTCCAGCTAAACCAGAAGTTCCAACCGCGACGGATAACCAAGGCGACACCACCGGCGCTATCGAACCGGGCAGCAAAACTGACGATTCAACCCCAACCTTTAACGGTGGCGGCGAACCAGGCGACACCATCATCATTAAAGACGGTGATGACGTTATTGGCTCAGTGATTGTGGATGAAGATGGTAAATGGGAATGGACACCAGAAACTGAACTGGCGGATGGCGACCACAGCATTACCATTATCGAGAAGGACGAAGCCGGCAACGAAAGCGAGCCGTCTGACCCGATTGACTTTACCGTGGATACCATTGCCCCAGATCAGGCTAATGTGAACATCATCGACAACGTCGGTGGCGTTACTGGCGCCCTGAACGATGGCGATATCTCCGATGACAACACCCCGACCTTCAGCGGTCAGGCGGAAGCCAACGGTATGGTCATCATTTATAACGGCGATGATGTGATGGGTTCGGTCAAAGCAGATGCCAACGGTGACTGGTCATTTACCCCAGATGCTCTGGCTGACGGCGACTATCAGTTCAGCACTACCGTGACTGACGAAGCCGGCAATACCGGTGAAGCTTCTGCTATCGTGCATATCACCATTGATACCAGCGCGGTTGAAGTGACTATCACTAAACTGGTGGATAACGTCGGCGATATCACCGGCGATATCAAGGCTAACGACATCACTGACGATGCTCGCCCAGACATCATGGGTAAAGGCAAAGCCGACAGCACCATCAATGTGTACGACGGTGAAACCTTACTGGGCTCCACCACCGTGGATGCCGAAGGCAACTGGAGCTTCACGCCAGCCACTGACCTGAGCGAAGGTGCGCACAGCATCACCGCAACGGCCACCGATAAAGCCGGTAACGTGACAGAACCAACTGACGCCTTCACCTTTACCGTAGATACCGTAGCCCCAACCGCTCCGACTATCGAATCGGCTGAAGACAACGAAGGCGACATTAAGGGCACGTTAGACAATAACAGCGCCACTGATGACACCACGCCGACCCTGAACGGCACTGCAGAGAAGAACAGCACTGTCAGCGTGTACGAAGGGGATACCCTGCTGGGTACCACCACCGCCAACGATGACGGCGAATGGACCTTCACCACCGACGTACTGGCTGAAGGTGAGCATACGTTCCACGTGACCGCCACCGATGCCGCCGGCAACGTCAGCGATAAATCCGCCGACTTTGTGCTGGATATCGACCTGACTGCACCGGTTGCCGCCTCCGATCTGGCGATTACTGACAACGTTGGGGCCGTTACTGGCGCCCTGAACGATGGCGACACCACCGATGACAACACCCCGACCTTCAGTGGTCTGGCAGAAGCCAACGGTATCGTGACCATCTACAATGGCGAGACCGTTCTGGGTTCCGTTAAAGCAGGAACCGACGGCAGCTGGTCATTCACGCCAGACACCTTGGCAGACGGTGACTATCAGTTCAGCACTACCGTGACTGACGAAGCCGGCAATACCGGTGAAGCTTCTGCTATCGTGCATATCACCATTGATACCAGCGCGGTTGAAGTGACTATCACTAAACTGGTGGATAACGTCGGCGATATCACCGGCGATATCAAGGCTAACGACATCACTGACGATGCTCGCCCAGACATCATGGGTAAAGGCAAAGCCGACAGCACCATCAATGTGTACGACGGTGAAACCTTACTGGGCTCCACCACCGTGGATGCCGAAGGCAACTGGAGCTTCACGCCAGCCACTGACCTGAGCGAAGGTGCGCACAGCATCACCGCAACGGCCACCGATAAAGCCGGTAACGTGACAGAACCAACTGACGCCTTCACCTTTACCGTAGATACCGTAGCCCCAACCGCTCCGACTATCGAATCGGCTGAAGACAACGAAGGCGACATTAAGGGCACGTTAGACAATAACAGCGCCACTGATGACACCACGCCGACCCTGAACGGCACTGCAGAGAAGAACAGCACTGTCAGCGTGTACGAAGGGGATACCCTGCTGGGTACCACCACCGCCAACGATGACGGCGAATGGACCTTCACCACCGACGTACTGGCTGAAGGTGAGCATACGTTCCACGTGACCGCCACCGATGCCGCCGGCAACGTCAGCGATAAATCCGCCGACTTTGTGCTGGATATCGACCTGACTGCACCGGTTGCCGCCTCCGATCTGGCGATTACTGACAACGTTGGGGCCGTTACTGGCGCCCTGAACGATGGCGACACCACCGATGACAACACCCCGACCTTCAGTGGTCTGGCAGAAGCCAACGGTATCGTGACCATCTACAATGGCGAGACCGTTCTGGGTTCCGTTAAAGCAGGAACCGACGGCAGCTGGTCATTCACGCCAGACACCTTGGCAGACGGTGACTATCAGTTCAGCACCACCGTGACCGATGCCGCCGGCAATACCGGTGAAGCCACACCTGTGGTCAATATCACCATTGATACCAGCGCGGTTGAAGTGACTATCACTAAACTGGTGGATAACGTCGGCGATATCACCGGCGATATCAAGGCTAACGACATCACTGACGATGCGCGCCCAGATATCATGGGTAAAGGCAAAGCCGACAGCACCATCAATGTGTACGACGGTGAAACCTTACTGGGCTCCACCACCGTGGATGCCGAAGGCAACTGGAGCTTCACGCCAGCCACTGACCTGAGCGAAGGTGCGCACAGCATCACCGCAACGGCCACCGATAAAGCCGGTAACGTGACAGAACCAACTGACGCCTTCACCTTTACCGTAGATACCGTAGCCCCAACCGCTCCGACTATCGAATCGGCTGAAGACAACGAAGGCGACATTAAGGGCACGTTAGACAATAACAGCGCCACTGATGACACCACGCCGACCCTGAACGGGACTGCAGAGAAGAACAGCACCGTAAGCGTGTACGAAGGGGATACCCTGCTGGGTACCACCACCGCCAACGATGACGGCGAATGGACCTTCACCACCGACGTACTGTCTGAAGGTGAGCATACGTTCCACGTGACCGCTACCGATGCTGCCGGCAACGTCAGCGATAAATCCGCCGACTTTGTGCTGGATATCGACCTGACCGCACCGGTTGCCGCCTCCGATCTGGCGATTACTGACAACGTTGGGGCCGTTACTGGCGCCCTGAACGATGGCGACACCACCGATGACAACACCCCGACCTTCAGCGGTCTGGCAGAAGCCAACGGTATTGTGACTGTCTACAATGGCGAGACCGTTCTGGGTTCCGTTAAAGCGGGCGCTGACGGCAGCTGGTCATTCACGCCAGACACCTTGGCAGACGGTGACTATCAGTTCAGCACCACCGTGACCGATGCCGCCGGCAATACCGGTGAAGCCACACCTGTGGTCAATATCACTATTGATACCAGTGTAGCCACCGTAACCATCACTAAACTGGTGGATAACGTCGGCGATATCACCGGTGAAATGAAAGCTAACGACATCACTGACGATGCTCGCCCAGACATCATGGGTAAAGGCAAAGCCGACAGCACCATCAATGTGTACGACGGTGAAACCTTACTGGGCTCCACCACCGTGGATGCCGAAGGCAACTGGAGCTTCACGCCAGCCACTGACCTGAGCGAAGGTGCGCACAGCATCACCGCGACGGCCACCGATAAAGCCGGTAACGTGACAGAACCAACTGACGCCTTCACCTTTACCGTAGATACCGTAGCCCCAACCGCTCCGACTATCGAATCGGCTGAAGACAACGAAGGCGACATTAAGGGCACGTTAGACAATAACAGCGCCACTGATGACACCACGCCGACCCTGAACGGGACTGCAGAGAAGAACAGCACCGTAAGCGTGTACGAAGGGGATACCCTGCTGGGTACCACCACCGCCAACGATGACGGCGAATGGACCTTCACCACCGACGTACTGGCTGAAGGTGAGCATACGTTCCACGTGACCGCCACCGATGCCGCCGGCAACGTCAGCGATAAATCCGCCGACTTTGTGCTGGATATCGACCTGACTGCACCGGTTGCCGCCTCCGATCTGGCGATCACCGACAACGTTGGAGACGTTACCGGCGCCCTGAACGATGGCGACACCACCGATGACAACACCCCGACCTTCAGCGGTCTGGCAGAAGCCAACGGTATCGTGACTGTCTACAATGGCGAGACCGCTCTGGGTTCCGTTAAAGCAGGAACCGACGGCAGCTGGTCATTCACGCCAGACACCTTGGCAGATGGTGACTATCAGTTCAGCACCACCGTGACCGATGCCGCCGGCAATACCGGTGAAGCCACACCTGTGGTCAATATCACCATTGATACCAGTGTAGCCACCGTAACCATCACTAAACTGGTGGACAACATTGGCGATATCACCGGTGATATCAAGGCTAACGACATTACTGACGATGCCCGTCCGGAAATCATCGGTGAAGGTAAAGCTAACAGCACCATCAATGTGTACGACGGTGAAACCTTACTGGGCTCCACCACCGTGGATGCCGAAGGCAACTGGAGCTTCACCCCAGCCACTGACCTGAGCGAAGGTGCGCACAGCATCACTGCAACGGCCACCGATAAAGCCGGTAACGTGACAGAACCAACTGACGCCTTCACCTTTACCGTAGATACCGTAGCCCCAACCGCTCCGACTATCGAATCGGCTGAAGACAACGAAGGCGACATTAAGGGCACGTTAGACAATAACAGCGCCACTGATGACACCACGCCGACCCTGAACGGCACTGCAGAGAAGAACAGCACTGTCAGCGTGTACGAAGGGGATACCCTGCTGGGTACCACCACCGCCAACGATGACGGCGAATGGACCTTCACCACCGACGTACTGGCTGAAGGTGAGCATACGTTCCACGTGACCGCCACCGATGCCGCCGGCAACGTCAGCGATAAATCCGCCGACTTTGTGCTGGATATCGACCTGACTGCACCGGTTGCCGCCTCCGATCTGGCGATCACCGACAACGTTGGAGACGTTACCGGCGCCCTGAACGATGGCGACACCACCGATGACAACACCCCGACCTTCAGCGGTCTGGCAGAAGCCAACGGTATCGTGACCATCTACAATGGCGAGACCGCTCTGGGTTCCGTTAAAGCGGGCGCTGACGGCAGTTGGACATTCACGCCAGACACCTTGGCAGACGGTGACTATCAGTTCAGCACCACCGTGACCGATGCCGCCGGCAATACCGGTGAAGCCACTCCTGTGGTCAATATCACTATTGATACCAGTGTAGCCACCGTAACCATCACTAAACTGGTGGACAACGTCGGCGATATCACCGGTGAAATGAAAGCTAACGACATTACTGACGATGCCCGTCCGGAAATCATCGGTGAAGGTAAAGCTAACAGCACGATTAATGTGTATGACGGCAGCACGCTGTTGGGTTCAACCACAACGGATGCCGAAGGCAACTGGAGCTTCACGCCAGCCACTGACCTGAGCGAAGGTGCGCACAGCATCACCGCAACGGCCACCGATAAAGCCGGTAACGTGACAGAACCAACTGACGCCTTCACCTTTACCGTAGATACCGTAGCCCCAACCGCTCCGACTATCGAATCGGCTGAAGACAACGAAGGCGACATTAAGGGCACGTTAGACAATAACAGCGCCACTGATGACACCACGCCGACCCTGAACGGCACTGCAGAGAAGAACAGCACCGTCAGCGTGTACGAAGGGGATACCCTGCTGGGTACCACCACCGCCAACGATGACGGCGAATGGACCTTCACCACCGACGTACTGGCTGAAGGTGAGCATACGTTCCACGTGACCGCTACCGATGCTGCCGGCAACGTCAGCGATAAATCCGCCGACTTTGTGCTGGATATCGACCTGACTGCACCGGTTGCCGCCTCCGATCTGGCGATTACTGACAACGTTGGGGCCGTTACTGGCGCCCTGAACGATGGCGACACCACCGATGACAACACCCCGACCTTCAGCGGTCTGGCAGAAGCCAACGGTATCGTGACTGTCTACAATGGCGAGACCGTTCTGGGTTCCGTTAAAGCAGGAACCGACGGCAGCTGGACATTCACGCCAGACACCTTGGCAGACGGTGACTATCAGTTCAGCACCACCGTGACCGATGCCGCCGGCAATACCGGTGAAGCCACTCCTGTGGTCAATATCACTATTGATACCAGTGTAGCCACCGTAACCATCACTAAACTGGTGGACAACGTCGGCGATATCACCGGTGAAATGAAAGCTAACGACATTACTGACGATGCCCGTCCGGAAATCATCGGTGAAGGTAAAGCTAACAGCACGATTAATGTGTATGACGGCAGCACGCTGTTGGGTTCAACCACAACGGATGCCGAAGGCAACTGGAGCTTCACGCCAGCCACTGACCTGAGCGAAGGTGCGCACAGCATCACCGCAACGGCCACCGATAAAGCCGGTAACGTGACAGAACCAACTGACGCCTTCGCCTTTACCGTAGATACCGTAGCCCCAACCGCTCCGACTATCGAATCGGCTGAAGACAACGAAGGCGACATTAAGGGCACGTTAGACAATAACAGCGCCACTGATGACACCACGCCGACCCTGAACGGCACCGCAGAGAAGAACAGCACTGTCAGCGTGTACGAAGGGGATACTCTGCTGGGTACCACCACCGCCAACGACGACGGCGAATGGACCTTCACCACCGACGTACTGGCTGAAGGTGAGCATACGTTCCACGTGACCGCTACCGATGCTGCCGGCAACGTCAGCGATAAATCCGCCGACTTTGTGCTGGATATCGACCTGACCGCACCGGTTGCCGCCTCCGATCTGGCGATCACCGACAACGTTGGGGCCGTTACTGGCGCCCTGAACGATGGCGACACCACCGATGACAACACCCCGACCTTCAGCGGTCTGGCAGAAGCCAACGGTATTGTGACTGTCTACAATGGCGAGACCGTTCTGGGTTCCGTTAAAGCGGGCGCTGACGGCAGCTGGTCATTCACGCCAGACACCTTGGCAGACGGTGACTATCAGTTCAGCACCACCGTGACCGATGCCGCCGGCAATACCGGTGAAGCCACACCTGTGGTCAATATCACTATTGATACCAGTGTAGCCACCGTAACCATCACTAAACTGGTGGATAACGTCGGCGATATCACCGGTGAAATGAAAGCTAACGACATTACTGACGATGCCCGTCCGGAAATCATCGGTGAAGGTAAAGCTAACAGCACAATTAATGTGTATGACGGCAGCACACTGTTGGGTTCAACCACAACGGATGCCGAAGGCAACTGGAGCTTCACGCCAGCCACCGACCTGAGTGAAGGTGCGCACAGCATCACCGCGACGGCCACCGATAAAGCCGGTAACGTGACAGAACCAACTGACGCCTTCAGTTTCTCAGTGGATACCGTGGCGCCAACTAAGCCAACCATTGAATCCGCTGAAGACAACGAAGGGGAAATTAAGGGCACCTTAAACAATAACAGCGCTACCGATGACGCTACGCCAACCCTGAACGGGACCGCGGAGAAGAACAGTACGGTTAATGTGTATGACGGTGAGACTCTGCTGGGTACCACCACCGCCAACGATGACGGCGAATGGACCTTCACCACCGAAGCCTTGGCTGAAGGGAAACATACGTTCCATGTCACCGCCACCGATACCGCGGGCAACATCAGCCAGCCGTCCGATGACTTTGTGCTGACCATGGACTTCACTGCCCCAGATGCCAATAAACTGGCTATCACTGGCGTAGATGACCAAATCGGTATCGTCACTGGTAACGTTAAATCTGGTGATTCTACTGACGACACGCGTCCAACCATTAGCGGTACAGGTACTGCCGGTGACACGATTATTGTGTACACCACTGACAGCACCGATAAACACGTGATTGGTAGCACCACTGTAGATGCAGAAGGTAACTGGAGTCTGCAACCAGCAGAGGCACTGGCTCAGGGTGAAAATAAATTCACCGCTGTAGAAATGGACCCGGTAGGTAACATCACCGAACCAAGCGAGCCATACACTATCATTTTGGACACCTTTGTATCAGACGCTAAAGTCACTATTACCGAGATTTCTGATGACCGCGGTGGCTCAAGTACTGACTTTATTACCAACGATAATACGTTGTTGATTAGCGGTACTCTGGATAAAGCCCTGTTGTCTGACGAGACGGTAGAAATCTCTCTGGATGATGGTAAAACTTGGACTAAAGCAACAACACTAACCGATACCGGCTGGACCGTTGACCTGCAAAGTACAGAACTGGACGCTGGAGATTACACCATCAAAGCCCGCGTGGTGGATACTGCCGGTAACATTGGTAACACAGACAACCATGCGTTAACCATCGCACTGGAAGGCCGTGATATGGAGGGTCTGAACACAACAGCGAAGATCTCTACCGATACCAGTCATGGCTTGGTGAGTGGTGATATTTTCAGTCACAGTGCAACAGTCACCAATACCGATATGGTCACGCGTGATAATAACGTCACCGTCAGCGGTACTCTGAGTGCAGCGCTGTTAACAGGTGAAAAACTTCAGATTTCGCTGGATGACGGCGCGACCTGGGTAACTCTCACTATGAGCGGCAATAACTGGAGCTACGAGTTGCCTGAAGTGTCAGTAGACACCACGTACAACTACAAGCTACAGGTAATTGATAACGCAGGTAACGTAGGTAAAAACACATCGTTTGCCGAAAATTACAAAGTCGTGATTGACCTGACAGTGCCGGATGCGCTTATCGCAGCCCCGGATATTGCCAAGACGGTTAGCACCAAAGATTCATTCACCTTCGACAGCAGCCAATACGGCAATGTAGAGGCAGGTACTATTGTTGCACTGGTCAGCGATGAAAACAGCAACGGTAGCTATCAGGAAGGTCTGGATCAGGTACTGGGCTTTGCTAAAGCGAATGCAGATGGCACCTGGACGATGACCACCTCACTGCCGGCTGGAGCACATAACCTGGCGTTTATGGTGTGGGATGAAGCGGGTAACCACTCAAGTATGGGTGCTAGCACCAGCGTCGGGGTTACCGACGGTGAAGGTAGCTTGCTGGTTACACAAACATGGGGTGGAACCACTGACTCTGATGGACGTGGCCTTAACTCAGCGGCGGTAACCATCAGCCAAGACGGTACATGGTCGTTCTTCCAGAGCGTACGTGGTACTTCCGGTTCAACTACCGCTAACGCCGGTCGTGTGTATACCGCGACTGACCGTGAAACCTATGATTCTACTTATCTGGCTCAACCGTCTACCTCTAACGGCGCTGGCTATAACGTGGATGATGCTTCTTACAGCCGCTACATTAACTCGGCAGTATTTGCAGATATTAACCGCGATGGTTATACCGATGTCATGTCACAGGTTAGCTCATACGGTAATGGTGGTCGTACTGCTTACTGGCTGCAAAATGCTGATGGTTCTTTCTCACCGAAGGCGGTAGATCAAGGAACATTGAACCACTTGGGCGGCGTGATTGCCTATGACCGTGAAGGTGACGGTTATTTGGACTTCGTGCTGGCGGACTCCGAGTCAGACTCCATTTCATTCATGAAGAATGATCAGGGTGTGCTGTCTTACGAGAAAGTATCCGGTTTCGCTAACGGTCACCCAGGCGGTGCACTGCCAGCAGCAATGAGTATCATGCATGAAGTGGGCGCAGTGGATATCGACAACAATGGTACGGTAGATATTACCGCTCATGTTGACTACAACGGTGCGGGAACTAACGCAGGTAACCCATCTCGCGGTCTGGGTATTCTGTATAACGAGTTAACCGGTACAGGAAAAACCAACTTCGGTACTGTCGGTTATTATTCCAACGTGTTTGCCAACGATGGTGCGGATGACTACGGTAACCTGTCCATCTCCATGACCTATGCGGACTATAATGGTGATGGCTGGCTGGATCTGTTCCTGAGTCGTGGTACTAAAGGCGGTGCAAACAGTGATGAAAGCCGTATCTATCTGAACGATGGTACCGGTAAGTTGATGGCAACAGATGCCCAAGCACTGTGGTTTGGTGACAGTCAGGTTGGCGGTACATCGCTGGCAGTGGACTGGAACCATGACGGTAAGACAGACATTATCGAAGTTCAGCGTTCCGGTGTGAACGGTAGCCCGATGCTGTATACCAACACCGGTAGCAATTCTTGGGGTGCGAACGCGGTCAGCCTGACGGGTACCACCAAGTTCGACAATATTACCGGTGCAGTGGCTCTGGACTACGATTGGGATGGCTCGATGGACCTGGTGTTATATCGCTCCGGCAGCGATGCCAGTGTGGTATCCAGCACCAACTCAGCGCCAACGCTGTTGGTGAAAAACACCAATATCGCCGCGGATGGTACCAGCCTGCAGATCCGTATTGTTGACGGCAACGGCATCAATACTTTCTACAGCAACACCGTTAAGTTGTATAACTCTGCCGGTGAATGTGTAGCAACACAGCTGATTAACCCGCAGGCGTCTGGTTCTAGCAACAGTATGGGCCTGGTGAGCTTCTTCGGATTAGATCCAAATGAAGTGTACTCGGTGCAGATGCTGCGTATCACCAACGGAGTCGTTGACCATGTGGGCGCAACATCCAGTATTGGCGGTTATACCAACGGTACGGTTAACGAGAACTGGGGTGGTCTGACTACCGGTAAATCTCACGATGCCTACGTATTGACAGCAGAAAGCTCTGATGCAATCAACAACACCACAGGAACTGGCGGTATTATCGGTACTGGTTATAACGATACCTTCTTCGGTTCTGCCGGGGACGATACCTACACCGGTGGTGGCGGATGGAACCGAGTTGTGAGTGGTCAGCAAGTCTGGAGCGAAACTGAGGGTATGGATATTGTTGACTACAGCCGTTCTGCTTCAGCTATCACAGCCAACCTGGCTACTGGTGTTGCAACTGGAGAAGGTAATGACACGCTGGTCAGCATCGAAGGTCTAATTGGTACTGTACAGAATGATACCTTCACAGATAACGCAGCCAACAACCTGTTTGAAGGCCGCGGTGGTGATGACACCTTCCACCTGACAAACGGCGGTAATGACACGCTGATGTACAAAGTACAAGCAGGTAAAGGCGGTGACAGCACTGGCGGTAACGGTCATGACACAGTATATGGCTTCACCGTGGGTAACCTGCTGACCAATAACAATGCCGACCTGATTAACCTGAGCGACGTGTTGAACTACTCTGGTCCGTTATCCTGCTTTATGGATGAAGGGGTAATGAAGCTAGACTCAGCCTCTCAGGGAATACTGAATTATCTGAAAGTAGAACAGGTCGGTGGCGATACCGTCATCAGCATTGACCGCGATGGTAAAGGCGGTGCGTATGGCTTCGAAGAACTGTTAACGCTGAAAGGTGTGAGTACGGACCTGGTGACGCTGTTGTCTAACAACCAGATAGAAGTGGGTGATGATACGTTGACCAGTGGATCTTCAGGTACACATTCACTGTTATCAACAACTCAGCAATCATTACTGTCTATCTCTCAGATGTTTACTGCCGGTGACGACATGATATTTGGAACCAATAATGCAGACATTCTGATGGGTGGTCTGGGCAACGATACCTTTAACAACATTAGTACTGGCGATCAGGTCATGGGTGGAGCGGGTAACGATGTTATCCAGATAGCCTCAACTGACTTCGCCACTATCACCGGTGATGAAGGTATTGATACTCTGGTTCTGGCAGGGCATGACTTGTTGTTAAACCTGAGTGCACTGAAAGATAACCTGAGCTCGGTAGAGATCTTCGATATGGGTGATGGTCATAACACCATGACTGTTTCTCTGGATGATGTTCTGCGTTTGGGTTCAGAAGAACTGGCAATCCACAATGGTGATAAAGCGATTATCGTTAATGGTGAAGAAGGCAGCACCCTGCAGTTAGAGAGCGGTGACGGCCAATGGACCATGTCGCAAAGCAATTACCAACATGGCGGTAATAACTACAACGTCTGGACCATGAGTACCTCAGGTATTGAAGTACTGGTCGAAGATACTGTTAGTCCAATCATCATGTAATTAAAAACTAAAGTGACCGTCAAATGACGGTCACTTTAGAAAATATTGCCTAATCTTCAGTAAGTAAATCATTCAGAAATAGTTATGTTTAAGGAAAATAAAATGTCACAAGTAAATAAACGTTCAACATGGTGCCGTAAATCAGCAATCGGTTTAATTTCCGCGTTATTAACTTTTAACGCTATGGCCAACCCGGCAGTTGATAATGACTCCATGATGTTTGATTCTGTAGAGTCATCAGCAGGCCCTGTCGCATCAACACCAGGACCCGCTGTCATTATGAAGCATACCGGTTTGCAGTATCTGCCTGTTGGAAAGATTGGTAATTCACTGTCTCAGGTCGTGTTTTATAACCCGAAAAAATCCAGCAGTAACACCATTGGCGTGGCGGATATTTATGTGGATCGGGAATTTCAAGGTGCATTGAGAGAAGGTCAATTTAGCGTATTCTGTCTGCTACCTGGTAAGCACATTATTGAAGCTTATCAGAATGATGCACCTCACTATACGGGGAAAGAAGCACCAAAAACTATCGCTCAACTTAACGGTGGAAAAACCTACTTTGTTGAAACGAATTCAGATAAAGATAACGGAACACCAGTGTCTGTCAGCCGTATCACGGCAGAAAACCAACTATTTGGTTATAAAAGCAGCGCGACGATTAACCGAGCTTCGGCAGTCAAACCCTGTGAATATGTAGGCGGTATGTCTCAGTTAGGCAACGTACTGTTCAACTTTGCCGGTAATAAAGTGTCGGATATCGAAGCCGGTGGTGTAGATATCGTGAAAAATATGGCAAAACACATTAATAGCCTGCCTCAAATTCAACGAGTTGATATTGTTGGTCACGCAGACCCAATAGGTACGCCGGAATTTAACCAGAAACTATCGGTTCAACGCGCAGAAACCGTGAAGAAAATGCTGATTTCCTATGGTGTACCAGCGTCAATGCTGTTTACCAGCGGTGAGGGTGCCAATAACCCAACGGTAAATTGTGATAGCTTACAAAATCAGGAACGCAACTACTGTAACCGTGCAAACCGTCGTGTAGATGCTTTGATTCAAACGAATGATAGTGCGGAATAATATCCGTTAACACCCTAGCAATAAAACCGGCCTGAAATTCAGGCCGGTTTTATTTTCATCAGATTAATGATCGACAAAAATAATTTTAATCAAAAACAGTAAAGCAACAATCAGTACGCAAGGGCTGATCTCTCTCCAGCGACCTACGCCTGCTTTCATCACACAGTAAGAGATAAAACCTAATGCAATCCCTTCGGTAATGGAGAAAGTAAACGGCATCATTACCGCAGTGATAAACGCTGGCGTTGCTTCCGTTAAATCATTCCACTTCACGCGAGACAGGCTAGAGGTCATCAAAACCCCTACATAAATCAGCGCACCAGCAACCGCATAAGGCTGAACCATCTTCGCCAATGGCGACAGGAAAATAACTAACAGGAATAACAGACCAACCACAACTGCCGTCAGCCCGGTTCTGCCACCGACAGAAACCCCGGAAGAACTTTCAATGTAGGTTGAAATAGACGAAGTCCCTAAATAAGCACCGGCAGTAGAAGTAATACTATCAACCATTAGTGCCTGCTTCATCCGTGGAAACTTACCGCTTTCATCGGCTAGTCCTGCTTTGTCGGTTACCGCAATAAGTGTACCGGAAGAGTCAAATAGGTTAATCAGCATAAAAGAGAAGATAATTCCGGCTAAACCGATATCTAACGCCCCTTTTACATCCACCTGACCAACAATGCTGGCAATGCTCGGTGGCGCAGAGAATATACCCTGATAGGTTACATCCCCCACCAGCAAGCCAATACCCGTAGTAACTACAATAGAGATCAGCACAGCTGCATGAATATTTTTTGCCGCCAGTACGGCAATAATAAAGAAACCTAAAATACCTAATGCAACATTCAGAGAGGTCAGGTTACCAACCGCCACCAGCGTATCTGGATTCGGTACGATAATACCGGCATTTTTTAGCCCCATCATACCAATGAACAGACCTATACCGCTGGTAATACCAACCCGCAGGCTAACCGGAATACTGGAAATCATCCAGTAACGAACACGAAATAATGTCAGCAACAGAAAACCAAAAGAACCCCAGAAAATGGCACCCATTGCCACTTGCCATGAATGGCCCATTGCTCCGACGACCACAAAAGCAAAAAAAGCGTTTAACCCCATAGCCGGAGCCAGCGCAACCGGTAAATTGGCTAAAACGCCCATAAAAATGCTACCAAATGCGGCAACCAAGCAGGTAGTAACAAAAACCGCTTCAGTATCCATTCCTGCAACCCCTAAAATTTGAGGGTTAACAAAAACGATATAAACCATGGTTAAAAAGGTGGTAAAGCCAGCTACAATCTCAGTTCTTATGGTCGTTCCATGTTGATTTAACTGAAATATGCGCTCTAGTAATCCTTGCCCGTTAGCAGGTCCAGAAACTGGTTTGTTCATTTTGATATCCGGAAAGAAGATGAAGTAATAAAAACTAAGCCGCTACATATACCAAAATACGCAATCGATTACATGAATTATTTAAGTTTTTATCATTAGGTTGCAATCCTGATGGGTCGTTTTGTACTACAAACAATATGATTATTATCAAAAAATCCAAAATAAACAAAGAACTACCATTTATTGAAACACTGTTTTAATATATAGAATGTCCTCTAACATGAAACACTTTGGTCACTTGTGAAGGAATGAATTATGCAACCGGTTGAATGCGTGCTGTTTGATAGTGATGGCACCTTAGTAGACAGCGAGATTTTATGTTGTGAATCTTTTTCTAACGTTTTTATGAGCTATGGCATTCCACTTTCTACAGAAGAGTGCATAAAGCAGTTTAAGGGAACCAATCTTTATAAAGTGTTTGCTCAAGTCAGGGAGACCTATGGTCTCGATCAGCCTGACGACAAACTGGAGAAAGAGTACCGACAGGATATGGCACGGTTGTTCGAACTGAGCCTGAAACCTATCAAAGGGATCCGTCCTCTGCTGGAAGGCATTACTGTGCCTATGGCCGTCGTTTCTAATGGTCCAGTCAGTAAAATGCAGCATTCTCTAGGGCTAACCAAGCTGATCGATTTCTTTGGTGACCATTTATACAGCGCTTTTGATATCCAGCGTTGGAAACCCGATCCGGCACTATTGGTATTTGCCTGTGAAAAGCTCGATATCCCATTGGAAAAATGTATTTTAGTTGAGGACTCCGTTGCAGGTGCCCATGCCGGTATTGCTGCCGGTATTCCCGTATTTTACTACTGTGCCGATCCACACAATCAGCCAATCGATCACCCTCTGGTCACTACGTTCTATAATATGAGTGAATTACCCCTGTTATGGAAAGAAAAAGGCTGGGATATTTATCAGTCGTAAAATCGATTTACCGCCCTGTTTTAGCTGAATTCCGGTTTTATAGAGGGCGGTGTTTTATCTGCGATTCATCCAAGTAGATAATTCCTATCTTATTTAAATACGTTATCGATTACGTGTGATCATAATAAGGTGAAATGTTTATTATTTTATCGCCCTTTATCGGATAAAATAGCGTGCTTCTCGTTGTGTAACAAAAATAATCATTAAAAAAATCAAATGGTTTACATTGATAACTGCGAAAGGATACTTAACATAATGCCATTTAGCGTTCAGCAACAGGCCGCCCACCGAAATCTGTCTTATTTGGTTGCAGAAAAGTTAGCACACCGTATTTTGTCTGGCGAATTTGCAGCAGAAAGTATATTGCCGGGTGAAAATGAACTCTGTGAAATATATAGCGTTAGCAGAACCGCCATCAGAGAAGCGGTAAAAATGCTTACTGCTAAAGGCATGTTGCTTGCCCGACCGCGGATTGGTACGCGAGTTATGCCTAAGTATCACTGGAATTTTCTCGATAAAGATCTGCTTTCATGGTGGATTAGTAAAGATAACTTTTTTGAAGTCACTCAACACTTTGTGGTATTACGCCGGGCATTAGAGCCTCAGGCTGCCGCTTTGGCTGCAATACATGCCAGTAATGAACAGCGCTATCAACTCTCTCTTTTAATGGCTGAAATGCGTTCATTACACAAAAATTTCGACACTGAAAAGTGGGTACAGGTTGATACGGAATTCCATAAACTTATCTACAATGCCAGCTGTAATCCGCTTTTGACTTCCTTCTCCAACCTGTTTAGTTCGGTCTATCAAACTTATTTCAGGTCAATTACCAATAATGAAGTTATCAAGCTGGAACACCATCAATCCATTGTTGATGCTATCCTGAAAAAGGATAGTGCAGAAGCACTTAAGGCCACACAGGAATTATTAGAAAAGGATATTAAGATCTACAATATTAAATTAACCGCAGGATAATGAATGACTCAATTAGCACGTAGTGTAGCAGGTCTACCTTGGATTGCCGCTACTGCGTTCTTTATGCAGGCGCTGGATGCCACGATATTAAATACAGCCATTCCTGCTATTGCTAAAAGCCTCAATCATTCCCCATTGGCAATGCAGTCAGCCATAATTAGCTATACGCTCACGGTTGCGATGCTAATTCCCATTAGCGGTTGGTTAGCCGATCGTTTTGGCACTCGCAAAGTTTTTATGATTTCGGTATTTCTGTTTGTGCTTGGCTCTCTGTTTTGCGCGCTATCACATTCACTCTCAATGTTAGTCATTTCGCGAATTATCCAAGGTATAGGCGGGGCGATGATGATGCCCGTTGCCCGCCTTGCGTTGTTAAGAGCCTACCCACGCAGTGAACTGTTATCCGTATTAAATTTTGTCACTATACCCGGATTGATTGGCCCCATTGT
Source organism: Limnobaculum parvum (assembly GCF_003096015.2). NCBI lineage: Bacteria > Pseudomonadati > Pseudomonadota > Gammaproteobacteria > Enterobacterales > Budviciaceae > Limnobaculum > Limnobaculum parvum. Next base: position 3,777,050 of record NZ_CP029185.2, on the reverse strand, counting down.
TGGCCCACTACTAGGAGGGTGGCTAGTCACATATGCTACTTGGCACTGGATCTTCCTGATAAATATTCCTGTCGGGTTAATAGGTCTGTTTTATGCCCGTAAATATATGCCTGATTTTACCGTTCCCGGTCGTAAATTCGATATATTGGGCTTCCTACTGTTTGGCTTAAGCCTAGTGGTGTTGCTTAGTGGGTTATCACTGTTTAGCGAACACATTGTGTCAACTCAACTCGCTATACTGATTTTTATTTCAGGGATTATTCTGCTCTTCCTGTATGTGTGGCATGCATTTAGATATCGACACCCGTTATTTCACTTATCACTGTTTAAGATCCGTACTTTCTCTGCCGGTATTCTGGGCAGCATCGTTTCGCGCTTAGGAACCGGAAGTGTCCCTTTTCTGATGCCGCTAATGTTACAAATCGGATTTGGTTATTCGGCGCTGATAGCAGGCTGTATGATGGCACCAACGGCGGTTGGTTCACTGCTGGCTAAATCGATAGTGACTAAAGTGCTTAATAAGTTTGGTTATCGTAATACTCTGATTGCCGTTACATTGCTGATTGGTGCAATGATCTCCCAATTTTCATTACAAGACCCGGCAGAGCCGCTGTGGATGCTAATTATTCCACTGTTTTTTATGGGGATGGTAATGTCGGTGCAATTCACCGCCATGAATACCATTACGCTGGGTGATTTAACCGATAAAAACGCCAGTTCCGGTAATAGCCTGATGGCCGTAACCCAGCAGCTATCCATCAGCTTTGGTGTTGCCGTTAGCGCCACCGTACTTCACGCTTACGAAACCTTCTCCAGCGGAAATACCATCGACCACTTCCATTACACCTTTATCACCATGGGCGTTATCACCTTCTTGTCCTCGCTGGTATTCATCATGCTAAAACCTGGCGATGGGGATAATTTGATAACGGGAAGAAAGGGTTAATAACATTTATATTTTCTAATATTAATAATCATCTTTAAAAAAGTTAATCATCGGGCGAGGGGGCGACTTGACTCTTGCGCTAGCCCACTGAAGATGTTTTCAGATTGATAACAAAGTATGGTTGTTCGGTTTAGCCCCTTAAGATAGCCAATCGTTGGGAGGCACGGTGTTGGGGTCGTAGCAGCTTTAGCTGCCGGAGCGCCCCTAACCCGGCCAGGCCCGACGCACTCCGAAGCTAAGTAAAATGGTCTTCCGGCCGAACACAATGTTCATATAACCACATTGTCATTACGGCCGGAATATTCACAAAAGCTGATTAAATATCTATAACAAAATCCACTTTCTATATATCTATCTGCGTCCCCAGCTCAATCACCCTGTTCGGCGGTATCTTAAACTGATCGGCTGCCCGTAACGCATTACGATTAAGCGCCAAAAATAGCTGACCTCTGATTTTCAAATACCACGGGCGTTTACCTAATTTAACCGATTCATGAGAAAGGAAGAATGATGCCTCCTCCATATTGAATGACAACCCTTCCAACCCGCACAGATAAAAGATATTTTCGACATTTGGCGTTTCTTTATAGCCATAGCTGGACACAACGCGCCAAAACGACGGTGAAAGCTGCTCAATAGTCACCCGCTGAACGTTATGCACATAAGGGGTATCGACGGTTTTTATCGTCATTAAAATCACCCTTTCATGCAGCACTTTGTTATGGGTTAGATTATGCAGCAAAGAGAACGGAATCACGTTGGTTGTACGTATCATAAACACCGCTGTGCCTTTAACTCGCGTAGGCGGGTTCTTTTCCAGCGAGGCAATTAGCGCTTCCAGAGAGTTGCCATGTTCGTGTATACGACGCAGCAACCGGAATCGCTCGCTTTTCCAAGACGTCATCACGATAAACATACATAGCCCCAGCAGCAACGGTAACCAACCTCCGGAGAACACCTTAACGGCATTAGCTGAGAACAAAGGAACATCAACACACAGCAAAACCGTCAGAATAGTCACGGTAGCAATACGTGGCCAATGCCAGTTTTGATTAGCCACAGTACAAGAGAGAATAGAGGTTATTACCATGGTTCCCGTTACGGCTATACCATAAGCAGCAGCAAGGTTACTGGAGTGTTTGAAGGTAACAATCACCAAAACCACAGCAATATACAGTAGCCAGTTAATAACCGGGATATAGATTTGCCCTGCCTCCATATCGGAGGTGTGCAAAATTTTCATCGGTGGTAAATACCCTAAATGCACCGCTTGTCGAGTGAGAGAGAAAACGCCAGAGATAACAGCTTGGGAGGCGATAACCGTAGCCAATGCGGCCAAAATCAACAGTGGAATTAGCGCCCAATCTGGAGCCAGCAAGAAGAAAGGATTCTTTATCGCTTCCGGACTTCTCAATAATAATGCGCCCTGACCAAAATAGTTGAGAACTAAACAAGGCAATACCACAGTAAACCAGGCATAACGAATCGGCATTTTACCAAAGTGGCCCATATCAGCATACAGCGCTTCAACACCGGTAATAGCTAAAACGACAGCACCAAGGGCGAAAAATGATAACGCCTTATATTCAAGAAAAAAACCAATCGCCCAAGAAGGATTAAGGGCATACAGCACTTCCGGACTGGCTAAAATGCTACGAGCACCTAACAAACCAATGACGAAAAACCAGAGCAGCATAACCGGAGCAAATACTTTACTGATACCCGTGGTTCCATGCTTCTGAATACAAAAAAGGATGGTCAAAACCACTACCGCACAGGGAACAATATAGGTTTCAAGGGAGGGAGCCAGAATTTCCAGCCCCTCTAACGCTGACATGACTGAAACTGCCGGCGTAATCACCACCTCACCATAAAAGAAGCTGCCACCAATCAGCCCGATAATCACCACAAATGCGGTTTTTTTATCGCTGGCATATCTTCCCGCCAAAGACATTAACGTCAGAATCCCACCTTCACCTGCGTTATCAGCCCGCATAACAAAACTCAGGTACTTAAGGGATACCACCACAATAAGCATCCAGAAGATTAAAGACAGGAAACCAAAAATGACATCAGGCTCAACGCTAAATCCATAATAGCCAGAAAAACATTCCCTTAGGGTATAAAGAGGACTGGTACCTATATCACCATAAACCACACCAATTGTGGCTAACATGGTTGCCGGCAACGAGCGTTTATTATCTGTACTCATAAGTGCTTCTTGTATCCGCGTTTTTATACGGTGGTTGGAGAACCAAAGACATATTGATAAATATCTGCTTTATATAAAGCAGATGCCAATAAAATATTTCATAACGACGTTTAAATTTCCCTGATAGATCTATTTTAGTTGTAAAGTAAAAGTATTACTAATCATTGATCTGCTATAATTTTCTTACTAATTATTATTCAGTCACTCTCATCATGCTTAAATCTAAATACCTGTCGGAACGAATAACCCGTTTAAGCAGTATCCTTGAAACCGATCTTTATGAACGCCAGCACGTCATAAGACTCTGCCTGCTAGCCGCGCTGTGTGGGGAAAGTGTTTTTTTATTGGGGCCCCCAGGTATTGCCAAAAGTATGATAGCTCGCCGATTAAAATACTCGTTTAAACAGGCTAATGCTTTTGAATATTTGATGACTCGATTTTCAACGCCAGAAGAGGTGTTTGGGCCATTATCTATTCAAGCGTTAAAAGAAGATGGTCGATATATTAGATTAACTAAAAACTATCTACCTGAAGCTGAAATAGTTTTTTTAGATGAAATATGGAAAGCAGGCCCTGCTATTCTAAATACATTATTAACGGCAATAAATGAAAGACATTTCCGCAATGGTGATACTGAAGTTGCCATGCCATTGCGATTATTGGTTACCGCCTCGAACGAACTTCCTGAAGAGGATAACAGTCTTGAAGCACTATACGACAGGATGCTAATCCGTTTATCGCTAAACAATATTCAGGATAAAGCTAACTTTTTATCGATGATCAATCATCAAAGCAGTGAAAAGCTCAATTCTGCCATTGAATCATTAAGTATCAGTGATGAAGAGTATGTTGAATGGCAGCAACAAATTAACCAAGTAAAGTTACCAGATGATATATTTGAGCTGATATATTCTCTGCGCCAAAACCTTAATGCTTTGAATAATAGTCCTTATATTTCTGACCGACGTTGGAAAAAAGCCATTCGACTGCTGCAAGCCAGTTCATTCTTTAGTGACAGAGATGCCATAAGCCCTATCGATCTCATCTTATTAAAAGATTGCCTGTGGCACGATATTAATTCTTTATCGCTGGTAGAACATCAAATTGAATTATTAATTACCGAAAAAGCATTTCAACAGCAAAGTATTACATTACAAATTCAACAAATTAATGCTGATTGGTTAAAATATAAGCAAAAACAATCTAATCAGTTATCTCTGAAACTGGAACGTAAAACTACCCTGTTTAACCGTAAACAAACCTACGCATTACCGGCAAATATTACCGAAGCTAAAATAACGCTATTATTACAAACACCACTGAAACTCCACGGTATTGAAGTAACTCATATTGTTATTGAAAAACAACAAATTGAATTATGGTTAACCAAAGGCGAATCGCCAAAAGGTAAACTTAACGGCATTGGTTTTTCACAATCTTTAGATATGGCCGTTGATGATAATATGCAACTTATTATCCGGGATTTAAGTTTATCTCCTTCTATCCTGTCTTTGTCAGACGATAGCTTTCATATACAACCAACTGAAGAGTTAGTTCAACGATTAGAAAACGCTCAGTCCAGACTCAATCAACAACGTAAATATTTTACCGATGCTCAACCCTGTCTATTCATTAATAAGCAGTGGCTGGAAAAAATTGAAGCCAGTCTGTTTGCGGTACATGAAGAAATCAGCAAACAAAAACAGCGTTTTTCTGGAGCTGAATAGTCATTATGAGCCTGCAAACTATCGAGCTATTACTTTCTATTAGTGAAAGTGAAATAATCGAAGAATTGCTTATAGGCCTGTTGGCAGCACCTCAGTTAGCCATATTTTTTGAAAAATACCCAAAAATAAGAAATGCTTTTAATAAAGAAATTTCTGGCTGGAAGATAAAGCTTCAGGATAAGTTACGACAATCTGCCGTGCCCGCGGTTATCTCTGCAGAATTCACACTCTATAAACAGAGTATTTCTTCAGAAAACGCCCTGTTTTTTGAGCAGTTGGACAATGTTGTTAAACAGCTTGAGGAACTCCATTCCCCCTTCGTTGAACAGGCTAAAAAATTATCGGCCACGGCGGAGTATCGTAATGAGAGCTTTCGTAGCCTTTTTTTACATCAATGGCGAAAAAGCCTTTCCGTTCAGGTTACCACATTACACAAATCACTGATTGAAGGGGATTGGGAACAGTTGATATCTCAGCTTCAGGATCGTCTGGCCATTAATAGTGCACTGGAACCATTCTTGGTGGAAAACGACCGGAGTTCTGGTCATCTATGGGATATGAGCCGTGGAGAAAAATATCGATCTGACTGCAACACGCTAATTGAATACGGTAAATTTCTGGCACAACAGCCAGAATTAAAAAAGCTGGCGGAGCAATTAGGCCGAAGTTACCAACCCACATCTGTCGATCGTAAAGATACCCAATATGAAAAATATCGTGTCATGGTCAGAGAGCCAGCAACGCTGCCTGAAAACGTTAATGGTATATTCCAGAGTAATGACATCGTCAGAATGCTACCCACAGAAATGGTGCTACTAAATATTGATGAACTGGAATTAGAATTTTACCGACGTTTCTTAGAGCAGCAGCTTTTGACTTATCAGCTAAAAGGCGATGCTTGGCGCGAGCAGGTAAAAGTAAGAGCAATTTCAAAAACCGTCAATGAGCAACTCCCCAGAGGGCCATTTATTGTTTGCGTCGATACATCAGGATCCATGAGCGGCTTTAATGAACAATGCGCCAAAGCATTTTGTTTAGCATTATTACGTATCGCTATGGCTGACAATCGACGCTGCTATATCTTACTTTTTTCCACCGAGGTGGTGCATTACGAGTTGACATCATCGACAGGTATCAGTGAAGCAATTCGCTTTCTTAGCCAGCGTTTTAGAGGGGGTACCGATCTGGCTGCCTGCTTATCAGAAACGGTAGAAAAGCTAAATCAGCAGGATTGGATTGATGCCGATGTGGTGATCGTTTCCGACTTTATTGCCCAACGTTTACCAGACAATTTAATCAATCAGATAAAAAATAAACAAAAAAAACATAACCACCGGTTTCACGCGGTGGCTATGTCTAAGCATGGTAAACCAAACATTATGAAAATATTCGATCACGTTTGGCGTTTTGATACCGGACTTAGCCAGCGGTTACGTCGCCGCTGGCGCGCTAGTTAATTACAGCATGCACTCTACGCTTTCACGTAATTCTGGGCTCCATACGCCACACTGTACCTGCCCAATGTGCTTTTGTTGCAGTAGCAGCATAACCACGCGAGATTGACCAATACCACCACCGATGGTTTGCGGCATTTCTCCACGTAATAACGCCTGATGCCACTCCAGTGCCAAACGACCTTCATCGTTGGTTAACGCTAACTGGCGCTTCAGCGTTTCTGCATCAACACGGATCCCCATAGAAGAGAGCTCAAATGCATCTTCCAATACAGGGTTCCATACTAAGATGTCCCCATTCAGGCCTTCACCATCTACGCCCGGCGTTGTCCAGTCATCATAATCTGGCGCACGCATATCATGTGCTTCACCGTGAGATAACTTACCACCAATACCAATCAAGAAAACAGCCCCAAATTCTTTAGCAATCGCCCGTTCACGGCCTTTAGCATTCAGATCTGGATAGCGCTGTAACAGCTCTTCACTGTGAATAAACTTAATTTCCGCCGGTAAGAACGGTTTAAAACCAAACTCCTTGGCGACGGCGGCTTCTGTTTCTTTGATCGCTGAATAAATAGAACGAACCGTTTGTTTCAGGTAATCCGTGTTACGCTCAGAATCAGACATCACGCATTCCCAATCCCACTGATCCACATACACAGAATGAATTGGACTCAGGCGATCTTCATCAGGGCGTAGGGCTTTCATATTGGTATAAATGCCTTCACCAGGAACAAAACCAAAACGTCCTAGCGTTTGGCGCTTCCATTTTGCTAATGAGTGAACCACTTCAAATGTAGCACCAGGAATTGCTTTCACCTTTACCTGAACCGCTTTTTCGCAGCCTGACAGATTATCCTGAGTACCATCACCAACGCGACTTAATATCGGAGCCTGAATCTCAACCAAACCAAGCTTTTGCTCTAACTGGTGAGATAGGAAAGATTTAACGAACGTGATTTGTTGTTGCTTTTGAATAAAGGACTTTTTCATTGTGGTTATCTCAATACTGTGATGTCGTTGATGAGTATTAAGCAACAGAATCATACCTAAATTCAATATTCAATAATAAATATAGCTATACTGATTTCAATTATTCATTTTTATAGCTATTTTAATAACAATCCATCAAAAAAGAGGGCTTAAAATGACCGATAATTACCAGATCGATAATTTAGACCGCAGCATACTGAACGAATTAATGAAAAATGCCCGTGTTCCTTATGCCGAGCTGGCAAAAAATTTTAATGTCAGTCCGGGAACTATTCACGTAAGGGTAGAAAAAATGAAACAGGCTGGGATTATTTTAGGTACTCAGGTTGAAATCAGTCCAAAGCAACTGGGTTATGATGTTTGTTGCTTTATCGGTATTATTTTAAAAAGTGCTAAAGATTATCCATCCGCCCTAACCAAACTTGAAAACCTGGAAGAAGTGGTTGAAGCCTACTACACCACCGGTCATTACAGCATCTTTATTAAAGTCATGACCAAATCTATCGATGGGCTACAGCAGGTACTTATCAACAAGATCCAGACCATTGATGAAATTCAATCTACAGAAACGCTCATCTCCCTTCAGAACCCGATTATGAGGACCATCAGACCATAATTACTATTTTATTATACCCACATTATCCACAGGTAGATCCCAGCTGTTTCACAGCGTACAATATGCACAAAACTGAATAATTAAGGATGGGTATGCCTGATATAACGCTAATTAGCGGCAGTACTTTAGGTAGTGCTGAATATGTTGCCGAGCATCTGGAAGAAAAACTCACTGAAGCAGGTTTTATCACAGAAGTCCTGCATGGTGCTGAACTGGATGAATTAACGCCTGAAGGCATCTGGTTGGTAGTGACATCAACCCACGGCGCGGGTGACTTACCCGATAACCTACAGCCATTATTTGAACAAATAGAACAACAGAAACCGGATCTTACTCAAGTCAGATTTGGCGCTATTGGTTTAGGCAGTAAAGAATATGACACTTTCTGTGGTGGAATTAAAACTGCGGATCGTATTTTGCAGGATCGTGGAGCAAAACGCATAGGCGATCGACTGGAAATTGACGTCACTGAACATGAAATTCCTGAGGATCCAGCAGGGATTTGGATCGAAAGTTGGATTAATTTAATCAAAAACGATTAATTAATGCGCGGTCAGTTGTGTATAAGTATAGTTAAAAGCAGCTGTTAACCTGTAGTTATCCAACTAACAACTTAAAGTGCAGGTCATGCATGTGGATAACTACCATTATTATGCTCAGCTTATACTATTTAGGATCACCGATCATCCACAGTGAAAGGATCCGTTCAATAAATTGATCCCAAAGATGAAATATTGCTTATCCACAGCAGTAGAGGATCCTAGTAGTAGATCTAATAAGAAGATCTCTAAATAAAAAGATCTTTCTTTAATTAACCAAGATCCAAGCCAGTTGGACTAAGCTTTAAACTCAAGTAGAATCGCTGACTCAAGATCATTTATATTCGATCGTCCGAACATCCCGAGGTGTAATACCATGTTTTATCCAGATTCCTTTGACGTCATCGTTATCGGTGGTGGTCATGCCGGAACTGAAGCCGCTATGGCTGCTGCTCGTATGGGGCAACAAACACTTTTATTAACCCATAACATCGATACGTTGGGGTTGATGTCCTGTAACCCAGCTATTGGTGGTATTGGTAAAGGTCATTTGGTTAAAGAAGTGGATGCTTTAGGCGGATTAATGGCTCATGCTATTGATAAAGCAGGAATTCAATTCAGAATATTAAATGCCAGTAAAGGCCCAGCAGTAAGAGCAACACGGGCTCAGGCCGATCGTGCTTTGTACAAACAGGCCGTAAGATCCGCACTGGAAAACCAGCCAAATCTGATGATCTTCCAACAGCCAGCAGAAGATCTCATTGTTGAAAACGATAAAGTCACCGGTGTAGTGACTAAGATGGGCTTAAAGTTCAGAGCAAAAGCGGTTGTACTGACGGTAGGAACTTTCCTAGATGGCAAAATTCATATTGGACTTGAAAATTACAGCGGTGGCAGAGCAGGCGATCCTCCTTCCATTGGCTTATCTCAACGCCTACGTGAACTTCCTCTACGGGTAAGTCGTTTAAAAACCGGTACACCGCCAAGAATTGATGCCAGAACCATCAATTTTGATATTCTGCAACAGCAGCATGGGGATACCCCATTACCGGTATTTTCGTTTATGGGAAATACCAGTGAACATCCAGCACAGATCCCGTGTTACATCACCTATACCAATGAACAAACTCATGATGTGATCCGCAATAATCTGGATCGTAGCCCAATGTATACCGGGATCATCGAAGGGATCGGGCCGCGTTACTGTCCTTCTATCGAAGATAAAGTAATGCGTTTTGCCGATCGCAATGCGCATCAGATCTTCTTAGAACCAGAAGGCTTAACCAGCAATGAGGTCTACCCTAACGGGATCTCCACCAGTTTACCGTTTGATGTGCAAATGAAGATCGTTCGATCCATGGTGGGTATGGAAAACGCAACGATCGTTCGTCCTGGTTATGCCATCGAATATGATTTCTTCGATCCACGAGATCTCAAACCAACGCTGGAAAGTAAATTTATTCAAGGTCTATTCTTTGCTGGCCAAATTAATGGCACAACCGGTTATGAAGAAGCAGCGGCTCAAGGACTGCTAGCAGGCCTTAATGCAGGTCGTTTCTCTGCTGAAAAAGAAGGATGGTCACCACGTCGCGATCAGGCTTACATTGGCGTTCTGGTTGACGATTTATGTACTCTGGGTACTAAAGAGCCTTACCGTATGTTTACCTCACGGGCGGAATATCGCTTGATGCTGCGTGAAGACAATGCGGATCTACGCTTAACTGAAATCGGACGGGAAATGGGTCTGGTTGACGATCAACGTTGGGAACACTTCGTTACTAAGCAAGAAAGCATTGAACAAGAACGTCAGCGTTTGAGAGGCATTCTGGTTCATCCAAATATGGATCGGGTTGAAGAGATTAATTCGTTACTGAAATCACCGCTGTCTAAAGAAGCCACCGGTGAAGAGCTGTTGAAACGTCCTGAAGTTGATTATGCAATCCTGTCCACTTTATCGCTGTTTGCTCCGGGGTTATCTGATGAACAAGCCGCTGAGCAAGTAGAAATTCAGGTTAAGTATGAGGGTTATATTGCTCGTCAGCAGGGAGAAATAGAAAAACACCTGCGTAATGAAAATGCGATGCTGCCGCCAGATCTAGACTATCGTCAAGTTTCAGGGCTGTCTAACGAAGTGAGCGCTAAGCTTAACGATCACAAACCGATTTCTATTGGTCAGGCATCTCGTATTTCGGGTATTACACCGGCGGCTATTTCTATTTTGCTGATTTGGCTAAAAAAACAGGGCATGCTGCGTCGTAGCGCTTAAGGATAAGTTTTGCAAAACCAATTTGATAAGTTGCTTAAAGCAGTAGGAATGGAACTGAGCCAGCTTCAGAAAGATCAACTTCTGGGCTATGTGGCCTTATTGCATAAGTGGAATAAGGCTTACAACCTCACTTCAGTCAGAGATCCTCAACAAATGCTGATCCGCCATATCATGGATAGTATCGTAGTTAATCCTCATCTTCAGGGAGAGCGCTTTATTGATGTGGGGACCGGACCTGGCTTGCCCGGTATTCCATTGGCCATCGTTCGCCCCGATGCTCAATTTACGCTATTGGATAGCTTAGGTAAGCGTATTCGCTTCATTCGCCAGGTAATGCATGAATTGAATATTACTAACGTTACACCCGTTCAGAGCCGTGTGGAGGAGTATTCCATACCTGAAGGGTTTGATGGGGTTATCAGCCGGGCTTTTGCTTCACTTCAGGACATGCTGGAGTGGTGCCACCATTTACCATCGAAAGAGCACGGTAAATTTTATGCACTAAAAGGAATTATCTCTGAAGAAGAGTTGTCGCAGGTACCTGCGGGCTTCCATGTGCAAGAAATCGTTGCGTTAGATGTACCTGAACTGGATGGGGAACGTCATTTGGTTATTATTAGTGGCTAAATGTTAGTCACTCAAATTAGGTATTTATGCTTTTAATGAGTAAAACGTGCTCTTACCGATTTATTTTAAAAGATAAAATAAATTTACATAATTGAGCGATTGGTAGGTTTGAATACGATTTTTTTTAACGTATTTTTTACAAAACCTTATCCACTTCTCTAATGTGTTTGTTAACTGAAAGCTAAAAAGAGCGGATTTGACCATTAGCGTCATTAAATTTTTGTTGAATCCTTTCAGGCCTTTGATTTTATATAAAATCAATAATAATTAGTAAGATATGTAATATTTAATTAAGTTAGTAAACTAAATTTATTTATGTGATTAGCTTCACAAAAGGATAATTAATCAAAACATATTTAACATTATTAGTAATAATAGGCCGCACTTTCATTAAAAATGCTAAAAAGTGAACATTTGGGAATTTAATCATTTGTTCACTTTTTTGTTACTTAAATATAGAATTAGTCGCGCTTGTTCGTATAATTCACAGGTTTTTTCTGGCTTGACTCTGGTCGATAAAGACAGTTTTATACGCTACTCGGTTTCTACTTTTTCAGTAGAAAGAAAGCTAACGCTCAAAGAGAGTATATGCCATGTCTGTAGCGCTTTATGATTTAGTCACAGCCCGCAGACTTTTGTTAGCACAATTTGCCATTGTTATTATACTTAGCGTGGTTTTTTGTCTTAGCAGCCAAAAATGGGCTATTTCTGCTTTTTTGGGTGGTTTATCTGGATGTTTGCCTAACGCGGTGTTTTTACTGTTAACATGGCAACATCAAGATAGCGATCGGGCTCAGGGTAAACTGGCCTGGTCATTTTTTATCGGTGAGATTGTAAAAATTATTTTGACCATTGCGCTGCTTGTTATCGCGTTGGTTGTGTTTAAGGCAGAGTTTTTGCCTCTTTGCGTGACTTATTTGGCTGTATTAATAGTACAAGTAGTGGCGCCGGCTATAATAAATATTTTTCGTAACTAATTGATAATAAAGAGTGAGAGGCATCATGTCTGCATCAGGGGAAATCTCTACTCCACAGGAATATATCGGCCACCATTTGAACAACCTTCAGATGGATCTGCATACTATGGAGCTCGTTAAACACGGTGATAAGCCTGGTTTTTGGGCGATTAACATCGACTCGATGTTTTTTTCCATTGTTCTTGGTTTACTGTTTCTGTTCATTTTCCGCCGCGTTGCGGTCAAGGCTAGCAGCGGTGTTCCGGGTAAATTTCAGTGTGCGGTTGAGCTGATTATTGATTTTGTTAATGGTACGGTTAAAGACATGTATCAGGGCAAAAGTAAGCTGATTGCTCCACTGGCACTTACCGTATTCGTCTGGGTTTTCCTGATGAATACCATGGATTTACTGCCAATCGATTTACTTCCTTATCTTGGAGAACACGTTCTTGGTTTACCTGCTTTACGTGTGGTACCAACTGCGGACGTGAGCATTACTCTCTCAATGGCGCTGGGCGTATTCATTCTGATTCTGTTCTACAGCATTAAGATGAAAGGCGTATCGGGTTTTGTTAAAGAACTCACCATGCAGCCGTTCAATCACTGGGCGTTTATTCCAGTTAACCTAATTTTGGAAGGCGTTAGCTTGCTGTCCAAACCTGTTTCCCTCGGTCTGCGACTGTTCGGAAACATGTATGCGGGTGAGTTAATTTTCATCCTAATTGCTGGTCTGCTTCCTTGGTGGTCACAGTGGTTACTTAATGTCCCATGGGCAATATTCCACATACTGATCATTACGTTACAGGCCTTTATCTTTATGGTTCTGACGATTGTCTATCTGTCGATGGCTTCTGAAGAACATTAATATTAACAACCCTGCTAAGTTTTAACTGAAATAAACTGGAGACTGTCATGGAAAACCTAAACATGGATCTGCTGTACATGGCTGCTGCTGTAATGATGGGCCTTGCAGCGATCGGTGCTGCTATCGGTATCGGCATTTTGGGTGGTAAATTCTTGGAAGGTGCTGCTCGCCAACCTGATCTTATCCCATTATTACGTACACAGTTCTTCATCGTTATGGGTCTGGTTGACGCCATTCCGATGATCGCTGTTGGTCTGGGTCTGTATGTCATGTTCGCCGTTGCCGGTTAACATTACACATTGAAACCACACCAAACTGTTAAATTAACAAGAGGCATTGTGCTGTGAATATTAATGCAACAATCCTCGGCCAGGCGATAGCGTTTGTCCTGTTTGTCTGGTTCTGCATGAGGTTCGTATGGCCGCCGATTATCTCTGCCATCGAAAAACGTCAAAAAGAGATTGCTGACGGTTTAGCTTCTGCAGAACGAGCTAAAAAAGATTTGGATTTAGCGCAAGCCAATGTGACCGACCAGTTAGCTCAAGCTAAAGCTGATGCTCAGGTAATTATTGAGCAGGCAAATAAGCGTAAGGCTCAAATAGTCGACGAAGCTAAAGTTGAAGCTGAACAAGAACGTTCTCGAATTCTTGCTCAGGCTCAGGCTGAAATAGACGCAGAACGCAAACGAGCGCGTGAAGAATTGCGTAAGCAAGTGGCTATGCTGGCGATTGCTGGTGCTGAGAAAATTATCGAACGTTCCGTGGATGAAGCTGCTAATAGCGACATCGTTGATAAACTGGTCGCTGAACTGTAAGGAGGGAGGGGCAGATGTCTGAATTTATTACTGTAGCTCGCCCCTACGCCAAAGCAGCTTTTGACTTTGCCGTTGAGCAGAAAGACCTGGATAACTGGCAACAAATGCTGACGTTTGCTGCTGAAGTTAGCCGTAATGAGCAAGTTGCTGATTTGCTGTCCGGAGCGATGGCACCGGAACATTTAGCCAGCACGTTTCTTGCTATTTGTGGTGAACAGCTCAACGAAAGTGGTCAAAACCTGATAAAGGTCATGGCCGAAAATGGACGTTTAATCGTGCTTCCTGACGTGTTAGAACAGTTTATTCAATTGCGTTCAGAGCAGGAGTCAACCATTGAAGTGGATGTTACTGCCGCTGCTCCATTGAATGATGCCCAGTTGGCAAAAATTGCCACCGCGATGGAAAAACGTTTGTCACGCAAAGTTAAGCTAAATTGCAAAATTGATAAGTCTGTTATAGCCGGTTTTGTCATCCGTGCGGGTGACATGGTGATAGACGACAGTGTACGTGGTCGTCTTGAACGTTTAACAGACGTCTTGCAGTCTTAAGGGGACTGGAGCATGCAACTGAATTCCACAGAAATCAGCGAACTGATCAAGCAACGCATTGCTCAGTTCAATGTTGTGAGTGAAGCTCACAACGAAGGTACTATTGTTTCCGTCAGTGACGGAATTATCCGTATTCACGGTTTAGCCGATGTTATGCAGGGTGAGATGATCGCACTGCCGGGTAGCCGCTATGCGATTGCACTTAACCTTGAGCGTGACTCCGTTGGTGCGGTAGTTATGGGGCCATACACTGACCTTGCCGAAGGCATGAAAGTTAAGTGTACAGGTCGTATTCTTGAGGTTCCGGTCGGTCGTGGCCTGCTTGGTCGTGTTGTTAACACGCTGGGTGCGCCAATTGACGGTAAAGGCCCGGTTGAGAATGATGGTTTCTCTGCTGTTGAAGCTATCGCTCCAGGCGTTATCGAACGTCAATCGGTAGACCAGCCAGTACAGACTGGTTATAAGTCTGTTGATTCCATGATTCCAATCGGCCGTGGTCAGCGTGAGCTGATTATCGGTGACCGTCAGACTGGTAAAACGGCTCTGGCGATCGATGCCATCATCAACCAGCGTGATTCTGGTATTAAATGTATTTATGTGGCTATCGGCCAGAAAGCTTCAACTATCGCCAACGTTGTGCGTAAGTTAGAAGAGCATAATGCATTAGCCAACACTATCGTTGTGGTTGCTTCTGCATCCGAATCTGCCGCACTGCAATATTTGGCACCTTATGCTGGATGTGCAATGGGTGAATATTTCCGCGATCGCGGTGAAGATGCACTGATTATTTATGATGACCTGTCTAAGCAGGCTGTTGCATATCGTCAGATCTCTCTGTTGCTACGTCGTCCACCGGGTCGTGAAGCGTTCCCTGGTGACGTATTCTATCTCCACTCCCGTTTACTTGAGCGTGCTGCTCGCGTTAACGAAGAGTACGTTGAAGCCTTTACTAAAGGTGAAGTGAAAGGTAAAACCGGTTCATTAACCGCATTACCGATCATCGAAACTCAGGCGGGTGACGTTTCTGCGTTCGTTCCGACCAACGTAATCTCCATTACCGATGGCCAGATCTTCTTGGAATCTAACTTGTTTAACGCGGGTATTCGCCCGGCGGTTAACCCAGGTATTTCCGTATCGCGGGTTGGTGGTGCAGCACAGACTAAAATCATGAAGAAACTGTCCGGTGGTATCCGTACCGCATTGGCACAGTATCGTGAGCTGGCAGCATTCTCCCAGTTTGCTTCTGATTTGGATGATGCAACACGTAAACAGCTGAGCCACGGTCAGAAAGTTACCGAATTACTGAAACAGAAACAGTATGATCCTATGTCAGTTGCTAACCAGTCTCTGGTGCTTTTCGCAGCTGAACGCGGTTATCTGGAAGATGTTGCGTTAGATAAGGTTGGTAGCTTTGAAACGGCTTTATTAGCCTATGCCGAGCGTGACCACGCTGAGCTTTTACAGAAAATCAACCAAACCGGTGGCTACAATGATGAGATCGAGGCAGGCTTCAAAGCCATTCTCGATAATTTCAAGGCAACCCAGTCTTGGTAATACCAAACGGCCTTTAGGGGCCGTAAGGTAGTGAGGAGAAGCTTAAATGGCCGGCGCAAAAGAAATACGTAGTAAGATCGGCAGCGTACAAAATACGCAAAAGATCACCAAAGCGATGGAGATGGTTGCCGCGTCTAAAATGCGTAAATCGCAAGAACGCATGGCGGCAAGCCGTCCTTATGCTGAGATGATGCGCAAAGTGATTGGTCACCTTGCGTTAGGTAATCTTGAGTATAAGCACCCTTATCTGGATGAACGTGACGTTAAGCGTGTTGGTTATCTGGTTGTGTCTACCGACCGTGGCCTGTGTGGTGGATTGAACATTAACCTGTTCAAGAAGTTACTGGCTGAAATGAAAGAGTGGAACGATAAAGGCGTTAGCGTTGATTTAGCGTTGATCGGCTCTAAAGGTACCTCTTTCTTTTCATCGGTTGGCGGCAATATTGTGGCTCAGGTTACCGGTATGGGCGATAGCCCCTCGGTATCTGAACTGATAGGTCCGGTAAAAGTTATGCTGCAGGCCTTTGATGAAGGTCGTTTAGACAGACTGTATGTTGCTAATAACAAGTTTGTTAACACCATGTCGCAATCGCCAGAAATCAGACAGCTGTTACCGCTGCCGCAGTCAGATGACGAAGAGATTAAAAACAAGTCCTGGGATTATCTATACGAGCCCGATCCGAAGTCGCTGCTGGATACCTTGCTGCGTCGTTATGTCGAATCGCAGGTTTATCAAAGTGTAGTTGAGAACCTGGCAAGCGAGCAGGCCGCCCGAATGGTAGCGATGAAAGCCGCAACCGATAACGGTGGTGAGCTGATTAAAGAGCTTCAGTTAGTTTATAACAAAGCGCGTCAGACCAGCATCACTCAGGAACTTACCGAGATTGTCTCGGGAGCTTCGGCGGTCTAGGGCTTGGTTTAGGAATTACGTAGAGGATTCAAGATGGCTACTGGAAAGATTATCCAGGTTATCGGCGCCGTAGTGGACGTCGAATTCCCTCAAGACGCCGTACCTAAAGTGTACGACGCGCTTGAAGTTCAGATCGATGCCAAACTGGTGCTGGAAGTTCAACAACAGCTCGGTGGTGGTGTAGTTCGTTGTATCGCAATGGGTACATCCGATGGCCTAAGCCGCGGTCTGAAAGTATTAGATTTAGAGCACCCTATCGAAGTACCTGTTGGTACCGCGACGCTGGGACGTATCATGAACGTACTTGGTCAGCCAATCGATATGAAAGGCGATATCGGTGAAGAAGAGCGTTGGGCTATTCACCGTGAAGCACCAAGCTATGAAGATCTGTCTGGTGCAACTGAACTGCTGGAAACGGGTATCAAGGTTATCGACCTGATTTGTCCGTTTGCTAAAGGTGGTAAAGTTGGTCTGTTCGGTGGTGCGGGTGTAGGTAAAACCGTAAACATGATGGAGCTGATTCGTAACATTGCGACTGAGCACTCAGGTTACTCTGTATTTGCGGGTGTAGGTGAACGTACTCGTGAAGGTAACGACTTCTATCATGAAATGACCGAATCAAACGTACTGGATAAGGTATCTCTGGTTTATGGCCAAATGAACGAGCCACCAGGAAACCGTCTGCGCGTTGCATTAACCGGCTTGACCATGGCGGAAAAATTCCGTGATGAAGGCCGTGACGTTCTGTTATTTATCGATAATATCTATCGCTATACCCTAGCCGGTACGGAAGTATCCGCACTGTTAGGACGTATGCCATCCGCGGTAGGCTATCAGCCAACGCTGGCAGAAGAGATGGGTGTACTGCAAGAACGTATTACATCAACGAAAACCGGTTCAATCACCTCGGTACAGGCCGTATATGTACCTGCGGATGACTTGACTGACCCATCACCGGCAACCACCTTCGCCCACTTGGACGCAACGGTCGTATTAAGTCGTCAAATCGCTTCTCTGGGTATTTACCCGGCGGTTGACCCGCTTGATTCAACCAGCCGTCAGTTGGATCCTTTAGTGGTTGGTCAGGAGCACTATGATTGTGCTCGTGGCGTTCAGTCAATTCTGCAACGTTACCAGGAACTGAAAGACATCATTGCGATTCTGGGTATGGACGAGCTGTCAGAAAGTGACAAGTTGGTGGTATCTCGTGCTCGTAAGATTCAGCGCTTCCTGTCTCAGCCATTCTTCGTTGCAGAAGTATTTACCGGTTCTTCTGGTAAGTACGTATCGCTGAAAGACACTATCCGTGGCTTCAACGGTATTATGAACGGTGAATACGATCATCTGCCTGAGCAGGCGTTCTACATGGTTGGCTCCATTGACGAAGCTGTGGAAAAAGCCAAGAAACTGTAAGCTGCAATAGGAGGGCTACATGGCCGTATCAACTTTCCATCTGGACGTAGTGAGCGCGGAAAATAATCTGTTTTCCGGCGAAGTACAAAGAATCCAGGTGACGGGTAGCGAAGGTGAACTGGGGATTTATCCTCAGCATACGCCGCTGCTCACTGCCATCAAGCCGGGCCTGATTCGTATCGTTAAGCTAAACGGTGATGAAGAGTTTATCTATCTTTCCGGTGGTATTCTCGAGGTTCAACCAACCATCGTTACCGTTTTATCTGATACGGCTATCCGCGGACAGGATCTTGATGAAGCTCGGGCAATGGAATCCAAGCGTAAAGCGGAAGAACATATCCGTAATTCGCATGGTGACATCGATTATGCACAGGCATCTGCAGAGCTGAGTAAAGCGATTGCAAAACTGCGCGTTATCGAATTGACCAAGAAATTGATGTAATCAGCCCCCAGTATTTTGATTGCTAGGTGCGTTACAAAAAGCCAATCTGATAAACAGATTGGCTTTTTTACTATGGATAGAAAGCGCTAGAGATAATTGGGACGTTATTGAATGAGAAATGTGCTTTTCATTATTATTCTGGTGCTGATTGTGATTGTCAGCCTACTTATTTATCAGAATCTTACCGGGGGCCCTCCTAAAGAACCGGGCTCGGACGGTGGACCCATTCAACCTCGCCCATCAGAACCTGAAAAGCAGATTAAGTTTGGCGATCGTTTGTATATCCGCATTCTTAAAGCGGAAGATAAGTTTGAGCTGTGGTTCAGTTCAGACAATAAACCTTATCAGTTGTATAAGAGCTATATCATATGTACTTATTCTGGAGGGCTAGGGCCTAAAAGAATACAGGGGGATCATAAAAGCCCGGAAGGTTTCTACTCAACCACCAAAGGGCTACTCAACCCTAATAGCAATTATCATCTCTCTTTTAATATTGGTTACCCTAACGCTTTCGATCGTGCCAATGGTTATACCGGTGATTTTCTTATGGTACACGGCGGTTGTGCCTCAGCCGGTTGCTACGCCATGACTGACCCTATAATTACCGAGATATATGGACTGGTTGAACAGGCTTTTGCCGGTGGGCAGAAAGTGGTTCCTATTCATATTTTCCCGTTTGCCATGACGCAAAATAAAATGACTCAGTATCAGGATTCGGAATATATTGATTTTTGGAAAACGCTAAAGCCAGCGTACGATTTTTTTGAAACTAACCACAGGGTGCCGGTGATTGAGGTGAGTGGGAAGCAGTATTTGGTGAAGGCGGGTTGATAAGCATAAAGGGACATAGTAGATGAACATTAAGTTTTTAGGCCATGATGAGACGCATAATCCTTCAGGAGGCCTCTGTAATGAGTATCGAATTGATGAGATTGATAGTCTGGATAGTTTGATAGATTTTTATCATCAAAAAAGTCAGGAATATGGTAATCAACGAATTTTATTAACGCTGGATGATGTATCTCAGGCTTGCTATACCTCTGGTCACGCTAGAGTGGATTGCGATTTAGCCAATAGTGACGATTTGGATTTATCCGGACTGCCACCTGAATGTTTTGATGAGGGTGAGTATCTTGGATATTTAAATAACCCATCTGAGATGTTTATTTGTCAGCATAATTTCCAGCGATTAATAAAAGACGTTACCTTTGAACAGGTTTGTGAAAAAGGATTAACGTTAACGGATGATTATTTACAAGAATGGATAGACTATCAAAAAGACCCGCTTTCTATTTTTGATTGTCCGGTATCTGCATTAGTTGTACCGGTTAATCATAGCTATGAAACTTTATATGCGTTTCCTAATGGCTATTTTAGTTGCGATTT
Source organism: Limnobaculum parvum (assembly GCF_003096015.2). Taxonomy (NCBI): domain Bacteria; kingdom Pseudomonadati; phylum Pseudomonadota; class Gammaproteobacteria; order Enterobacterales; family Budviciaceae; genus Limnobaculum; species Limnobaculum parvum. The sequence continues at coordinate 3,756,782 of NZ_CP029185.2, read as the reverse complement.
ATCACCGGCAGAAAACTTTATATTGGCAAAACGCTTTCAACAACAATATGGCTTAGAGCTTATTGGTATTGGTGCTTCCTATTTAGGGTTTATCAGGAAAGCGCCATTAACAGAGATACAGTTAAACCATCTCTGTGAAGATTTATTGTTGCTATACCATGTAGCTGATAGTGAGAAAGAAAAAATAAAAGCGTTGTTTAGCCAGATAATTTCAGATGGTAAGTTACTTTGGGTTAAATATACGGATTGATATGAAAACACCAGACAGTGAATATTTATACCTAAAAAATATCCAATCGGAGGGAGAGCTTTCCGTTGGGGTCGACTTGGCGTAAGCCAACGACAAGCAGGCGAAAGCCTGTTTGAACAGCGATCGCGCTGGCCCGAAGGGCAAAACACCGAAGGTGTTTTGTAACGGCCCCTAGGAAAGGTAGGCCCGACGCACTCTGAACTAAAGTACAAATGGTCTTCCGGCCGAGCACCAAGGTAATATCAGTACAAGAGCGATTACGGCCGGAATATCCACTAAAGCTAATTTATCAACCTATAGATATTATTTCTTCTTCGCATACTTCAACGAATCCAACGCCACCGCAAAGATAATAATGCTGCCCTTAATAATATACTGCCAGTAAGGGTTCACCCCGATATACGTCAGGCCATAGTTGATAACGGTAAAAATCAGAACCCCGGTTACGACCCCGGCAACGGTACCTACACCGCCGCTAAACGATACACCGCCAACCACACAGGCCGCGATAGCATCCAGCTCATACATAAAGCCTAGGTTATTGGTGGCACTGCCAATGCGTCCTGCTTCCAACATACCGCCAAAAGCGTAGAACACGCCGGACAGGGCATATATCATAATCAGGTTTAGGGTTACGTTAACACCGGAGACTTTTGCTGCTTCCGGGTTACCGCCGATGGCAAATATGTTTTTACCAAAGCGAGTTTTATTCCACAAAATCCAGACGAACCCGATAGCGATAGCGGCGTAGAAGGTAATATACGACAGCTTAAAATCACCAAACCGGATAAACCCCTGAGCAAAGGTGGAAAATCGTGGGTCAAAACCGGCGATGGGCGAGGCGCCAACAAAGTCATAATAGAGAGAGTTAATACCATAAACGATAATCATGGTGCCCAAGGTGGTAATAAACGGCGTCACGTTGAGATAGGCAATAATTAACCCATTGATTAGCCCAATGATTGCACCAATAGCACAAACAATCAGGATCACCACCGGAATAGGAATTTCACCTAAACTCGGGAATACTTTATTTACGTTACTCATGGATTGCAGCAAAGTGGCGGCAATTACGGCGGCTAAACCCACCTGACGCCCCGCTGACAGGTCAGTACCCTGAGTTACAATCAGTCCGGCAACGCCAAGAGCGATAATAATTCGCACCGAAGATTGAGTCAGAATATTACTCAAGTTAAGCAAACTGAGGAATGAGGTATCCTGAATAATAATAATGCCAAGCAGCACGAAGAGAACGATATAAATACCATTCTCTTTCATGAAATTAACAACAGAGCCTTTATTTTTAGTACTCATAATATGCCGATCCTATAACTTATAAATATTTGGAAGCCAGTTGTAAAATTTCACTTTGAGATGTCTCTTTAGTATTAACAATACCCGCCAAGCGGCCATTGCTCATAACCAGAATACGATCGGTAATACCTAATAATTCAGGCATCTCAGAAGAAATAATAATGATTCCTTTCTCTTTTTTAGCCAGCTCAATAATTAATTGATAAATTTCAAATTTGGCACCTACGTCAATTCCACGGGTAGGTTCATCCAATAATAAAATTTCAGGATGGGTCAGCAGCCAGCGGCCAATAATCACTTTTTGCTGATTACCGCCCGAGAGAGAACCAATTGCTGTTTTATGGCCCGGGGTTTTTACCCGCATTGAATCGATAACCCACTGAGTATCGCTTTTCATTCGGTTGTTGTTTAATAAACCTACTGAGTTTTTGTAGGTTTTCATATTGGAAATTAAAGAGTTAAATCCAATATCCAGATGGGCGTAAATTCCTGTCGATCGGCGTTCTTCAGTCACTAAAGCAAAACCATGGCTAATAGCTTCATTAGCGTTGTTATTCTTTATCTCTTTTCCATTCAGAATAATTTTACCGGCAATTCTTTCGCGAATACCGAACAGTATTTCTACAATATCAGTACGCTTAGCCCCAACTAAACCGGCAATGCCTAATATTTCTCCTTTATGCAGAGAAAAAGAGACATCTTGAACCGAAGGCTGTTTTTTGGAAGTTAGGTTTTTAACTTCAAGGATCACATCACCAATATTATTGGTTTTTTCAGGAAAGCGTTGAGTTAATGAACGACCCACCATCATAGAGATAATGTCATTCATGGCTAGCCCTTCAAGAGGGCGAGTGGTTACCCATTGTCCATCACGCAGTACGGTTATTTCGTCGCAAAGCTGGAATATCTCTTCCATTTTGTGGGAGATATAAACAATACCGCAGCCGCGATCTTTCAATTTACGAATAATACTAAATAGATGACTAACCTCTTTCTCGGTTAAAGAAGACGTAGGTTCATCCATAATGACTATTTTAGCGTTGTAGGAAAATGCTCTGGCAATTTCTATCATCTGCATTTGGGAAACAGATAAGGTGGCGACTTTTACCAGCGGGTCAATATTAATATCCAGCTCATCGAATATACCTTTAGTGTCTTGATACATTTTTTTATGGTCGACAAACAGGCCTTTTACCGGATATCGACCAAGCCACATGTTGTCCATAACGGTACGTTGAAGCACTAAATTAAGCTCCTGATGTACCATTGAAACCCCTTGTTCCAATGCTTCTTTAGAATGACTAAAGTTAACTTCTTTCCCCTGAAAGATAATTTTTCCGCTGTCTTTTTTATAAATACCAAACAGACATTTTAATAACGTTGATTTTCCGGCCCCGTTTTCGCCCACTAATGCATGGACGGAATGAGAGCGAACTTTAAGATTAACGTTATCTAACGCTTTTACACCGGGAAATGACTTACTGATATTGATCATTTCCAGTAATAAATCATCGGTTGGCGGGGCTAGTTCTTCGCTCATACAACAGGTCCTGATTAAAAAGGGGCGACAGCAAGCCGCCCCTTCTATTTTTATCAATAAAAAGGATTATTTAAATTTATCCAGATTGTCTTTATCTACTGCTACGTAAGGAACGCGGACAACTTTGTCTTTAATTTCCCACTTGGTGCCTTGTGCAGCAGGTTTCCCTTCAGCCAGGTTTTTAGATAATTCAAAGGTGGCTTTTGCCTGATTGCTGGCATCATTTAGCACGGTTCCAGCCATAGTACCTTGACGTACCAGAGCCAACGCTTCTGGCAGGGCATCAACGCCAAATACCGGAATTTTTCCTTTGTTATGCGCTTTCAATGCTTCAATTGCACCCATAGCCATCGCATCATTGTTAGCGATAACTACTTCAATCTTGTCGGCATTAGGACCGGATAACCAGGCATCCATTTTATCTTTAGCCTGTGCGGTATCCCACATTGCAGTATCTAGTTGCAGTTGCTGGGTTTTAATCTTGTCATCATCATTCAGTGTTTTAACCACGTAAGTGGTACGCGCTTCAGCATCCGGATGTCCCGGTTCACCTTTAAGCAGTACAAATTGAATGACGCCATCTTTATTCAGATCCCACTCAGGATGTGCTTTCCAGTGTTTGGCAATGAGTTGGCCCTGAATCACGCCAGATTCTTTAGAGTCAGTACCAACAAAGTAAGCTTTGTCATAGCTGTCCAGAGCGGCTTTTGACGGCTCTTTATTGAAGAACACCACGGGAATAGAGTCGCCACGCGCTTTATCAATCACAACCTGAGCCGCCGCCGGGTCAACCAGGTTAATTGCTAGGGCTTTAACCCCTTTTGCGATCAGAACATCAATCTGGTCGTTCTGTTTGGATTGGTCATTTTGTGAGTCATTCATTAACAGGGCGACATCTTTATTGCCGGCAGACTCTTTCTCAATCGCTTTACGGACAACAGACATAAAGTTGTCATCGTATTTGTAAATCGTAACCCCAATTTTGGTGGCTGCCAACGTAGCTGCAGAGACGGCCATACAGGTACCAAACACAATCGTGGCTAATAGCGTTTTTTTCATGAAAATCTCCATGCATAACTATTTTAAGTTTGAATTGTTAACACGCGACAGCCGATTAGTAACAAGGTTACCAATAAGACTGATGTATTAATATTTTTTACAAAACAACACGATAACTACCGGTAGGGGTTATGGATGTTAGATTAATCGTAGTAGAGTCTTAAAGGAATGCCATGAAATGTTATTAAATTGTGATTAATTTCATATAAAAAAATAACATCAGTTTATGGTGTTGTTTTTAGGGGGCTGACAAACCAGATAAATTGGCTTTAATGAATATTCCGGCCGTAAATACGATGTTGCTCATATCACTGTTGTGCTTGGTCGGAAGGCCGTCGGTACTTCAGTTCGGAGCGCACCGGGCCTAGTCTGCCTAGGGGCGGTTATGAAACACCTTGCGGGCCAGTGCCAGCGCTGTTCAAACAGGCTTTACCTGTTTGTCGTTGGCTGACGCCAAGTCGACCCCAACGGCGACCTCTCCCTCCGATTGGCTGCCAGACATAAACCCATCAAACTTTGTCAGTTGTCTGAAAAATAACATCAATTTATGACGTTATTTTTGGTTCAATGATTAAGGTGGTATTTATATTAAAACTTTTATTTAAAGCATTATTTTTATTCGATTACTTAAGAAATCTAAAAAACAGGTGATTCGGGCAGATAGCTGAGTATTACGATAATAGACTGCGTTAATGGGTTGCATGACCTTGACCGTTTGTTGCGGAAGTATTTCGATTAAAGCACCCTGTAGTCTGTCTTTATGGGTCATAAAATCAGACAGGCAAACAATGCCTTCTCCGGCTAAAGCCAATTGTCTTAACGTTTCGCCGCTGGAAGCGGTCAGATTTGGGGTTATGTGCAGCAGATGCCCATTGTCATCGCTGAAGGGCCATTCATTTAACTTATCAATTTGAGTAAAGCCCAATAGCTGATGGGATGTTAAATCGTCTGTACAGGTGATTGTCGGATAGTTTTTTAGATATTCAGGACTTGCCAACGCACGTCTCTGGCTGGAGCCTAAATGACGGGCATGTAGGGTAGAGTCCCGTAATTCACCAATGCGGATAGCGATATCGGTCTTGTGTTCCAGCAAGTCGATAAAGTGGTCATTAGTATTTAATTCCAGTTCAATTTGTGGATAAAGGCGACGGAATTCGCCAATAATTGGCACTATGGTATGTATCATAAAAGGGGATGCCGCATTGACCCGCAGTAAGCCTGAAGGCTGCTGTCGGCGTATCGTCATCTGATCTTCTGCTTCATCGACGGATGCCAGAATTTTTCTGGCGTGTACTAAAAATGCCTGACCTTCTTCCGTTAATACTAATCGCCGGGTAGTGCGGTTTAACAGCGAGGTTTCCAGCTTTTGTTCCAACCTGCTCAGTGCCCGACTAATGCCTGAAACTGTTTGATTCAGTTTACTGGCTGCATGGGTAATTGAATGGCTATCGACCACGGTAACAAATGCCAGAAGTTCTTCCAGTGTGGTTTTCATGGTGATTATTGATTCCTGATCAATGATATTAGACATTTAAGCAGATTTTTGTGAAAAACAGGCATCAAATATTTGTGTTGTACCCATTCAGTAGCCAAAGACTACTCATGTCACCTTCTTGTTTTAATGATAATCGACTAAAACCGCCGTTTTTTTCACTTTTTAACCATCTTGGTACGCGTTAAAAAAAAAGTGGTTTATCGCGGTGAGTAACGGGTTATTATTCACCAATAACAGCCAAAAATCTGTCTCCGAATGCCGACAGTTTTTTGGCTATTTTCCGGTAAAGCTGTGTTTTTTATCAACCCTTGTGCCACAAGGCCTGTCGGCATTTTTCGATGAAAAAGAAGTAGCATTTTTGTTACTAAACAGGTTTACTTTCGCCAATCAATTTTTTAGCAGGTTGTTTATGTCAATGTCTCAACTTAGCGTAGCGATTCTTGCCGCCGGCAAGGGTACGCGTATGTATTCAGATCTTCCAAAGGTACTGCATCTTTTAGCCGGTAAGCCAATGGTGCAACACGTCATTGATACCGCGTCTAAACTGGGTGCCAAACAGGTTCATTTGGTTTACGGGCATGGTGGAGACCTACTGAAGAAAACGCTGTCCGATCAGCCAATTAACTGGGTTTTACAGGCAGAACAATTGGGTACGGGCCATGCAATGCAGCAGGCCGCGCCTTATTTTGCCGATGATGAAAATATCCTGATGTTGTACGGCGATGTACCACTCATTTCAGAGGATACCCTACGTCGTTTAGTGGCGGCTAAACCTGTCGGCGGCATTGGTCTGTTGACCGTTAAGCTGGATGACCCAACCGGATATGGACGTATTGTACGTAAAGATGGTCAAGTGGTTAGTATTGTTGAGCATAAAGATGCCAGCGAAGAGCAGCATAAAATCAATGAAATAAATACCGGTATTCTGGTCGCTAGCGGCAAAGATTTAAAACGCTGGTTAGCCAAATTGAATAATAACAATGCTCAGGGCGAATATTACATCACTGACATTATTGGACTGGCTTATGAAGAAGGTAACCGCGTTGAAGCGGTACACCCTTCCCGACTGAGCGAAGTTGAAGGGGTAAACAACCGCCTGCAACTGTCTCGTTTGGAGCGCGTCTATCAGGCAGAACAGGCAGATCGCTTACTGTTGGCTGGCGTGATGCTAAACGACCCTTCCCGCTTTGATTTACGCGGTGAACTGATTCATGGCCGTGATGTGGTGATTGATACCAATGTCATCATTGAAGGCCGTGTAGTGCTTGGGGATCGGGTTCGCATTGAAAGCGGTTGTGTACTGAAAAACTGCGTTATCGGTAATGATAGCGTGATAAGCCCTTATAGCGTTATTGATGATTCTGAGTTGGGTGTTGGTTGTACCGTTGGTCCATTCGCACGCTTACGCCCTGGCGCGCAGCTTGAAGATGAAGCGCACGTTGGTAACTTCGTTGAGATGAAGAAAGCGCGTTTGGGTAAAGGTTCTAAGGCGGGTCACCTGTCTTACCTCGGAGATGCGGATATTGGCGATCGGGTTAATATCGGTGCCGGTACCATTACCTGTAATTACGATGGTGCCAATAAGTTTAAAACCATTATTGGTGACGATGTGTTTGTTGGATCGGATACCCAACTGGTTGCGCCAGTTACGGTTGCTAAAGGTGCCACCATTGGTGCCGGTACCACGGTCACTCAGGATGTGGGTGAAAATGAGCTGGTGATTAGCCGAGTCAGACAGCGTCAGATTTCTGGTTGGAAAAGACCAGAGAAAAAGAAGTAATTTGGTAAGTTACAGAGCGGTGTTTAACGCTGCTCTGTAACCATTCACTGTTTTGCTATGGTTTTTTTGATGTTGTAGCAGAGAGACGATAGCAAAACATAATAATCCCCAACTCTACAGGCTCGGGGAGGCCGGAAAACCGGCAACAAAAAGGTCAAGGGCATCGCAGAATCCGGATATCCTCCGGTTCTTAAATCAGGAATATAAACGATGTGTGGAATTGTTGGTGCAGTAGCACAACGAGATATAGCGGAAATACTATTAGAAGGTTTACGTCGTCTGGAATACCGCGGGTATGACTCTGCGGGTCTGGCGGTTATTGATGAAGCCCATAACCTACAGCGTGTTCGCCGTTTGGGTAAAGTGAAAATGCTGAGTGACGCCGTGGATGAGTATCCACTGTCTGGCGGTACCGGCATTGCACATACCCGCTGGGCTACTCATGGTGAGCCTTCAGAAACTAACGCACACCCTCACGAATCTGGTTTTATTGCCGTAGTTCATAACGGCATTATTGAGAACTATGAGCCTCTGCGCGATGAGATGAGAGCTAAAGGTTATGTCTTTACTTCAGAGACAGATACCGAGGTTATTGCTCATCTGGTGCATGAAGAGCTGAAAAATCACAGTGAACTGAGCCTGCTGGAAGCGGTGCAGCGCGTACTGAAAGTCCTGCGTGGTGCTTACGGTACGGTGATTATCGATCGTCGTAATCCTGATGTTTTGGTTGCCGCTCGTTCAGGCAGCCCAATGGTGATTGGTTTAGGTTTGGGGGAAAACTTCATTGCCTCTGACCAGCTCGCGTTGCTACCAGTTACCCGTCGTTTTATCTATATGGAAGAGGGTGATGTTGCAGAAGTCACTCGTCGTTCTGTAACCATCTTTGATAAAGCAGGAACGCTGGTGGATCGTCCATCCATTGAATCAACCAGTCAATATGATGCCGGTGATAAAGGTATTTACCGTCATTACATGCAAAAAGAGATTTATGAACAACCTCTGGCAATTAAAAACACCCTTGAAGGGCGTATCAGCCACGGTTTGGTCAATCTGGAAGAGCTTGGCCCCTCAGCCACCGCGCTGTTAGAGAAGGTTGAGCATATTCAAATCGTCGCCTGTGGTACGTCTTACCACTCAGGGATGGTTGCCCGCTATTGGTTTGAAGCGATTGCCGGTGTGCCCTGTGATATCGAAATTGCTTCAGAGTTCCGCTATCGTAAACCGGCTGTGCGTAAAGGCAGCTTGTTACTGACGCTGTCCCAGTCTGGTGAAACCGCCGATTCTCTGGCCGCATTACGCTTGTCAAAAGAGCTGGGCTATTTGGGTTCTCTGGCTATTTGTAACGTTAATGGCTCATCATTGGTTCGTGAATCAGATATCGCACTGATGACCCGTGCCGGTGCCGAAATTGGCGTAGCATCAACCAAAGCCTTCACCACTCAATTAACCGTACTATTGATGTTGGTTGCCCGTTTAGGTCGCTTACATGGCATGTCAGAAAAAGTCGAGCGCGATATTGTTCATGCATTGCAGGCGCTGCCTAATCGTATCGATCAGCTTCTGTCTCTGGATAAAGCTATTGAAACGCTGGCAGAAGACTTCTCCGAGAAGCATCATGCCCTGTTCCTAGGTCGTGGCGATCAGTACCCAATTGCGATGGAAGGTGCTCTGAAGCTGAAAGAGATCTCCTATATCCATGCGGAAGCTTATGCTGCCGGTGAGTTAAAACACGGCCCGCTGGCACTGATTGATGCGGATATGCCGGTGATTGTGGTTGCACCTAACAACGAACTGCTGGAAAAACTGAAGTCGAATATTGAAGAAGTTCGCGCTCGCGGTGGTCAGCTGTATGTATTCGCGGCAGAAGATGCCGGATTCAGCAATGCAGAAGGTATGACCATTATTCCATTGCCTTATGTGGATGAACTGGTGGCACCTATTTTTTATACCATTCCTCTGCAATTGCTCTCTTATCACGTTGCGCTGATTAAAGGGACTGACGTTGATCAGCCGCGAAATCTGGCGAAGTCGGTGACCGTAGAGTAATTTGGGTTTATTAATAGTAAGCCCTGTGGACGGATAACAAATACCTAAACAGGGCAAGAGCGTTATAAACTGAATAAATCCGGTTATGCTGTTCAAAAGGTATACCGGATTTTTTTATGGTCAGCGCAGTTGCTCGTTCTCTGTTGTGTAAGAAGCTTTGTAATCATTTACCCCAAAAAGGCCCATAAGCAACCGAATCTCTGACGAGCAATTCCGAAGTGAAGAGATTGTTTTTTGACAGGTAGCCACCGTCAAGCATGGAAATCAGCCGGTTTATTACCTCGCTAACCATATTACTAACCGGATCTTTAACGCTGGATAGTGAAGGTGTTAAATAGGGAGCGGTAGGGATGTTATCGAAGCCGATAATGGACACATCAGTCGGGATGGCAATACCTACTTCAGTCAGTTTCTTAATAACACCAATCGCCATATCATCATTACTGGCAAGCACTGCGCTAAAGGTAACCTTGTTGTTTAACAGGGACTCGATTGCTGCCGCACCACTGGCAGGTGTCCATTTTCCCTTGATAATGAGCTTATCCTGCACCTCTATATGGTGTTGGTTTAAGGCCTCTTTATAGCCGGAAAGACGCTCAATAGCCGTTGGTGAATCCAGCGAACCCGTAATGAAGGCGATATCTCGGTGGCCCTGCTCTATCAGGTGTTTTGTTGCGTTAAAACTGGCACCTTTGTGATCGCAACAAATACACTGGCTTTGGTTTTTCCTTAGCCTTCGGTTAACCACCATTATGGGCTGTTTATACTGCTCGATGATGTCATCCATCACGTCGATGGTTAAGAAGCGCGGATAGATGATCACCGCATCGCATTGTAAATCTAGCAGGAATTGGATCGCCTCTTGCTCTTCTTCGGCGCTGTGTTTCCCGTCCACCAGAATAAGCTGGCGTCCGTGATCTTCCAGTTTTTGTGCGGCCTGAGAAATTAATTCGCTGAAATAATTACCGTTATAGAGCGTATTGGTTACTACCAGGCCAATACATTGAGATTTATTGGTCGCCAGATTTCTCGCCAGCAAATTAGGGCGATACCCTGCGTCTTCTATGGCTTTATATACCCGATCTTTTGTTGTTTTGCTGACGTACCCTTTACCGGAAAGAACGCGTGAAACAGTGGCTTTTGAGACGCCTGCTTTGTTGGCGACTTCCTGCATGGTAGACATAGGGATTCCCTGACTTCTTGAAAACTATTTACTTATATTCTACACATTCTGGCGAGGCAGAAGCAGGCCATTGGGCAGATTATCGAATGAATTTAATGTGGATGATTATCACAAAATAGATAAATAATAAATTTATAAATTGATATTTAATATTTTTATTAACATCATTATATGAAACCGGTTACCTATCTATGAGAGTTTTCCCGATGACTAAGAATTATGTGGCGGTAGCAAGAGCGATAGTGGATGCAGTTGGCGGAGTGAGTAACGTTGCGGCGGTGACTCATTGTATGACGCGCTTACGTTTTGTGCTCAACGATGACAGCGTTGTTGATGTTGCTGGATTGAAGTCGATTGGTGGTGTGTTGGGCGTAGTGAGAAGCGAAAATCAGTGTCAGGTAATTATTGGCAACACGGTTTCACAGGCCTATGCCGAAGTGCTGAAACTGTTGCCAGAAGGATCGGTGGCGCAGCAATCCGTGCCTGAAAAAAACAAAATCACCCTGAAACGTATCGGAGCAGGGATTTTGGATGCGTTGATTGGCACCATGTCACCGCTGATCCCGGCCATTATCGGCGGCTCGATGGTGAAATTGCTCGCTATGATTCTTGATATGACAGGCGTATTCGACAAAGGCTCTTCAACGCTGATTATTCTTAATGTTATTGGCGACGGGGCATTTTTCTTCCTGCCGGTGATGGTTGCCGCTTCTGCGGCGGTAAAATTCAAAACCAACATGTCATTAGCGATTGCAATAGCCGGGGTGCTGGTTCACCCAACATTTATCGATTTGATGGCAAAAGCAGCACAGGGCCAGCAGGTTGAATTTATCGGCTTATCGGTTACTGCGGTGAAATATACCTACACAGTGATTCCGGCACTGTGCATGACTTGGCTACTCTCCTATATTGAAAAATGGGTTGACCGTATCACGCCAGCGGTGACCAAAAACTTCCTTAAACCGATGCTGATTGTGCTCATCTCTGCGCCGATTGCCATCATGCTAATTGGGCCATTAGGCATCTGGATAGGAAGTGGTATTTCTGCGTTGGTTTACACCATTCATAGCTATCTGGGCTGGTTATCCGTCGCCATTATGGGAGGGCTGTGGCCGCTGTTGGTGATGACAGGGATGCACCGTGTGTTTACGCCAACCATCATTCAGACCATTGCAGAAACCGGTAAAGAAGGCATGGTGATGCCATCAGAGATTGGTGCCAATCTTTCATTGGGTGGTTCATCGTTGGCGGTTGCTTGGCGTACCAAAAACCCAGAACTGCGCCAAACGGCGCTGGCTGCTGCTGCATCCGCTATTGTTGCGGGCATTTCAGAACCTGCGCTTTATGGTGTCGCAATACGCTTGAAGCGCCCTCTTATTGCGGCGCTGATCAGTGGCTTTGTCTGCGGTGGCGTTGCTGGGGTTGCCGGCTTGGCAAGTCACTCGATGGCTTCTCCAGGTTTGTTTACCAGCGTTCAGTTTTTTGACCCGGCAAACCCGATGACTATTGTGTGGGTGTTCGGCGTGATGATTCTGGCGGTGGTGCTTTCCTTTGTCCTCACGTTGCTGTTGGGGTTTGAAGACATTCCTGTCTCTGAAGATGAGGAAAGAGAAGAAGCCAAATTGACCCCCGCGTTATCTGTATAACTTATTGTAAAGTAAATTAATTTATAAGAGGTATCCTTATGTCAGCGTCTGTTTTCCCCGCAGATTTTTTATGGGGTGGTGCACTAGCTGCCAATCAGGCCGAAGGCGCTTATCTTGACGGCGGTAAAGGGCTGACTACGGTTGATATGATCCCTCACGGCAAAGATCGGTTGGCGGTAAAACTGGGTCAGGAAAAACGGTTTACATTACGTGATGATGAATTTTACCCCAGCCATTTAGGCATCGATTTTTATTATCGCTATAAAGATGACATCGCCCTCATGGCGGAAATGGGGTTTAGCGTATTTCGTACTTCGATTGCCTGGAGTCGTATTTTCCCAAACGGGAATGAATCAGTACCTAATGCAGAGGGTATTGCCTTCTACCGCGATGTTTTCACTGAATGCAAAAAGCATGGTATCGAGCCGCTGGTGACACTATGCCACTTTGATGTACCAATGCATCTGGTACGTGAGTACGGCTCGTGGCGTAACAGGAAAATGGTTGAGTTTTTTACACACTACGCTCGTACCTGTTTTGAAGCGTTTGATGGATTGGTGAAATACTGGCTCACGTTTAATGAAATCAATATTTTGCTACATAGTCCATTCTCCGGTGCGGGGCTGGTGTTCGAAAAAGATGATAATCAGGAACAGGTAAAATATCAGGCTGCACATCACGAGCTGTTGGCGAGTGCTTTAGCCACTAGAATTGCCCATGAGGTCAACCCGCACAATCAGGTTGGTTGCATGCTGGCTGGTGGTAATTTCTACCCGTGGTCGTGCAAACCCGAAGATGTTTGGGCGGCGCTGGAAAAAGACCGAGAGAACTTATTTTTCATCGATGTTCAGGCTCGAGGTGCTTATCCTTCGTACACAAAACGCCTGTTTCGGGAAAAAGGCATTACCATCGAGATGGAGGAGGGGGATAGCGAGATCCTCAAGAACAGTGTCGATTTTGTCTCTTTTAGCTATTACGCTTCCCGCTGTGCATCGGCTGATATGAACGAGCACAACAGCAGTGCTGCCAATATCGTTAAATCTCTGAAGAATCCACATATTCAGGCCAGCGAATGGGGGTGGGGGATCGATCCCTTAGGTCTGCGGATTACCATGAACATGATGTATGACCGTTACCAGAAACCGCTGTTCCTAGTGGAAAATGGTCTGGGTGCGAAAGACGAAATGAATCAGCAGGGTGAAATCGACGACGAATACCGCATCAGCTATTTGCGTGAGCATATCAAAGCGATGGGGGATGCGATTGAAGATGGTATTCCGGTTATTGGTTATACCTCTTGGGGATGTATTGATCTGGTTTCTGCTTCCACCGGGGAAATGAGTAAACGCTATGGCTTTGTCTATGTCGATCGTGATGATCAGGGAAATGGTACCTTGGCCAGAAAGAGAAAAAAATCGTTTTACTGGTATAAGAAGGTCATCGCCAGTAACGGCTCAGATCTGAGTTAATAAAGAAAGGGGATATCTGTTTTATGCGATATCCCCTTTCTATTTTGTCTTTCCATAAGCCCCTAAATCAGTCAGGTTTAGGGGCTTTTGTCTGGTACTTTTTAAACGTTTATTAGAAGGTATATTTGAAATAGAGAGAACCGGCATTATCTGAATTATCATCAGATAGCTGGCCATTATACGCCGTACCGACTACCGCATTATTTAAAACCTGAGCCTCTATCCCAATGGAAACCACCGCTGCATCTTTGGTTATCGGTGCGCCGGTTACGGTGTAGGTTGGGGTCGCGTTTTGAGCTAGGCCCAGTTTAACGTCGGAATCTACGTCTCCTGCCGCATGGCGCCAGCCAGCAGACATATTGACCGCTGCGGGTGTATGAGCAACAGAGAACTTCAACTGGTTACGAAGCCCCAGATTATACAGCGTGACATCCTGATCGTCCCCTTGCCCTTTCAATGCAGCATTGCCATTGTGTTCGGTAAAGTCATCGGTGCTTTGACGATACCAAGCCATACCGGTGTAAGGTTCAACGGTAAAGTTGGTCGTGACTGGAATGGCGTAGCCAATATCCGCAAAGGCCTGAGTGGTATTTGCATCATACGAAGCGGTTAGCTTTTGATTGACTAAATTAACGTTACGCTCGGTATCAATGCTATGCCAGCTATATCCGCCGCCAATGACCAGATTGACATTACCAGCTCCTGCGGCCCAGCTATTGTTGGCATAAGCCATCATGGTGGTAGTATCCACATCGGCGGAGGATGAACGCGCATCGACATCAATATCTTCGTTGTTGTAGGCCAGAGCCAGACCAAGTTGCCAGCCGCCATCAAGGGCAAGCGCGCCACCTACAGCGATCCCTCCATTTTTATTGGTACTCTTAGCGGCATTACTATTTCCATCCAGACTGTATTTACCCCCAAGCGTTTGTACCCATACCTGATTGCTGGCTTGAGATCCACGGTGTTCCGGGCGGGCTCTGCTCATGACCGTATCCGTTAGCATGGTGCTGGAGGCAAACAGTGATGAACGCAGGCTGGCGTGAATTTCACCAGAAAGCTGATCCAGTGCATTAGCAGTGTTGGTTGATTGCATTGCTGCATCAACCGCGCTGTTTTGTCCGGCAGCACCGACAATACCAGATAGCGTATTTTTCTGGTTGGAGGTTAAATCCCCTTGTTTTGCCGCCAGTTTTTGTTCATCAACAGACAAACTAACCTGTACCGCGTCAGTGCCATAACTGACCGGATCCAGTTTCACCAGCGTATTTTGCAAGTTAGCGTTAAGCGCCGTACTGGCAAAGGTGTTTTGTACTACACCACCATTGGTGGTTTGCAAAATGGTATACAGGTGGTTGAGTTGATATCCACCGGTACCGTTTTCCTGAGCAACAGACAGGTTGATACCTGACAAATCCGCATTGCCCTGAATAATAATATTATCTGATTGACCGGCGGCATTGACCTCCGCAGCATAATTACCACTAAATTGGGCCATGCTGGCGTAAGTTTGAGTACCGACGGAGTTCCCCGGCGCTACAGTACCCCCCGATCCGGACAGCGCGCCGTTTACCACTAAGTTACCGCCCAGTATTGAGCCATTGGATACCAGCGCATTTCCATCAATAACGATAGGATTTTGCTGGGTTCCCCCATGAATCGTTGATGAGTTGGTTAAGTCAATATTTCCGACAATGTGCGTATTTCCGGTTTTACTGAAAGTGAAGTTGGTTAAATCACCACTTAGGTTACCGCCAATTTGAGTATTTCCGGCGAAGGTAAAGTTTGAATTGCCGCTACCGGTTACATCATTACTGATATTGGTATTACCATTAAAAATCAGTTGGGATGCACTACTACCAATCAGGTTGTGTTGCAAGATGGCGTCTTGCAAGAAACTGATAATTGAGCCATTACCAATGACGTTTTGAACGATGGTTGAATTACCATTAAAGCTAGCATTAGAACCGCTGTTGAGTTGAAGAACGCCGTTGATAAAAGTGTTGTTATTAAATATCAGTGAGGCGTTTTGCCCGCTATTAATATTGCCATTAATCGGCGCACTTCCATCGTTAACAAACTGACTGTTACCACCAACAACAATATCGTTGATGCCTCTAACCATCCCTATCCAGCGGGCGCCATCCTGAACGATAAAGTTAGTTTTTCCCCCTCCGGAACGAGTAAAGTCGTTGGTAAGTCCATTCAAATCGCTGATATCGCCACTGGCTTTAGAGCCTGGGGCCAGCGTCAAGTTGATGATGCCGTCCATACCCGCATCAGTTCGGGTAACTTGCAACAGCGTACCGTTATTTTGTAATAACTGGCTGCCAGCACCAACGGTAATATTTTGAGTCTGGCCTGCGAGGTTAAGAACAGAACTGATGGAAGCACCATTGGCAATCACTTGGCTATTATTTAGCGTGACGGTTGCACTGTTGCTTAATGAAACACCATCAGATTTTGTTGAAGTAAGGCTGGAGTTATTGACCGATACGACACCACCCCCCTCAGCATAAACGGCTGCGGATTGATCGCCGGTGGCTTGGATGGTGGTATTGAATAGGTTAATGGTACCGGCATAGCGGGCAGCCGCACCGGCACTGGATTCACCGGAAGTATTAACCTGACTGTTAGTAACATTAACCAATCCCATACTGCCATCGCTCCATCCGGCGGTGATACCATCAGATAAAGAGCCCGATGTGGTGACTTGTATACCGGTTGCGTTGATTTGCGCCTGAGCATTTGGCGAATAGCTGCTGGTACCAGCTGCCTGTAACCCGGACGCCAGACTACCGCTGGTGGTAATATTGCCACCGTTAAGCGTAACGGCACCGCCATTCCAGGCATAGACACCGCGACCAATATCTCCGGTGGTGGTGATATTGGTATTGTTAGCCGTTATTTGGGCATTGGCACTGTTATTAGCGGTAAGGCCATAGGCGTTGGTACCTGCGGTGGTGATGGTAGCATTATTTAAGGTGATTATTCCTGTGGCCACAGGATCGTTTAACCAAGACATCACGGCATGTGAGTTATTGCCTTTGGTGGCAAAAAGAGTGCCGGTGGCCGTCAGGGTACCGTTGTTAACTACTCTGGCTGCAATAGTCCGGTTAGCGCCATCCATAGTGACGCTACCGCCGGTTAAGGTCACCGTTCCTCCATTTTCAGAACCTACGCCAATGGGTGCATTGCCACCGTTTGTTCCTGCACCTTTAACATTAATTACCGTATTAATTAGATTAATACCTGAAGCTGAACCGGAAGCATAAGCGCCCATGCCGTTGGTGCCTATGTCGGTAAGGGCAATAGAATTATTGGAGATATCCGCAATCCCTCCATTGCTGGCGGATACACCAACTGATTTTTCTCCGTTCATGATGATGTTACTGCCGTTGACGACGGCGTGGCTGCCACTACCATCAGCGGAAATACCCGCGCTGGTAGCACCGTTGGCAACGATATTACCCCCTGCAATATTGACGCCGCCGCCCCGGTTAACATCAACCACCAAGTTATTAGCGCCATTAGCTGTAAGGTTAGTATTTTGGGTGGTAATCAATGCACCAATACGAGCAGATTGCAGTGCGGGCGCATAGTTGGTGGAGTTGGTGGTCACAGAACCACCGATTAAATCTACTTGTGTTACCGGCATTAATGGGTTGTTAGAGCCGTAAGCCTGTACGCCAAGGCCGAAATTTCCCAGTGTGGTGATCGTGGCATTTTCGGCACGGATATAACCGCCGCCATTATCCGGATTATCACCCGCAGCGGAAAGACCACGAACATAAGCCCCGGCTGCTGCGAAAGTCCCCCCAGTAATAAACACGTTACCGTTACTGGTGGCAGAAACCACCGAGCTGGCATCGCCGTTGCTGGCCTGAGTGGCGCTTAACTGGGCATTGGTGTTATTGAGTGTAACGACGCTGTTAGTACCACGTGCATTAACCGCGCGGGATCCGGCGGTGCTGTTCCACACATTACTGATATTACTGTTAGATAAAGTGATGTTCCCGCCGTCCAGAGCCGAAACCGCCCCGTCATTTGAACTTCCTACGCTGGAACTAACCGTAATATTATTTCCAGAACCGATATCATTGGTATTAGCTTTAATTTGTGAATATGTGTTGTTGTCAGTCAGTGGAATAGTTGCGCCATTCGCCTGATTCAATAGACTTGGAAAACTACAGATCAATATCGTTGATAATATTGATAAAGTAAATTTTCTCTCAAAGGTGTTTTTAGTCAACATAGGATGCACCGCCATTACTTATATATGTAGTTAAATGCGTAGTAATCACCTACGTAAATTAAATGTAGCACTGGTATTATTAACGGGTTGGAAGGTAGACGATAAATTGCTTAATAAACAACCTAAGCTCATGTGTTGTTTATGAATAAAAATTCAATAAGAAAAAAGTATTAATTTATAGAAATGGGAAGTGTGAAAAAAGAAGGGAATAAAATGTCATTATTGCTATCAACCGCTTCGGGTAACATTTCATAAAAACATGGCTTAGTTAAATCAAAATTTCTCACTGTCATAAAACTGTAACCTAGTTGACATTATACTGTCACTAAACGGTCTTATCTTTGCGCTTGTACTCATCACCAGTCTGATTTTTAACGATACAGAGCCAATAAATTCCTTTAGGAGGAATGATGAAACTGACACGTACAACCATTGCTTATGGTATTGCAGCAGCTGTTTCTCTGACAACTTTGTCAGCATTTGCGGCAGAGAATATTACCGGTGCCGGTGCTACGTTCCCTGCACCCGTCTATGCAAAATGGGCGGATAGCTATCAAAAAGAGAGCGGTAATAACATTAACTATCAAGGGATTGGTTCGTCCGGTGGCGTTAAGCAAATTAATGCCAATACGGTAGATTTTGGTGCGTCAGATGCGCCTCTGGATGAGGAAAAGCTGGCTAAAGATGATCTATTCCAGTTCCCAACCGTCATTGGCGGTGTGGTATTGGCGGTGAATGTTCAGGGAATTAAATCAGGGGAATTAACCCTAGATGGAAAAACCTTGGGCGATATCTATCTGGGTACGGTGAAAAAGTGGAACGATCCGGCGATTGTTAAACTGAATCCTGGCGTCAAACTGCCAGAGCAGGATATCGCAGTAGTGCGTCGTGCCGATGGTTCAGGAACCTCTTTCGTGTTCACCAGCTATTTGGCAAAAGTGAATCCAGATTGGAAAGAGAAGGTTGGGGTTGGTTCTACCGTTAAATGGCCGGTGGGCTTAGGTGGTAAAGGTAATGATGGTATTGCAGCCTTTGTTCAGCGTTTGCCGGGTTCTATTGGTTATGTTGAGTATGCTTACGCTAAGCAAAATAATCTGGCCTATACCAAACTAATATCAGCAGATGGTGAAGCGGTAAGCCCAACTCAGCAATCGTTCAGTGCGGCGGCTAAAGGTATCGACTGGTCTAAATCTTTTGCTCAGGATCTGACCTTCCAGAAGGGCAAAGATGTATGGCCGATTACTTCAACCACGTTTATTTTGGTACACAAAACTCAGAAAGATGCCAAACGTGGCGCAGAAGTACTGAAGTTCTTTGACTGGGGCTACAAAAAAGGCGGCTCTCTGGCAACAGAGCTTGATTATGCGGTACTGCCAGACACGGTGACTGAACAAGTTCGTGCAGCCTGGAAAACACAGGTTAAAGATAGCAGCGGTAAAGCGCTCTATTAATCATTCCTAACCGCCCTCTTCCGATAGATGGAAGAGGGCCGTAAATATGAAAGAGAGACTTAATGGCGGTACATAAGCCGGTAATGAAAGCGCCGGGAAAGAAGGGTGATATTATTTTTGGCGCGCTGGTTAAACTGGCAGCGCTGATTACGCTTTTATTATTGGGCGGCATAATCATCTCTCTGGTGATTGCTTCATGGCCTAGCATTCAAAAGTTTGGCATCAGCTTTCTCTGGCATAAAGAGTGGGATGCGCCAGCCGATGAGTTTGGGGCGCTGGTTCCCATTTATGGCACCATCGTAACGTCCATCATTGCGTTACTTATTGCCGTACCGGTAAGTTTTGGTATCGCGCTGTTCCTGACTGAACTGTCACCTAAATGGTTAAAACGCCCATTGGGTATTGCCATTGAACTATTGGCGGCTATACCCAGCATTGTTTACGGCATGTGGGGGCTGTTTATTTTCGCTCCGTTGTTTGCCGAATACTTTCAGCAGCCGGTAGGGGATGTGGTGGCTAACATTCCTATTATTAGCACGCTGTTTTCTGGCCCAGCATTTGGTATCGGTATTTTAGCCGCCGGTATTATTCTGGCCATCATGATTATTCCTTATATCGCTGCGGTAATGCGTGACGTGTTTGAACAAACGCCAACGCTGTTAAAAGAGTCCGCTTACGGCATCGGTTGTACCACTTGGGAAGTGATCCGCAATATCGTGCTGCCTTATACCAAAAATGGTGTGATTGGCGGCATTATGCTGGGTTTGGGTCGCGCCTTAGGGGAAACTATGGCGGTGACCTTCATTATTGGCAACACTTACCAATTGGATAGCTTCTCCCTGTATATGCCGGGTAACAGTATTACTTCTGCGCTGGCGAATGAGTTTGCTGAGGCTGAATCAGGGCTGCATACCGCCGCGTTGATGGAGTTGGGGTTAATCCTGTTTGTTATCACCTTTATTGTACTGTCCCTATCTAAATTAATGATTCTCAGATTAAATAAAAATGAGGGACGCTAAGATGACGACGACCAATAAATCTGAAATCGCCTCTTTTTATACCAGTCGCAGACGTATGCAGTCGTGGCGCCGTCAAAAAAACCGTATCGCGCTGTTGATTTCGATGATGGCGATGGCTTTTGGCTTGTTTTGGTTAATCTGGATTCTGTTTTCGACGATTACCAAAGGCATCGACGGTATGTCGATGGCGCTATTTACCGAAATGACGCCGCCGCCGAATACCGCGGGCGGTGGATTAGCCAATGCTCTTGCAGGTAGTGGCCTACTGATTCTGTGGGCGACGGTGATCGGTACTCCGTTGGGGATTTTGGCGGGTATCTATCTGGCGGAATATGGTCGTAAGTCGATATTTGCTTCAGTGGTGCGTTTTATTAACGATATTTTGCTGTCGGCTCCGTCCATTGTGGTTGGTCTGTTTGTTTACACCATTGTGGTAATGCAAATGGAGCATTTTTCCGGTTGGGCTGGTGTGATTGCACTGGCGTTATTACAAGTGCCTATCGTCATTCGTACTACTGAGAATATGTTACGACTGGTTCCGGACACCCTACGGGAAGCGGCCTACGCGCTGGGTACGCCTAAGTGGAAGATTATTCTTTCTCTGACGCTGAAAGCCTCTCTTTCCGGCATTGTCACAGGCGTGCTGCTAGCCATTGCCCGTATTGCCGGGGAAACCGCACCCTTGCTGTTTACTGCACTGTCCAATCAGTTCTGGAGCCTTGACCTGAGCCATCCGATTGCCAATTTGCCGGTAACCATTTTCAAATTTGCCATGAGTCCTTTTGCTGAGTGGCAACAGTTAGCTTGGGCTGGTGTATTGCTGATTACCCTGTGTGTATTGTTATTAAATATTCTGGCGCGTGTAGTTTTTGCCAGTAAAAAATACTAGAGAGACGACTTAATGAATCTGATGAGTGACGACAACTCAACCGACAGCAAGATTCAGGTACGGGATCTGAATTTTTATTACGGCAAATTCCATGCGTTAAAGAATATCTCCTTGGATATCGCCAAAAATCAGGTCACGGCGTTTATTGGACCGTCTGGCTGTGGTAAATCAACTTTGCTGCGGACATTCAATAAAATGTATCAGCTTTATCCGGAACAGCATGCCACCGGACAAATTCTGTTAGATGGTCAAAATATCCTTGAAGATAATCAGGACGTCGCATTGCTACGGGCAAAAGTAGGCATGGTGTTCCAAAAGCCAACGCCATTCCCGATGTCGATTTATGACAATATTGCCTTTGGCGTACGCCTGTTTGAACGCTTGCCCCGTGCAGAGATGGATGAGCGAGTGCAGTGGGCATTAACCAAAGCCGCGCTGTGGGATGAAACCAAAAATAAACTGAATCAGAGTGGCTACAGCCTGTCTGGTGGTCAGCAACAGCGTCTGTGTATTGCCCGTGGCATTGCCATTCGCCCGGAAGTACTGTTGCTGGATGAGCCTTGTTCAGCGCTCGATCCGATTTCTACCGGTCGTATAGAAGAGCTGATTAGCGAATTAAAATCTGAATATACCGTGGTGATCGTCACCCATAATATGCAGCAGGCGGCTCGTTGTTCTGACCATACGGCATTTATGTATTTGGGCGAGCTGATTGAGTACTCTGATACCGATATGCTGTTTACCGCACCGCAGAAGAAACAAACTGAAGACTACATTACTGGTCGCTATGGTTGATAACGGGGAACCCACAATGGAAAACCTTAATTTAGGCAAACACATTTCCGGCCAGTTTAATGCGGAACTGGAACATATACGTACTCAGGTCATGGTCATGGGCGGTCTGGTGGAACAACAGTTAACCGATGCCATCAATGCTATGCACCAGGCAGATGAAGAGCTGGCCCGCCGGGTGATTGAAGACGATCGTAAAGTTAACAATATGGAAGTGGCGATTGATGAAGCCTGCGTGCGGATTATTGCCAAGCGTCAACCCACCGCCAGCGACCTGCGTTTAGTCATGGCCATCACCAAAACGGTTTCAGAACTGGAGCGTATTGGCGATGTTGCGGATAAAATTTGTCGTATGGCGCTGGAAAAGTTCTCTCAGCAGCACAAGCCGCTGCTGGTGAATCTGGAATCGTTAGGTCGCCATACGGTTCAAATGTTACATGATGTGCTTGATGCCTTTGCGCGTATGGATATTGATGAAGCGGTCCGTATCTATCGGGAAGATAAGAAAGTCGATCAGGAATATGAAGGAATTATCCGCCAACTAATGACCTATATGATGGAAGACCCGCGCTCGATTCCCAGCGTATTAACTGCTCTGGCCTGTGCGCGTTCTATTGAGCGTATTGGCGATCGCTGTCAGAACATTTGTGAATTTATTTTCTACTTCGTGAAAGGTCAGGATTTCCGTCACCGTAGCGGTGATGAAGTTGAAAGCCTGCTGGCGAAAAAGTAAAGCGACTGTGAGTTCACGCCCGATCATGATGTTTTCTGAGCCGGGCGTGAGCTTATCTTCTTAAACAAATTTGCGGCACTTCAGCATTTTCAGGATGCGCATAAACGCAGAGATCCGCCTGATACCAGCGCGTTAGCAATTTATCTTTTAGCACTTCCCCCGGCGTTCCGCTGGCAACAATACTTCCTTGATGTAATAACAGAATTCTATCCGCATACAGTGCCGCCAGATTCAGATCGTGCAGCACGGTACAAACGGAAAAGGGGGCCTGACGTGTCATCTGCTTCAGTAAACGTAATGTTTGCTGCTGATGGTAGAGATCTAACGCCGAAGTAGGCTCATCAAGAAACAGCAACCGTTCTACTGGCGTTGGATGCCACAGTTGGGCTAACAGGCGGGCTAACTGTATCCGCTGTTTTTCTCCACCGGAGAGTTGATTGTATTGGCGGTTAAGCAGAGGTGTGCATTCCGTGATGCTTATCGCATGATCAATGGCCTGTTGATTCTGATGATGATTACCATAAGGCGTGCGCCCCATAGCAATTACTTCCTGTACGCTAAAAGGAAAGGTCAGTGCGCTGTGTTGATTCATTACGGCACGAACCGCTGCTAAATCTTTATGTTGCCACTGATGCAGAGGGCGATTTTGCAACTGGCAGTGGCCACTGTCCGGCTGAATATACCCGGTCAGAATACGCAACAGGGTTGATTTGCCTGCTCCATTGGGGCCGATAATCGCCACCAGCTCACCGGGGTTCAGGGTCAGCGAAACCTGATTGATAATATTGCGGTTATACCGGCTATAGTTTAGATGTTCAGCCTTAAGCACGGGGTATCTCTCTTTGGCGTAAAATAAGCCATAAAAAATAGGGGCCACCCAACAGGCTGGTAATTAAGCCGACCGGAATTTCTGCCGGAGATGCCAACGTTCTGGCCAGCGTATCGGCTAGCAGCAGCAGGCAAGCCCCCCCTAATACCGAGCCGGGTAATAGCCAACGATGATCGGAGCCAAGCTGTAAGCGGATAAGATGGGGGATCACCAACCCAATAAAGCCAATGATTCCACTCATCGCGACCGCGGTGCCGATCAGTAATGCACTTAGCATCAATAAACCCAATTTGACCGACTCGACATTAACCCCAAGATAGTGAGCCTCTTCATCGCCCAACTGTAATATGTTCAATAGCCGTGACAGGCGCAGGCCGATCGCAATCGCCGGTAAAATTAATGAGGCAGCAATGATCAAGGTTGACCACTGAGCCTGACCTAAACTACCCATGCTCCAAAGGGAGAACTGCCGTAACTGTTGGTCATCACTGATATAACTAATAACGCCAATAGCCGCTCCGGCCAGGGCATTAAGCGCAATACCGGTTAACAGTAAGCGAGTGAGGCTGCCATGACCGGTTTTGCTCAAAGCATAAAGCAGGCAACAAACGGCAATGCTTCCACCAAAGGCGGCCAGCGTATGCCCGTATAGTTTTATAACGCCCGTTAATGGCAGCGGGAGCAGAATTGCCAGCGCCACGCACAGGGCCGCGCCGGTACTGATCCCTAATAATCCTGGGTCAGCCAGTGGATTACGAAATAACCCTTGCATGATAGCGCCGGATACCGCTAAAGCGGCACCGATAAGGGTTGCCAGCAACACTCTGGGAAGACGAATATTCAACCAAATGTGCCAGTTCGCCTCCTCGCCTGAGTGGGTTACCAGGGTATAAAATGAGAGTTTGACTGGCCCCAGATTAGCGGCAAACAGCATCAGGATGACCAATGCCGTCAACATTACCACCAGCCAGTAGCGTGGTGAAATGTAGCTATTCATCCCGTGTGTTCCATCGCTTTAAGCAGTTCAGCGATAACTGCTGGCGTTTTCAGACTAAAACCAAGCAGAGCGAGATCGTCCACCACCAATAAATGTTTATTCTTTCCGGCAGGGGTCTGGCTGATACCGGCTAATTGCCAAATATTGTCTTCACTGCCAAACGTCGCGTATCCCGCCGAGGTGATTAACAGAATATCCGGTGCAGCGGCAATAATGCCTTCCTGAGAAAGTGGGCGATACTTGTTAAATCCCTGCATGGCATTGGTGCCACCCGCAATAGTAATAATGGCGTCAGCGGCGGTGTTTTGCCCAGCAGCCATGGGTGTTGAGCCGGCGTAGTTCATGATAAACAGGACTTTAGATGGCAATGGACTCGTCGGCAGCGCGGCTAACTGATTGCGGTAATCTGCAATCAGTTTTTCTCCCTGTTTCTCTTTGCCCAGCGCCTGAGCGACAGTGTGGATTTTATCCGTTACGGTTTCCAGCGATGGTTTACCAGGAATGCTGACAACCTTTACCCCACTCTGACTAACCTGTTCCAACGCCAGTGCCGGTAACGACTGGTCGCTGGCAAGTACTAATGAGGGTTTTAGTGAAAGAATACCTTCAGCGTTTAACTGGCGCATATAGCCAATATCGGGCAGTGCCTTTGCCGCTTCCGGATAGGTACTGGTTGAATCACGCCCTACCAGCTGTGACTGCGCCTCTAACGCATACACGATTTCTGTTACATCCCCACCAATACTGACAATTCGTTCACTGGCCAGCGCATTGAGTGATAGCACAGAAAAGAGGGCTATCAGCCCTCGATTGATTAGCCCTTTCATGCAGATACCGTTTGTTGTTGTAACAAGGTGTCTATTTGAGTACGCCAAGTTTTCTGTTCCGGATGCCCTTCGGTGCGTTGACCATAAAGTTGGGCGATTTGCGTACCGTCAGCGGCAAACAGTTCCAGACTGGTAACAAAACCATCTTTGGTCGGTTTACGGGTTATCCAGCTTTCAGCAATATCGGTTTCAATCAGGTGCAGTACAAACGCCTTATTGAAAATATTAATCCAGCCATCAATCGGCGCTACGCGATCGATTTTCCCGGTGAAAATCTGCACACAACCTCGGTTACCGACGAATACCATAATGTCGTTGGCCTCGTTTTTCGCCATTTGTAGAATTTGTCTGAGTGACTGATTATCTACACGCTGCGCCAGATCGTCTTCAACCGCATTAAAAGCCTGCTGACGGGTTATGCCATGCTTGTTCAGCAGTTTGAAAAACTGATGTACATCAGTCATTGCACGCCATTCACTGTCGATTGCCTGACTATCAACCGAGGGTTGCTTATCGGATGATTTTGGCACTGCATCAAGCTTCAATGATGGATTATCCTGTTGGATAAAAGTATCGATCACCTTTTGCCAAGCATCCATATCGGTATTTTCCGTGGTGTAGACTTTGTGCAGTGCATTACCCTGCTCATCAAAGAATTGGATGCTGTGGCGAGTGCCGCGCTTACCCTCTTCCTTTAAAGCAAAGACAAATAGCCAATGCTCAAGAAACAGACGTAAGTCCAAGGCATAAGGATTCAGAATCAACCCGGCATGATCGCCTAAATGTTGATTGGTATATTTGCCGACTTGCTCATGTACGGCGTGTTGGTTGCGAGTGATCGATTTTGTTTCACCAACACTTTCCAGTGCGGCCAATAAGTCTTTGATATCACTTTTCAGGCGAACGGCATCGTGGCCGACACGGGAATGAGTTAACTCTGCTTCACTAATATTGAGCAGTTGTGCCAGATCTCTGGCGTACTTTTCCGGGTGTTGCTGTTTGGCCTGTAAGTAGCTTTGATATAAAACAGTGGTCATTTTTTATTCCTGAATAATAATATTTCCCCTGTAAACAGGAGAATAGTGGTTAGAATTGATAGCTTGCGAATAGCTTCACATTGCGGCCATCTTGAAGGGTACCGTTAGGCGCGTAGTACTCTTTATCGAAGGCGTTAGCGATAACCACACTGGTGGTTAATTTGTCGGAAAGGATTTCCGGTTTGTAGCTAATATAGAAATCGTGCGTGGCATAACCGTGCTGCGGCGTTGGCGTATCGTTGATGCGGTTAGCAAATACACCCATCCAGCCAACGGATGCATTGGTATGACCAACAGGAACGTTCAGACGGGTAGAAACAGTGTCCGGATTGACGGTTGACAGCCATTCACCGGTATCGTCGTTTTTACCGCTGGTACGGTTATAAGCCACATTTAAATCAAAATAGCGGCTCTGATAATCCATCATTACATCCCAACCCCAGATTTTGGCGTGAGGAATATTGACGGAAGTGGTTTCACACGGGGAGCAAATTACGCCAACACCCGGGCGATATCCGATCTTCATATTGACTGCGGTCGAAATGTAATCATCCGCTTTAGTACCGAAATAGCTGGCTTTAAATTTCAGGTCATCATCCGCAAGCAAAAGGTTGTCAAACCGCAGGCCAAAACCAACTTCCTGAGTGGCGTTGGTTTCTGGTTTCAAGTTCGGGTTAGGCTTCCAGTAGTTGTTCATAGTTGGCCCCATGCTGAAGTGCAGGGAATCGTTATACATTTCACCCATAGTTGGCGCACGGAAGGCTTCTGCATAGGAAGCAAACAGACTTAACCATTCGGTAGGGAAGAGGGATAAAGCCACTTTCGGCGACCACTGGTCGGCATCAATATCGCTATAGCCGCTGCTTTCGGCTTTGTAATTGTCATAGCGCATAGCACCAATCAGAGAAACGGGCAGATCGCGCAAGGTAATCTCGTCTTGTAACCAGCCTGAGGCAAAACGAATTTCAGCATCTGGGAAGCTGGTGGTAGCTCCGCTGGGGATCTGCTTTTGCTTATAAGTTTCAGTGCCGTAAGTCAGTTGGTTTGGCATGAAACTTTCTTGGAATAGGCGTGAACGATTATCCAGCTTGATACCTTGAGTTTTCTGCTTACGATATTCCGCTTTCTGACCGGTAGGTGAGGAGTCGATATTGGTTTCAGAGTAGTAAACCCGTGTGGTGGCATTCAGCCAGTCCATATCCGCAGGATTCAGGTTGTATACCAGTTGGGCATCTTTATCCTCTGTGGTGCGGTTAGTCATCACGTCGGTAGTGGTGCCGCCAGCACTCAGGTTTTGTGGATTTTTAGGTTCTTTAGCGTCGTTATTGTAGTAACGCAGATTAGCCATCAGAGATTGAGCATCGGTGATAGCCCACTTACCTTTAGCTAGGAAGGAACCGATTTGCTCATCATTGGGCGCCGTTTCGCCGTTGCTTAAACGTAGGTTGCCTTTATCACGGAAGTTGGCGGAAAACACGCCATCAAGTGAATCTGTTTTGCCAAATGTTGTTACCCCCAAGGCCTGGCTGTGATCCAGCGTGGCACCAGAGGTAAATAGCCGAACACCACCCGCTTCGCCGCTACGCAGTAAATCTTTTGCATCAACGGTTTCAAAGGAGATAACTCCACCGAGTGCGCCGCTACCATACAACTGAGCCGCAGGCCCACGCACCACTTCAACGCGTTTAATCAGTGCCGGATCGAGAAAAATACCGTTCAAGTGCCCGGTATCCGTATCCTGACGAATGCCGTCGACCAGTGTCAACACGCCGCGTTTATCATATCCTCGCATGTTGATATCTTGCCCGTTACTGCGTGATGTCCCCGTGATGGTAATGCCGGGAATAGAACGCACCAGATCGGCGGCGCTGTTTGCCGCCAGATTTTCCGGGGCGTTGGCATCTATTATGGTGACCATCATTGGGGCTTCAAACGCATTGCGTTCGTTTCCCGTTGCGGTAACGGTCATGACTTCATTGGTCGTTTTTTTCGGGCTTTCCGCATAGGCCGATAGCGGTAATGCACAGGTAACGGCAATGGTTAAAGATGACAGACGAAGCATAACTGCAACTCTCCATGAATGTTTTAAATGAAAGTTGCTGGCTGCCTTAACTTAATCGTCTGGGTGGCTGGCTGTTTTTATGTATTGATGATTATTTGGTTAAAATCAGTTTTCCGGTTTTGGTGATGCGTAATTGATACTGTTGGCCCTGATGCTGAATCAATAAAATATCAGATTCCCCCAATAGCTGTTGGCTGCTTACCTGAGGTAATGGAGAGACGGGATCCACCGGTTGTTTTAATGTTGGGCGTTCCTGGGAAGATAAATTTTTCATTCAAGCCACTTGGTAATGATAATTAATATCGAATTGATAATAATTATCATTTAAAAAATTAACTTCAACAAGTCTTTATTTTGTGATGCGTGTTATGTTAATGAAATGTTTTTATTTTTTATTTTTGGAATCAGATGGTTATTGGGTGAGTGAACATCATTTATTGTAAGTTGTCTCTATTTTTATGTGGGTTATATTTATATACATATGATTTTAAATAGTTGTTTAATGTGTGTGTGGTTGTAAATGAGTCCGTTTTACTGTGTTTATTATCGTATTAATTAGATTCATTTAGATGTTGATTTAAACATTTAATTTACATTTAAATTGATGGTTTATTGATGTTTTGAGCTCATTTAACCGCGATGAAAGACCATGAAAGAATAGCTATGAGACGACAACGGGCTATTTTTGCGCAAGAAATACTTATAACTAAACGGAATATAAAATCGGTTTATATTATTTCACACCGCCTCTGATTTGCCTTTAACTGGCTGACACAAACACGACTCTTTCTTTCATACATCGGGATTCAGCCATGAAATTGACATTAAAACAAAGCGTACTTTCATTAACTATACTGGCTGCTCTTTCCGGCACAGCAGCAGTCGCTCACGCAGACCAACTGGATGATATTAAAAAAGCGGGTGTAGTGAATATTGCCGTGTTCGACAGTAATCCTCCGTTTGGCTATGTCGATCCACAAACTAAGAAGATTGTGGGTTACGATGTGGATATTGCTAATGCGATTGGTAAAGCGTTAGGGGTTAAAGTTGAGTTGAAAGCGACTAATCCGGCAAACCGTATTCCTTTACTGACTTCCAAGAAGGTCGATCTGATTGCCGCTAACTTCACCATCACGCCTCAGCGAGCTAAAGAAGTTGATTTTAGTGTGCCTTATTTTGCTACGGGTCAAAAATTTATTTCTCATAAGGGTTTGTTAAAACAGCCGGATGATATCGCTAAGTTACGGATCGGGGCCGATAAAGGCACCGTTCAGGAAATCACGCTGCGGGATAAATACCCAACGGCTAAAGTGATCTCCTATGATGATACTCCGATTGCTTTTACGGCATTGCGTAATGGCAACGTTCAGGCGATTACTCAGGATGACGCTAAGTTAGTTGGCCTATTAGCCAATCTACCGGATGCAGTAAAAGCAGATTTTGAAATTACACCATTCAGTATTACTAAAGAATATCAAGGCGTTGGTATCACTAAAGGCGAAACCCGCCTGACGGAAGAAGTTAACAAAGTGCTGTTGGAGCTGGAGAAAGATGGCGAAGCAGCCAAAATCTATAACCGCTGGTTCGGGCCTGAAACCAAGTCCTCCATGCCGCGTGGGGAATTTAAGTTTGGCACGGTAACGCCTGATCCATCTAAAGCTTAATCAGTTAACAGGCTCACTTTATTGCAGGTAGTCAGATCGGGGCATGCTTTGGCGTGCCCTGTTTTGGTTTGTAGAGAATGAGGCTTTCTGTTTAAACCGTGATACAAGGGTTGCCGGTTGTACCTACACTAATTGGAATAAAGTAGGGTTAGTGGATAACCGTTATAAATAGCTGGTGCTTATGTTCGATGAAAAATTAACAAAATTATTATTAGCGCCTGAATACCTAGGATGGCTATGGGATGGTTTTTTATTGACGTTGGGGCTGTCTGCCGTCTCGATTATTGCCGCTACGGCATTGGGTATGGTGGTTGCCGGAGCCAGAGACAGCAAACAGGCGGTTTTGCGTTTACCGGTGATTGCCTATTGTTCCCTGTTTCGTAATACTCCCCTGCTGGTACAGCTCTTCTTTTGGTACTTCGGTGTGGGTAAATTGCTGCCTGCTGGAGTCATTCCCTGGTTAAATACACCTCATGAAATCACGCTGTTTGGGCTCACGCTGGCCTGGCCTTCTTTTGAGTTTATCGCAGCCCTGTTCGGATTGACGGTCTATTTTTCGGCATTTATTGCTGAAGAGATTCGTTCGGGTATTCGGGGCGTTAAGGATGGGCAGAAATATGCCGCACTGGCTCTTGGGCTTAATGGCTGGCAATCAATGCGCTATGTGATTTTACCGCAGGCGTTAAAAATTGCGTTTCCTCCATTATTGGGCCAGTACATGAATATCGTTAAAAGTACCTCCCTAGCTATGGCGATTGGCGTGGCGGAACTTTCCTATGCTTCACGTCAGGTAGAGACCGAAACGTTAAGAGCGTTTCAGGCGTTTGGCGTTGCCACCGTGTTATATATTGTGGCGATTGCGGTGATGGAAGCCTGGGGTATGTGGTATGAACATCGTCTGTTAGCCAAGGAGCGCCGTTAATATGGATTTCACCGTTATTTATGACAATCTGGATTATCTGCTGTGGGGGGCTTATCCCGATGGGCCTATTGGTGGTGCGGCACTGACGCTGATTATCAGTCTGATTGCTGGTGTGATGTCAGCGATTTTAGGCATTATTCTTGGTGTGGCGTTGGCAATGTTTCGTGGTTGGGTTGGTGGAATTATTGCCGCTGTCCTTGGCTTCTTTCGCGCTATTCCAGTGATTATGCTGATCTTCTGGGCTTATTTTATGTTGCCGATGCTATTTGGTATTGATATCCCGGCGCTTACCTCCGTTGTTTGCGCGCTGGCATTGATTTCATCAGCCTATTTAGCGCATGGCGTAAAAGCTGGCATTATCGCTATCGGTATAGGACAGTGGCAGGCAGGAATGTCATTGGGATTCAACCGTTGGCAGGTATTATGGTACATTGTATTGCCCCAAGCGTTGAGGATGATGGTGCCCTCATTCATTAATCAATGGATTTCACTGATTAAAGATACTTCGTTGGCGTATATCGTC
>NZ_CP029185.2:3645000-3722500 GCF_003096015.2 Limnobaculum parvum | reverse complement strand
CGACTTAGAAAGTGACTCGCAAGAGACACCTTCGGGTTGTGAGGTTAAGTGACTAAGCGTACACGGTGGATGCCTAGGCAGTCAGAGGCGATGAAGGGCGTGCTAATCTGCGATAAGCGTCGGTAAGGTGATATGAACCATTATAACCGGCGATACCCGAATGGGGAAACCCAGTGCAATCCGTTGCACTATCATAACATGAATACATAGTGTTATGAGGCGAACCGGGGGAACTGAAACATCTAAGTACCCCGAGGAAAAGAAATCAACCGAGATTCCCCTAGTAGCGGCGAGCGAACGGGGAGGAGCCCAGAACCTGAATCAGTTTGTGTGTTAGTGGAAGCGTCTGGAAAGTCGCACGGAACAGGGTGATAGTCCCGTACACCAAAATGCACAAGTTGTGAGTTCGATGAGTAAGGCGGGACACGTGACATCCTGTCTGAATATGGGGGGACCATCCTCCAAGGCTAAATACTCCTGACTGACCGATAGTGAACCAGTACCGTGAGGGAAAGGCGAAAAGAACCCCGGCGAGGGGAGTGAAATAGAACCTGAAACCGTGTACGTACAAGCAGTGGGAGCCTACTTTGTTGGGTGACTGCGTACCTTTTGTATAATGGGTCAGCGACTTATATTTTGTAGCAAGGTTAACCGAATAGGGGAGCCGTAGGGAAACCGAGTCTTAACTGGGCGTCAAGTTGCAAGGTATAGACCCGAAACCCGGTGATCTAGCCATGGGCAGGTTGAAGGTTGGGTAACACTAACTGGAGGACCGAACCGACTAATGTTGAAAAATTAGCGGATGACTTGTGGCTGGGGGTGAAAGGCCAATCAAACCGGGAGATAGCTGGTTCTCCCCGAAAGCTATTTAGGTAGCGCCTCGTGAACTCATCTTCGGGGGTAGAGCACTGTTTCGACTAGGGGTCCATCCCGGATTACCAACTCGATGCAAACTCCGAATACCGAAGAATGTTATCACGGGAGACACACGGCGGGTGCTAACGTCCGTCGTGAAGAGGGAAACAACCCAGACCGCCAGCTAAGGTCCCAAAGTCATGGTTAAGTGGGAAACGATGTGGGAAGGCATAGACAGCCAGGATGTTGGCTTAGAAGCAGCCATCATTTAAAGAAAGCGTAATAGCTCACTGGTCGAGTCGGCCTGCGCGGAAGATGTAACGGGGCTAAACCATGCACCGAAGCTGCGGCAGCGATATGAAAGTATTGTTGGGTAGGGGAGCGTTCTGTAAGCCTGTGAAGCTGGACTGTGAGGTCTGGTGGAGGTATCAGAAGTGCGAATGCTGACATAAGTAACGATAAAGCGGGTGAAAAGCCCGCTCGCCGGAAGACCAAGGGTTCCTGTCCAACGTTAATCGGGGCAGGGTGAGTCGACCCCTAAGGCGAGGCCGAAAGGCGTAGTCGATGGGAAACAGGTTAATATTCCTGTACTTGGTGTTACTGCGAAGGGGGGACGAAGAAGGCTAGGCTATCCGGGCGACGGTTGTCCCGGTTTAAGCGTGTAGGTGGGTCGATTAGGTAAATCCGGTTGACTATTAACACTGAGGCGTGATGACGAGCCACTACGGTGGTGAAGTAGTTGATGCCCTGCTTCCAGGAAAAGCCTCTAAGCTCCAGGTAACATTAAATCGTACCCCAAACCGACACAGGTGGTCAGGTAGAGAATACTCAGGCGCTTGAGAGAACTCGGGTGAAGGAACTAGGCAAAATGGTGCCGTAACTTCGGGAGAAGGCACGCTGACGTTAGGTGAAGAGACTTGCTCTCGGAGCTGAAGTCAGTCGAAGATACCAGCTGGCTGCAACTGTTTATTAAAAACACAGCACTGTGCAAACACGAAAGTGGACGTATACGGTGTGACGCCTGCCCGGTGCTGGAAGGTTAATTGATGGGGTTAGCGTAAGCGAAGCTCTTGATCGAAGCCCCAGTAAACGGCGGCCGTAACTATAACGGTCCTAAGGTAGCGAAATTCCTTGTCGGGTAAGTTCCGACCTGCACGAATGGCGTAATGATGGCCAGGCTGTCTCCACCCGAGACTCAGTGAAATTGAACTCGCAGTGAAGATGCTGTGTACCCGCGGCAAGACGGAAAGACCCCGTGAACCTTTACTATAGCTTGACACTGAACATTGAGCCTTGATGTGTAGGATAGGTGGGAGGCTTAGAAGCGTGGACGCCAGTCTGCGTGGAGCCAACCTTGAAATACCACCCTTTAATGTTTGATGTTCTAACTTTGACCCGTTATCCGGGTTGAGGACAGTGTCTGGTGGGTAGTTTGACTGGGGCGGTCTCCTCCCAAAGAGTAACGGAGGAGCACGAAGGTTAGCTAATCACGGTCGGACATCGTGAGGTTAGTGCAATGGCATAAGCTAGCTTGACTGCGAGAGTG
The DNA here is from genome assembly GCF_003096015.2 of Limnobaculum parvum. Lineage (NCBI taxonomy): Bacteria > Pseudomonadati > Pseudomonadota > Gammaproteobacteria > Enterobacterales > Budviciaceae > Limnobaculum > Limnobaculum parvum. The sequence continues at coordinate 3,720,099 of NZ_CP029185.2, read as the reverse complement.
ACGGCTCGAGCAGGTACGAAAGTAGGTCATAGTGATCCGGTGGTTCTGAATGGAAGGGCCATCGCTCAACGGATAAAAGGTACTCCGGGGATAACAGGCTGATACCGCCCAAGAGTTCATATCGACGGCGGTGTTTGGCACCTCGATGTCGGCTCATCACATCCTGGGGCTGAAGTAGGTCCCAAGGGTACGGCTGTTCGCCGTTTAAAGTGGTACGCGAGCTGGGTTTAGAACGTCGTGAGACAGTTCGGTCCCTATCTGCCGTGGGCGTTGGAAGATTGAGAGGGGTTGCTCCTAGTACGAGAGGACCGGAGTGAACGCACCACTGGTGTTCGGGTTGTCATGCCAATGGCATTGCCCGGTAGCTACGTGCGGAAAAGATAACCGCTGAAAGCATCTAAGCGGGAAACTTGCCTCGAGATGAGTCTTCCCTTGGACCTTGAGTCCACTGAAGGAACGTTAAAGACTATGACGTTGATAGGTCGGGTGTGTAAGCGTAGCGATACGTTGAGCTAACCGATACTAATGAACCGTGAGACTTAACCTTACAACACCGAAGGTGTTTTGATGAGAGAGACGAATTTAAATTTCAGCGAATGTTCAGGATTGGAATGGATGGTTGTGTGAGATAGCGATATCGGAGTACAACGGTTCATGAAACGGAATATGCCTGGCGGCGATAGCGCGGTGGTCCCACCTGACCCCATGCCGAACTCAGAAGTGAAACGCCGTAGCGCCGATGGTAGTGTGGGGCTTCCCCATGCGAGAGTAGGGAACTGCCAGGCTTTAAATTAGATGTAAGCAGTGATAGTAGGGCAGTTCTCTACTCGAGAGAGAGTAGGACAAACTCGCGAAGCGGGTTTGAACAACGCAAAGCGTTGGCCCGAAGGGTGAATGATGCAGTCATTCATAAACTGCTAGGCTTTAAATTAGTAACTATCAGAATAAGTTCTGGTAGGGAAAAAGAATCGGTGGAGCGGTAGTTCAGTTGGTTAGAATACCTGCCTGTCACGCAGGGGGTCGCGGGTTCGAGTCCCGTCCGTTCCGCCACTTATTTACATTATGCCTGCTACATTAGCAGGCATAGTAGTAAGCGTTCTTTAGGGGCGTAGTTCAATTGGTAGAGCACCGGTCTCCAAAACCGGGTGTTGGGAGTTCGAGTCTCTCCGCCCCTGCCATAAAAAATAAAAAACCCTTTGTGAAAACAAAGGGTTTTTTATTACCTGCTATTTAACTAAATTATTTTTTATCAATATCTTAATCATTATTCTCAGGTGTATTAAAGTTACTAATCAGTTTGTGAATTAGCTGATGATGCTCGCTGTTTTGCAACCAAATCGCATACAAAGAAAGATTGATAGACTGAAGTGGTAGTACAGGCTTGAGCTCAGGGTACTGATTTTGCCAAGATTCAGGCAAGAAAGTACTACCAGCAGTATTCCTTAACAGCTGTTTTGCCATTAGAGCAGAGCTGGTTGTTAGAATTGGCACTATCTCCTGTGCGAAGTACTCTTTTTCCTGTTGTGAAAAGTCGACTCCCCAATCAAGGGATATATAGGCTCTTTTCTTATCACTTGTCTTGCGTTCGGATACCACCAACTGTAATGGGATTGTGGTTATTTTTTCGCTAACCAACTCATCCATTTTAGATGGCTCAGTGGTGATCAAAAGATCTAACTGTCTCTCATGAAGTTGCTGTACTTGAATATTTCGTGGAGCAACTCTGGCATCAAACTGTAAATTTTTATGTACTAAATAGAGTGATTCAAGCCAGTCTGTCAGACCGGTTTCCCAGATCAAAGGCAATGCACCAATAGATAATGTATTCTTTTTTTGATTACTTTTGGTTATCGCTGAACGGGCCTGCTGCCAGGTAATCATCAGGTTTTCCGCATAAGGCAAAAGCTGTTCCCCAGCGGCAGTGAGCCGGATATTGTTGCGGTGGCGAGTAAAAAGATTAACGCCCAACTGGCTTTCTAACAGTCGTATACGAGAGCTCACTGCTGATTGGGTGAGATACAGAGATTCAGCAGCCCGACCAAAATGACGGGTCTTGCTCACTTCTAGAAAAGTCTTTAGTAATTCTGTATCCACACTATCTCCAAATAATTCTATCGTAACGATTTAAATTTTTTGTTTTACACACTGACAAGCCTCACTAATACTCCGCGCCATAACAGCATTAATTTAGATACTTAGGAGTATGTCAGATGGCGGAAAGCTTCACTACGACGCATCGTTTTTTTGACAATAAAAATTACCCTCGAGGCTTTTCCCGCCATGGGGATTTCACCATTAAAGAAGCTCAATTGCTAGAACGTTTAGGCTATGCTTTTAACGAGCTTGATTTAGATAAGCGTGAACCAGTAACAGAAGAAGAAAAATTATTCGTCGCTGTTTGCCGTGGAGAACGTGAGCCAGTAACTGAATCTGAAAAGGTATGGACTAAATATCTCGATCGTATTCGTCGTCCTAAACGTTTTCATACGTTATCCGGTGGTAAGCCACAGGTTGATACTGTCGAAGACTTTAACGACACGGATGATTAATTAACGGGGCTTTAAGCCCCGTTTTTCATCCTACCGCTTTATAAAGCTGTAACAGCAGTCGATCCATGCAGCGATAGCTTAGTGCTTCAGCAATATGGCTCCTGTTTATTTTTTCACTACCGGATAAATCTGCAATAGTCCGGGATACTTTTAAAATGCGATGCCACCCACGCACAGAAAGCCCAAGCTTTAATAAAGCATGTTCAAGAAACAGCGCATCTTCTGGATTAAGCTTACAACTTGCTTCAACTTCTTTACTGCTTAGTTGGGCATTCACTTTCCCGTTTCTTTTAGTTTGAAGCTCCCTAGCATTTAGCACCCGTTGTCGGACCGACTGACTCGACCCCCCCTCTGCTCTGCGCTGACTTAATACGCCTTGGGGTAATAGCGGTACTTCGATGGATAAGTCGAATCGATCGAGAAAAGGCCCGGATAGTCGGTTTAAATAGCGCATAATTTGTTGAGGGTTAGAACGGCTGAGTATTCCCTGATAATGACCGGTAGGGCTAGGGTTCATTGCTGCAATTAATTGAACGCGGGCAGGAAAGCAGACTTTTGCATTGGCCCGGGAAATAATAATTTCACCAGATTCTAATGGCTCTCGAAGGGCATCTAAGACTTTTCTTTCAAATTCAGGCAGTTCATCCAAAAATAGCACACCGTTATGTGCCAAAGAAATTTCACCCGGTCTTGGGATAGCTCCTCCTCCCACCAGTGCGGCCATCGATGCACTATGGTGAGGGGCTCTGAAAGGCCGTTTACGCCAATTTGACGAATTTTGTGGTGTATGGGCGAGGCTTGATATTGCTGCACTCTCTAGCGCTTCTTGATCGCTTAGAGGAGGTAAAAGTGCATTAAGGCGAGTAGCCAGCATGGTTTTACCCGTACCCGGCGGGCCGAGTAGTAGAAGGTTATGTCCTCCGGCGGCGGAAATTTCTAGGGCTCGTTTTGCTTGTTCCTGACCAATGATATCTTTTAGATCGGGTAATGATAATAAATCATCGTGAGCAATCTGTTTAACCGGCTTACAAAGCGTAGTTTCACTATCAGATAAGTAGTGACATATTTCGGCCAGATTTGTGGCAATTAAGTTATTGCCTTGTTCAATCAACGCGACCTCTGTGGAATTCCCTTCTGAAAGAATTAAGATACGATTATTTCTGGATGCGGCCAGAGCGGCGGGTATTGCACCATTAATCGGTTTTATTTCCCCTGAAAGGGCCAGTTCGCCTAAAAACTCATGTTGTTCTAATTTTGTCGCTGGGATTTGCTCTGAAGCAGCCAGTATGGCTAACGCAATGGGCAGATCGAATCTCCCTCCTTCTTTGGGTAAATCTGCGGGTGCTAAATTCACCGTGATTTTTTTGGGTGGAAAAGTAAATCCGCTGTTTATCAGTGCACTTCTTACTCGATCTTTTGCTTCCTTTACTGTTATTTCAGGTAAACCAACCAGTGTAAAGTTCGGCATTCCGTTGCTGATGTGAACTTCAACGCTCACGGCTGGTGCCTGAATTCCTATTGATGCTCGGGTGTGGACGATGGCTAATGACATACTGAATTATCCGGCTTATTTTTCAGCGTATCCTGTCAGGTTTGAGGGAAAATATTTTATTTATTTTAGAGTTAACCTCCATTTTTTAGATTTATATTCCAATTAATTGTCGGTTATATGGCTTATATCACTGGTTTTATGTGTTAACGATCGGGAATAAATAATTTTTATTCCGAACTGTGTTTTATTTAATTAATAAATAAAGATATTTTTTAATTTTTTTAAGTTAATGTTAAAAAGAGAAATAAAAAATAACTTGTCACTCGATACACAACTATGATAACTCTGTAGTCATTCGTTCGACTGATAAAGAATTTTATTGAAACTATGAAGTCTCTAAGCCAAGTGATTAGCCTCGTAATTATTAGTGTGGTGGTGATTATTATCCCACCGTGCGGGGCAGCACTTGGACGAAGAATGACCTGATTAGTGGTCTGAAATTCAAGAACCCCCGCACTGAGAAGTCGGGGGTTTTTTTATGCGTAATAAAAATTCAAAGTAAAACACAACGTAAAGCATCACGAAGCAAACAGTATAAAAAACTGTTCTGAGCATGAAGACAAACGGGGTAAGAATGATGAATGGGGCACAGTGGGTTGTACATACATTACGCGAACAGGGTGTTGAGACGGTTTTTGGCTACCCGGGTGGAGCTATTATGCCGGTTTATGATGCGTTGTTTGACGGTGGTATTGAACATTTGCTGTGCCGCAATGAGCAAGGCGCTGCCATTGCTGCCCTTGGCTACGCCAGAGCAACCGGTAAAGTAGGGGTTTGTATTGCCACTTCTGGTCCGGGGGCAACGAATCTGATTACCGGGTTGGCTGATGCGCTATTAGATTCTGTTCCCGTTGTTGCTATCACCGGGCAGGTTGCCTCTCCATTGATTGGTACTGATGCATTTCAGGAAATCGATGTTTTAGGTTTATCCTTGGCTTGTACTAAACATAGCTATTTGGTGGAGTCACTGGAAGAGCTACCCGCGGTCATTGCTCAGGCTTTTGCTATCGCTCGCAGTGGCCGCCCAGGGCCTGTACTGATCGATATTCCGAAAGATATTCAGCTAGCTGCAGGGGATCACCTCAAGCCCGTTCTATTCCCCGTAGAAGAACTTCCTAAAGTCGCTGATGCTGATTTAGCATCAGCTAGGAAGATGATTGCGGAATCTAAAAAGCCAATGTTATACGTTGGTGGAGGCGTAGGTTTAGCTCAGGCGGTTGAGGCATTGCGTACTTTCGCTAAAGTGACGGGGATACCGGGTGCATCTACTCTGAAAGGTTTAGGGGCTTTTGATGTGCAAGACTCGTGCTATTTAGGTATGTTGGGAATGCATGGCGCCAAAGCCAGTAATTTAGCCGTACAGGACTGTGACTTATTAATTGCTATCGGTGTGCGTTTTGACGATCGGGTAACGGGGAAACTCAATACTTTTGCACCGAATGCAAAAGTTATCCATATGGATATCGACCCAGCGGAATTAGGTAAGTTAAGAACACCTCACGTTGCATTGCAGGGAGATTTAAATGAAATATTACCTGCGTTGCAACAGCCGATGTCTATCGAGAGCTGGCGCAAATCGGTAATGACGATGAAAAACGAATTTGCTGCCCGCTACGACCATCCTGGTCAATCCATTTATGCCCCGCTATTGTTAAAGCAACTTTCCGATAAAAAACCTGAAAACGCGGTAATCACTACTGATGTGGGGCAGCATCAAATGTGGAGTGCTCAGCATATGTCATTCAGTCGTCCGGAAAACTTTATTACATCAAGTGGTTTAGGAACTATGGGGTTTGGTATTCCTGCTGCGGTTGGTGCACAGATGGCGCGTCCTGATGACATGGTGATCTGTGTTTCAGGGGATGGTTCTTTCATGATGAACGTGCAGGAACTGGGTACGATAAAGCGTAAACAGTTACCGATAAAAATGGTGTTAGTGGATAACCAGCGCCTAGGTATGGTGCGGCAGTGGCAGCAACTATTCTTTGATGCACGCTATAGTGAAACGGATTTATCTGACAATCCGGACTTTCTGGTGCTGGCCAGCGCGTTTGGTATTCCAGGGCAGAGTATTTCTCGTAAAGATCAGGTGGATGATGCTTTAAATGCAATGTTAGCCAGTGAAGGTCCCTACTTACTTCATGTCTCAATTGATGAATTAGAAAATGTTTGGCCTCTGGTTCCACCAGGTGCTGGTAATGAAACCATGCTGGAGAAAGTATCATGATAGAACATCAACTTTATATTCAAACTCGCTTCCGCTCAGAAGTTTTGGAGCGTTTACTGCGCGTTGTCCGCCACAGAGGTTTTCGGGTGTGCAAAATGAATATGAACCAGACAAGTAATGGGGATAATATAAATATTCATTTAACCGTTTCCAGTGAGCGCCCTGTCAATTTATTATCTTCTCAGTTAACTAAACTTGCGGATGTCAACAGCGTTGAGATCCTCAATCAAACATCACAACAAATACGCGCATAGCGCGACAAGGAATAGAAACAATGAGTACGAAGAAAGCAGACTACATATGGTTCAATGGCGAGATGACACCATGGGCTGATGCAAAGGTTCACGTGATGTCCCATGCATTACACTATGGTACTTCCGTATTTGAAGGTGTGCGCTGCTATAACACCCATAAAGGTCCTGCGGTTTTCCGCCATCGTGAACATATGCAGCGTCTGCGTGATTCAGCAAAAATTTATCGTATGCCCGTTTCTTACTCTGTAGATGAATTGATGGCAGCTTGTCGCGAAACGTTAAGCAAAAATAATCTGACCAGCGCCTATATTCGTCCACTTGTGTTTATCGGTGATGTTGGTATGGGCGTTAATCCACCGCCAGGATACAAAACGGATGTCATTATTGCCGCTTTCCCTTGGGGCGCTTATTTGGGTGACGAAGCGCTGGAGCAAGGTATTGATGCGATGGTTTCTTCATGGAATCGTTCTGCGCCAAATACCATTCCAACCGCAGCAAAAGCAGGTGGTAACTACCTTTCTTCTTTACTGGTAGGTAGCGAAGCTCGCCGCCATGGTTATACCGAAGGTATTGCTCTAGACGTTCATGGCTATGTTTCTGAAGGTGCAGGCGAAAATATTTTCATCATTAAAGATGGCGTAGTCTTTACCCCGACTTTAACTTCTGCGGCTTTGCCTGGCATTACTCGTGATGCCATCATGAAGTTAACTAAAGATCTGGGCTTTGAAATTCGCGAACAAGTTCTGTCGCGTGAGTCACTCTATCTTGCTGATGAAGTGTTTATGACCGGTACTGCGGCTGAAATTACCCCGGTACGCAGTGTTGATGGCATTGAAGTTGGTATTGGCCGCCGTGGTCCTATTACTAAGCAAATTCAGCAGCGTTTCTTTGGTCTGTTCAACGGTCAAACAGAAGATAAATACGGTTGGTTAGATTTAGTGAATCAATAATAAATAGAGCAAACATAATACTAACGGGCGGAGTTACTCCGCCCGGATAAAACAACGGGAGTGAATAAAGCATGCCTAAGTATCGTTCAGCTACAACTACACATGGTCGTAATATGGCAGGAGCTCGTGCGCTATGGCGTGCAACGGGTATGACCGATGCTGATTTTGGTAAGCCAATTATTGCCGTGGTGAACTCTTTTACACAGTTTGTGCCGGGCCATGTGCATTTACGTGACTTAGGTAAGCTGGTTGCCGATCAGATCCATGAGTCAGGCGGTGTTGCCAAAGAGTTCAATACTATCGCGGTGGATGATGGTATCGCGATGGGACACGGGGGCATGCTCTATTCTCTTCCTTCCCGGGAGCTAATTGCTGATTCGGTAGAATACATGGTGAATGCCCACTGTGCTGACGCCATGGTGTGCATCTCTAACTGTGACAAGATTACCCCGGGAATGTTAATGGCGTCTTTACGCCTGAATATTCCGGTTATTTTTGTTTCCGGTGGCCCGATGGAAGCCGGAAAAACTAAGCTATCAGACAAAATCATCAAGCTGGACCTGATTGATGCCATGATTCAGGGGGCAAATCCTGATGTCAGCGATGAAGATAGTGCTCAAATAGAGCGTTCCGCTTGCCCTACCTGTGGTTCTTGTTCGGGTATGTTTACTGCGAACTCAATGAACTGCTTAACCGAGGCGATGGGTTTAGCGCTGCCGGGTAATGGCTCTCTGCTGGCGACTCACAAAGACCGCAAACAACTTTTCCTGAATGCAGGTAAAGAGATTGTGGCATTAACCAAGCGCTATTATGAGCAGGATGATGAGAGTGTGTTACCTCGTGCTATCGCTAATAAGGCTGCGTTTGAAAATGCGATGGTCATGGATATCGCTATGGGGGGGTCAACCAATACCGTATTGCATCTTCTGGCTGCTGCACAGGAAGGTGAAGTTGATTTTACCATGAACGATATCGATCGTTTATCACGCAAAGTTCCTCAGTTGTGTAAGGTTGCTCCAAGCACTCAAAAATACCATATGGAAGACGTTCACCGTGCTGGCGGGGTGATGGGTATTTTGGGTGAGCTGGAACGCGCAGACCTGCTAAACCGCAATACGAAAAACATTATGGGCCTGAGCCTGACGGAAACGTTAGACAAGTTCGATATTATGCGTACCAATGATGATGCGGTAAGAACCTTGTTTCGGGCGGGGCCTGCAGGTATTCGTACCACTCAGGCTTTCTCTCAGGATTGCCGCTGGGATTCTCTGGATGACGATCGCGCTGAAGGTTGTATCCGCGATAAAGAGCATGCTTACAGTCAGGAAGGCGGTCTGGCGGTATTGAACGGTAATTTAGCGGTGGATGGCTGTATTGTTAAAACCGCCGGCGTTGATGATGAGTATCTGGTATTCCGCGGCCCAGCAAAAGTATATGAAAGTCAGGAAGATGCGGTTGACGCTATTCTGGGTAAGAAAGTGGTTGCCGGTGATGTGGTGGTGATCCGTTATGAAGGTCCAAAAGGTGGGCCGGGTATGCAGGAGATGCTATATCCCACGACGTTCCTGAAATCCATGGGGCTAGGTAAAAGCTGTGCGTTGATCACCGATGGTCGTTTCTCAGGTGGTACATCTGGGTTGTCTATTGGTCATATTTCACCGGAAGCAGCTAATGGCGGTTTGATTGGCTTAGTTCGTAATGGTGACATGATTGATATTGATATTCCAAAACGCAGTATTGCGCTGGATGTATCAGATAGTGAGTTAGCCAGCCGTCGCCAGACTGAAGCGGATCGTGGTGATAAAGCCTGGACGCCAGTGGTTCGTGACCGTCAGGTTTCATTTGCTTTACGCGCTTATGCCAGTTTAGCAACCAGCGCAGATAAAGGCGCCGTCAGGGATAAAAGTAAGCTGGGAGGCTAACCGTTATGGCTGTTCCATTACCACTTTCTTCTGCACCGACAGGTGCAGAATATCTCCGTGCAGTGCTTTGTTCTCCGGTTTATGACGTGGCTCAGGTCACGCCATTACAGGTGATGAATAAGCTCTCTGCTCGCCTGAAAAATACCGTGCTGGTAAAACGCGAAGACAGGCAACCCGTACACAGTTTCAAACTGCGCGGCGCGCATGCGATGATCTCTGGGCTGAATGAGCAACAGAGGGCCAATGGTGTGATCGCCGCATCAGCTGGTAATCATGCTCAGGGTGTTGCGCTGTCAGCTACCGGTTTGGGTATTCGTTCTCTGATTGTTATGCCGTTAACGACGCCGGATATTAAAGTTGATGCCGTACGTGGCTTCGGTGGCGAAGTGCTGTTGCACGGCGCTAATTTTGATGAGGCCAAAGCCAAAGCTATCGCCCTGTCTGAACAGGAGGGTTATATCTTTATTCCTCCGTTCGATCATCCAGCCGTCATTGCCGGGCAGGGCACCATTGGGATGGAGTTGATCCAGCAGGACGCTCATCTCGATCGTATCTTTGTTCCCGTGGGTGGTGGTGGACTCGCCGCCGGTGTGGCGGTCTTGATTAAGCAATTGATGCCTGACATTAAAGTGATTGGTGTTGAAGCGGAAGATTCAGCCTGCCTGATGGCGGCGATGAATGCCGGGCAACCTGTCGATCTTGATCGCGTAGGATTATTTGCCGATGGCGTAGCGGTAAAGCGTATCGGTGATGAGACCTTCCGTCTGTGTCGTGAATATCTGGATGATGTTATTACCGTTGATAGCGATGCGATTTGTGCGGCAGTAAAAGATTTGTTTGAAGATGTCAGAGCGATTGCTGAACCATCGGGCGCTTTGGCGCTGGCCGGTTTAAAAAAGTATGTTGAGCAGCATAATCTCGAAGGTGAACGTCTGGCCTGCATTTTGTCCGGTGCTAATTTGAACTTTCACGGCCTGCGTTATGTCTCCGAGCGTTGCGAGTTGGGTGAAAAACGGGAAGCGCTGCTGGCGGTGACTATTCCGGAGCAGAAAGGCAGTTTTTTGAAGTTCTGCCAGCTGTTAGGCGGTCGTTCAGTCACTGAATTTAACTATCGATACGCAAGTGACAAAGATGCCTGCATTTTTGTCGGGGTTCGGTTAACCGGAGGTCAGACCGAAAGAGAAGAGATTATCCGCGAATTACGTGATGATAGTTATCAGGTGGTTGATTTATCGGATGATGAAATGGCTAAGTTGCACGTTCGCTATATGGTAGGAGGCCGTCCGGCCAAGCCATTAAGTGAGCGGTTATACAGCTTTGAATTTCCAGAGTCTGCCGGGGCTTTACTGAAGTTTTTGCAAACGTTGGGTACTTACTGGAATATTTCTCTGTTCCACTATCGCAGCCATGGCACCGATTATGGTCGTGTGCTTGCAGCGTTTGAGCTGGTTGGGCACGATGCAGAGTTTGAGCAGCATCTTGAACAACTGGGGTACGATTATCATGATGAAACGGATAATCCGGCGTTCCGCTTCTTTCTGGCGGGGTAGTTACAGTCATTGTCTGAATGCTGTCGGAGAATGAAATTCGACAGCGTTTGGTTTTCTGATGATGGATTAGCAGACAGGAGCGATGATGCAATTCAATGGGTTTAGGCAGCAGGGGCTGACATTTTTACAGGATGTCAGAATTCAAAACAGCAAAGATTGGTTCGACGATCATCGCCACATTTATGATGATGAAATACTCACCCCTTTCCGTGCACTGGTAACTGTTCTAACTCCGTGCATGATGCTCATCGATCCTGAGTTTGAAACCCGTCCAGCAATTGGTAAAACCCTGTCCAGAATTCATCGTGATACACGTTTTAGTCATGATAAATCCCGCTATCGCAGCCATATGTGGTTGACCTTTAAACGGCACAGCAAAGATTGGAAAGATGCACCAGTCTACTTTTTTGAAATTGCCCCCGATTTTTATCGCTATGGTTTAGGCTATTACTCCGCCAGTCGACAAACGATGGATGTGCTACGTTTATTGATGCGTAACGAGCCTAAAGATTTTTTAGCGGTAGCCAAATGCAATAAACCGCCATTTGAGCTAGTGGGTGAAAGTTATAAGCGCCCATTGGTTAAAGATCAGGATGCTAGCATTGCCAACTGGTATAACCGTAAGTCATTTGCCGTTATGCATACCAGTCAGGAGATGGAAATGGTATTTAATAATGATCTGGTTTCTCAGTTAGAAAAAGGCTTTAAGCAATTGGCTCCCCTTTATCATTACCTGATGCGGGCAGAAATGATTAAACGCAATCCTGATGAGTGATTGCGGTGAAACTCATATTAGTTGCCAGAAGGCGTGAATCAGCGGTTCATTGAGGCGCTTTTTCTGTACGCATACCCCTAAATCAAAGGCGGATGTCAGGGTGACGTGGTCTGCTACAGCAATCCGGCTGCGGATAGTTTCGGGACTATTGTCCAGCACTACGCTGGGAATCAGTGCGATGCCACAGCCAAGAGCAACCATAGAAACAATAGCTTCATGACCAGCAACCGTAGCGTAAATTTGCGGATTGCTGATGTGGTAACGGCGAAACCATTGGTCGATACGTCTGCGTGTTGGGCCATGCTCCGGTAAAATAAAGGGAATATTTGCCCAATCAGGTTTATGTTCCAGCATTTGAGTGTGTACTGGGCACGGTAGTGCTGGCGTAATTAATACCAGTGGAACCTCGCCAATTTTGCGAAAATCAATGGTGGAAGGCAGCGTTTCCGGGCGACCGGCAATGGCCAGATCTGCATCGTTAGACTGAATTTTATCAACAGCATCTGCGGCGTCACCGGTGGTCAATTTTATTTCTACATTAGGGTGTAGGGCGCGGAATTGGTCGAGTATGGCGGGTAGATGGCTGTAGGCAGCCGTTACCGAACAGAAGATTCGCAGTTCGCCACTGAGGGATTCCCCCTCCTGCGTCAGGGCATTTTTCAACTGTTGATAATGCAATAAGGTTTGTTGAGCAAAGACCTTAAGCTGCTGGCCTGCATGGGTGAGCTGTACGGTGCGGTTATCACGCAGAAATAGCATCTGCCCAAGTTCTTCTTCCATTCGTTGTATCTGTCTCGACAGGGTGGAAGGGCTAACATAGGTTGCTTTAGCGGTTTTGCCAAAGTGCTGACTGTCGGCTAAATGAAGAAACAATTTTAAATCACGAAGATCCACATTAAGGCACCGAATTTTGTATTGCAGAAATTGCAATATCATCTTCTTAATATATCAATTTAAGCAATGCAGATCTTGTCTTATTATAAATTTCAGGTGTGCCGCTGTTTACGGGTACCAACACAACAAAGCGCAACATAACAACCAAGAATGGAGAATAACAATGGCTAACTATTTCAATACATTAAACTTACGCCAGCAGTTGGCCCAGTTAGGTCAGTGCCGTTTTATGGGGCGCGATGAGTTTGCGGATGAGTCCGGTTTTCTGAAGGGTAAAAAAATCGTTATTGTTGGATGTGGTGCTCAAGGTCTTAATCAGGGCCTGAACATGCGCGATTCTGGTCTGGATATCGCTTATACGTTACGTAAAGAGGCGATTGATGAAAAGCGTGCATCATGGCGTAAAGCGACAGAAAATGGTTTTAAAGTAGGAACCTACGAAGAATTGATCCCTCAGGCAGACTTAGTGGTTAACCTGACGCCAGACAAGCAGCATTCTGCTGTCGTCCAGGCGGTACAACCGCTGATGAAAAAAGGTGCAGCGTTAGGTTATTCTCACGGTTTCAATATTGTTGAAGTTGGCGAAACTATTCGCCCAGATATCACGGTTGTGATGGTTGCGCCGAAGTGCCCGGGTACAGAGGTTCGTGAAGAGTATAAGCGCGGTTTTGGTGTACCTACTCTGATTGCTGTTCACCCAGAAAACGATCCAAAAGGTGAAGGCATGGCGATTGCTAAAGCATGGGCAGCAGCGACCGGTGGTCATCGTGCGGGTGTTTTGCAATCTTCTTTTGTTGCTGAAGTTAAGTCTGACCTGATGGGTGAGCAAACTATCCTGTGTGGTATGTTACAGGCAGGTTCGATTCTATGTTTTGACAAGCTGGTGGCTGACGGTGCCAGCCCGGCTTATGCTGAAAAATTAGTGCAGTACGGTTGGGAAACCACGACCGAGGCGCTGAAACAAGGTGGTATCACGTTGATGATGGACCGCTTGTCTAATTCGGCAAAACTGCGTGCTTTCGCACTGTCTGAACAGTTAAAAACGCTGATGGCTCCGCTGTTCCAAAAGCATATGGATGACATTATCTCTGGAGCCTTCTCTGAAGGTATGATGGCTGACTGGGCAAATAATGACGCAAAACTATTAGGCTGGCGCGAAGAGACAGGCCGTACCGCTTTCGAGAATGCGCCTCAGCAAGAAGGTAAAATTAGCGAGCAGGAATACTTTGATCACGGCGTCTTAATGATTGCGATGGTTAAAGCCGGGGTTGAGCTGGCGTTTGAAACCATGGTGGTTTCCGGCATTATTGAAGAGTCTGCTTACTATGAATCTCTGCACGAGTTACCGCTAATTGCTAACACCATTGCTCGTAAGCGCCTGTATGAAATGAACGTGGTTATTTCTGATACTGCTGAGTATGGTAACTATCTGTTCTCTAATGCTGCTGTACCACTGTTGCGTGAAAAATTCATGGGTTCATTGCAGGCTGGTGACTTAGGTAAATCTGTTGCAGCAGCAGAAATTGATAATGCCCAACTGCGTGATGTTAACGAAGCCATCCGCAATCATCCAATTGAAGTGATTGGTAAGAAGTTGCGTGGTTATATGACTGATATGAAACGTATCGCTGTTGCCGGTTAATTCAGATTAATGAATACAGAAACCAGAGAGTTATTCTCTGGTTTTTTTTTGGAAAAATTTTGCCTAATTGAATTCTAATCCTTTATTTACAATCAATCTTTTCGAAATATTTACAGTTGGATGATTATTAATTGTGTAATGGTTTCAGATATAATGCGGGCGTTCGATTTTTTTAATTTGTTTATTTTTCAAGGAAAGAAATTGTGGAATGGTTTAAAAAGTGTTTGTTAGAGAAATACGCTGATTTTTCTGGTCGTGCGCGTCGTAAAGAATACTGGATGTTCGTACTGTTTAGCATGATTGCCATGGTTGTACTCATGATTGTTGGCGGTGTGTTAGATGCTATTTTTGGTTCAAATGGCGTCGTTAGTATGATTTTACTGGTTGTGTATGCGTTAGCGATCTTTATGCCTAGTCTGGCCGTTGCTATTCGTCGTTTACACGACCTGGATAAAAGCGGTTGGTGGTATTTAATTGCCTTCATTCCGTTTGGTTCTATCGTTTTACTGGTGTTCTTCTGTCTGGAAGGAACGCCAGGTGCTAACCAATTTGGACCAGCATCAAAATAATAACTAATGGTTATGTAGTGTATAAGCCTGTATAAATTGCAGGCTTTTTTGTTTCTGCTATTCATCAAGCCTTCCTTGTGTATAGGGGAATCATATTTTTGCTATAATCCTTCCCCTTTGGTCCTCTGAGTAAGTAGCTTTGTTATGCGCATGAATCCCCGCCAACAGCAGGCAGTTGAATTTGTTACCGGCCCTTGTCTCGTGCTGGCTGGCGCTGGTTCGGGTAAAACTCGGGTGATCATTAATAAAATTGCTTATTTGATTCGTGAGTGTGGCTATCAGGCACGGCATATTGCGGCGGTAACCTTTACCAATAAAGCGGCCAGAGAGATGAAAGAACGCTTGGCACAAACGCTGGGGCGTAAAGAGGCCAGAGGGATTGTTATTTCTACGTTCCATACGCTTGGACTGGACATTATCAAGCGTGAACATGTCGCGTTGAATATGAAGTCCAATTTCTCGCTGTTTGACGATCAGGATCAGGTCGCGTTATTGAAAGAGCTGACGGAGAAGTGGCTGGAAAATGACAAGGTATTAATTTCACAGTTAATATCGGCTATATCCAACTGGAAGAATGATTTGATTAGCCCGGCCGGCGCTGCTGCGGCGGCGAAATCCGAGCGTGATAAACTGTTTGCTCACTGTTATGACCTTTATGACAAGCAACTTAAGTCCTGCAGTATTCTTGATTTTGACGATCTGATTTTATTACCCACTTTGTTGTTACAGAGAAATGAGGAAGTCAGAGAGCGTTGGCAAAATCGCCTGCGTTATCTGCTGGTGGATGAATATCAGGATACCAATACCAGCCAGTACGAACTGGTTAAGCTGTTAGTGGGTAACCGAGCTCGTTTTACTGTGGTGGGTGATGACGATCAGTCAATCTATTCATGGCGGGGTGCTCGTCCTCAAAACTTAGTGCTATTAAGTCAGGACTTTCCCGCTTTGCAGGTGATTAAGCTGGAACAAAATTATCGTTCGTCGGGACGGATACTTAAAGCCGCTAATATTCTGATTGCCAATAATCCACACGTATTTGAGAAACGTCTGTTTTCAGAGCTGGGATACGGTGAAGCGCTGAAAGTGGTGACGGCCAATAATGAAGACAACGAGGCGGAGCGGGTAGTGGGTGAACTGATCGCCCATCACTTTATCAATAAAACTGATTATAAAGATTACGCCATTTTGTACCGGGGAAACCATCAGTCACGGATTTTTGAAAAAATGCTGATGCAAAACCGTATTCCTTATCGGATCTCGGGTGGTACTTCTTTCTTTTCCCGGCCAGAAATTAAAGATTTGATGGCCTATTTACGTGTATTAACCAATCCAGATGATGACAGTGCATTTTTACGTATTGTAAATACTCCCCGGCGTGAAATTGGTCCGGCAACGCTGGAAAAATTAGGGTCATGGGCGAATCAACGAAGTGTTAGCTTATTCCGGGCTAGTTTTGACGTTGGGTTGGAGCAATATCTCACTGGGCGCGGGCTTGAATCGCTGCAGCGTTTTACTCGCTGGTTATCTTCTGTTGCTGAAACCTCTGAAAGAGAACCCGTTGCTGCCGTCAGGGATCTGATTCACGGTATGGATTATGAAAGTTGGCTGTATGAAACCTCTCCCAGTGTGAAAGCCGCTGAGATGCGTATGAAAAACGTTAATCAGCTGTTTGGCTGGATGACAGAGATGCTGGAAGGCTCCGATTTAGATGAACCAATGACGCTGACGCAGGTGGTTACTCGTTTTACGCTACGTGACATGATGGAGCGTGGCGAAAATGAGGAAGATTTCGATCAGGTTCAACTGATGACGTTGCATGCCTCGAAAGGCCTTGAGTTTCCTTATGTTTATTTGGTGGGTATGGAAGAGGGGCTGCTTCCTCACCAAAGCAGCATAGATGAAGACAATGTCGATGAAGAACGTCGTTTGGCGTATGTAGGTATTACCCGTGCTCAGAAAGAATTGACGTTTACGCTATGCCGTGAGCGTCGTCAGTTTGGTGAACTGGTGCGCCCAGAACCAAGTCGATTCTTACTGGAATTGCCTCAGGATGATTTGCTTTGGGAAAGCGCCCGTAAGGTAGTGTCTGCAGAAGAGCGGATGGAAAAAGGAAAAGGGCATCTGGCTAGTATTCGGGAACAGTTGGCAAAAGCGCGGTCACAAGATTAATTTTTAATAATGGTCAGTGGAAAATGGCTATAAGTTTGCCAGCGGCTCTCTTGTTGTAACGCTTCCGCCTGTAAGGGATACAATGCAAGCCACTCTTTGCTTATTTCTAGATAAAGCTGCTCTCCCTGTGCAGTAAGCTTGATGTCTGGGATGCGATCAGAATGTCGTGCACGACACAATAGAATGGCGATACGCAGTAAACGTAACAGTCTTTGTGCTTGCTGTGGTGATAAGGCATTCTGCTCAGCTAACACTGATAGATTAATGATATCGGTTTGATTTATCAGCAGGGCAGCCAGTAGCTTTCTTTGTGCAGGTGTAAACCCCGGCATGTCAGTGTGATTAAGTAAGTAAGCCGCGTGTTGGGGAGATTGTTTGAAGTCAATACTTAACCCAATTTCATGAATCTGGCTGGCCCAATGGAGCAGTTCTGTCATGTTATCATTGATATCCCAGCTATCTTTTAGCTGACGGCAAAAATAATGGATTAGCTGGCTGACTCTGTCGGTCTGTTGCAGGTCGATGACATACTGATATTGCATAGCTTGAATGGTTGTTTGACGAATATCTTTTTCTACTGGCAGGTTTAGCATGCTGTATATCAGGCCTTCACGGAGTGCACCGCCGGCCAAATTCATGCTGTTCACACCTAATGTTTCAAAAATAGCGATTAATATAGACAGTCCGCTGGGGAAAACCAGCGCCCTTTCTAAAGTCAGGCCTGGAATTTCCAGCTCTTCCAGTTTTCCACATTGAATCGCGCGTTCTTTTAATAGCTGTAATTTATCCAGCGTAATCTGTTCATCCATGCCTTGCGCTACCATGATTTCCTGTAGCGCTTGTACGGTGCCTGATGCACCGACACAAATTTTCCAACTTTGGTATCTCAGTTTATCAGCAGCGGGAAGGAGAAGATGGTGGGCAGCGAGTTCGGCCCGATGAAAATTATCGGTACTTAGTGTGCGGTCGCTAAAATAACGTTCCAACCAAGTCACACATCCCATTGATAAACTCACCAATTGGGAAATGTTATCTGAGGTGCCAGCAATCAGTTCTGTACTGCCTCCTCCAATATCTACCACGAGCCGGGATTGTGCACCCCCAGTAGTGTGAGTGACGCCCTGATAAATTAACCGGGCTTCTTCTTCACCGCTGATGATGTTAACCGGGTAGCCTAGAATTGTTTCGGCTATGGCAATGAACGTATTGGCATTTTTGGCTGCCCGTAATGCTGCGGTGGCAACAATACGAATATGGGATGGGGGAATATTATACAGGCGTTCAGCAAACAGACGTAAGCATTGCCAGCCTCGTTGCATCGCTTCATCAGATAAACAATTACTATCGTCAAGCCCGGCAGCTAACCGGACTTTTCGCTTTATGCGGTCAATAATCTGGATACGGCCAGCAATTTCCCGGATAACCAGCATATGAAAACTATTCGAACCCAGATCGATGGCGGCGTAAAGAGGCTGTTCATCTGTCTGTCTGCTCATAGCGTTTAATAAGTTACCCGTACTGGCTGCATCAATATTAACCTGGACGCTTTCTGTTACGCGGAGGTCCATTCCGACGAGGTCCACTACTGCGTCTTGGATTTCCGGTATTACGCGGACGTGAAAGACGTTTTGGTGGAGGGAAATCGGTCAGTAATGCTTCGGAGCTATAGCGGCTGACAGGTATTGAGTGGCCAATATATTGCTCAATAGCCGGCAGATTTAATGCATATTGCTCACAGGCCAGAGTGATGGAGTGTCCACTAGCGCCAGCTCGTCCGGTACGGCCAATGCGATGCACGTAGTCTTCACAATCATCCGGCAGGTCATAGTTAAATACGTGGGTCACTTCCGGAATATGTAAACCCCGGGCCGCAACATCCGTTGCTACCAGAATATCCAAGTTACCTTTGGTGAAATCATCCAGGATGTGTAAGCGTTTTTTCTGTGCCACATCACCGGTTAATAAACCAACGCGATGACCATCAGCGGCCAGATATCCCCATATCTCTTCACAGGCGTGCTTAGTGTTAGCGAAAATGATACAGCGTTCAGGCCATTCTTCTTCCAAAAGCGTCTGAAGTAAACGCATCTTGTCTTCGTTAGAAGGGTAGAACAGCTCTTCTTGAATTCGGTGCCCCGTTTTTTGTGTTGGCTCCACTTCAACATATTGAGAATTATTCATATGTTCAAACGCCAGCTCACGCACGCGGAAAGAAAGCGTTGCGGAAAATAACATGCTTAAGCGTTGCGTGGCTGGTGGCATACGGCGGAAAATCCAGCGGATATCTTTGATAAAACCTAAATCAAACATACGGTCGGCTTCATCCAGAACAACGACCTGGATGGCACCTAAATCAATATGGTTTTGCTTAGCGTAATCAATAAGACGGCCAGTAGTACCAATCAGAATATCAACGCCGGCTTCCAGTACTTTTAACTGTTTATCATAGCCATCGCCACCATAGGCCAGCCCAATTTTCAGGCCAGTTTCCTGAGCCAGTGCTTCAGCATCATTGTGAATTTGGACCGCAAGTTCGCGGGTTGGAGCCATGATTAGTGCACGAGGTTGATTGATTTTGCGATCGCCATCAGCCTCATGGGTGAGTAAATAATTGAAGGTAGATGCCAGAAAAGCCAGTGTTTTTCCGGTACCCGTTTGTGCCTGTCCTGCAACATCATGCCCTGCAACCGTATAAGGAAGCGCCAGTGCTTGTATTGGCGTGCAGTAATGAAAGCCTTTGTTTTCAAGGGCCTTGATTACCGAAGGGTGTAGTGCGAAGTCGGCAAACTTCTGTTCTGTTAAGTGTGTTTTGCTCATAGTGGTGTAGAATATCAGCTAACCTTGTATTCATGAAAGTATTGCTTTACGAATGCGTATCCGTTGAAATAAAGTCAACATATATTCAACGTTTCTTTGGTTAATATAACACCAATGAAACATATCTAATCCAGTGGAGTCAAACATGAGCGAAAAAATTATTCACTTAACCGATGGCAGCTTTGAAAATGATGTATTGAAAGCTGATGGTCCTGTGCTGGTGGATTTTTGGGCCGAGTGGTGTGGTCCATGCAAAATGATTGCCCCGATTTTGGATGAAGTGGCGGCTGAGTATGAAGGTAAACTCACGATTGCTAAATTGAATATCGATCAAAATCCAGCGACTGCACCTCAGTATGGTATTCGTGGTATTCCGACCCTGTTGCTGTTTAAAGATGGTGCGGTTGCCGCAACGAAAGTTGGCGCACTATCAAAATCTCAATTGAAAGAGTTTCTGGATGCTAGTATTTAATTGATATTAGATTCATTTCTATTGTGAACTTGCTCTTGTTTATCCATTTTGTATGGATAAACAAGAAGCCGTGGCGATTAGATTAAATAAAAATAGTGATATCAAAAACAGTTTTTACTGGAAAAGCAGCCCATAGGTGCTAATTTATTAGTAGAACCGTAGACTCTGATAATAAAGCGTGCTACCTTTAATCACGCTTCATGCAATCTTATCTATATACGTAATACGTACTCGTTTTAAAATCGTAGCTTAAAGTTCTTAGAGCAGTTTAATCATAAGCATTGGCTGTGAGTGCTATGATTTTAAAACAGGTTTAGAATGTATATCCGGGCATTATTTCTGAGTTTCTGATATGTGGTCAGGCATCGTCATACTACTTTTCTGATATAAAATAATGAACAGATATTCTAATAATACAGGCGCGGCGTATACCGCCAGCTATTCACGAAGACTTTTCGAGACAGACCCCGAGTTAAAGAACCCACCATTATGAATCTTACCGAACTAAAAAATACGCCGGTCTCTGAGTTAATTACTCTCGGCGAAAATATGGGGCTGGAAAACCTAGCCCGTATGCGCAAACAAGATATTATCTTTTCGATTCTTAAGCAGCATGCGAAAAGTGGAGAAGATATTTTTGGCGATGGTGTGCTGGAAATATTGCAGGATGGATTTGGTTTCCTCCGCTCAGCAGACAGCTCCTACCTCGCAGGTCCAGACGATATCTATGTTTCCCCTAGTCAAATCCGCCGTTTTAACTTACGTACTGGTGACACCATTTCAGGAAAGATTCGTCCGCCGAAAGAGGGTGAACGTTATTTTGCATTACTGAAAGTTAATGAAGTTAACTACGATAAGCCAGAAAACGCCCGTAATAAGATTCTGTTTGAAAACTTAACGCCATTACATGCTAACTCTCGTCTGCGGATGGAGCGTGGTAATGGTTCTACCGAAGATTTAACCGCACGCGTTTTAGATCTTGCCTCACCCATTGGTCGTGGTCAGCGCGGTTTGATTGTTGCGCCGCCAAAAGCGGGTAAGACCATGTTGCTGCAAAACATCGCACAGAGCATTGCTTATAACCATCCTGATTGTGTACTGATGGTTCTACTGATTGACGAACGTCCAGAAGAAGTGACAGAAATGCAACGTCTGGTAAAAGGTGAAGTTGTGGCTTCAACCTTTGATGAGCCAGCGTCTCGACATGTTCAGGTTGCTGAAATGGTTATCGAGAAGGCTAAACGTCTGGTTGAACATAAAAAAGACGTAATCATTTTGCTCGATTCCATTACCCGTTTAGCCCGCGCATACAATACGGTTGTACCTGCTTCAGGAAAAGTATTGACTGGTGGTGTGGATGCGAATGCCCTACATCGCCCAAAACGTTTCTTTGGTGCTGCTCGTAATGTGGAAGAAGGCGGTAGTCTGACCATTATTGCTACGGCATTGGTGGATACTGGCTCTAAAATGGATGAAGTTATCTACGAAGAGTTTAAAGGTACGGGTAACATGGAGTTACACTTATCTCGTAAGATTGCAGAAAAACGTGTGTTCCCTGCTATTGATTACAACCGTTCTGGTACTCGTAAAGAAGAATTGCTGACAACGTCAGAAGAATTACAGAAAATGTGGATCCTGCGTAGAATCATCCATCCTATGGGCGAAATTGACGCAATGGAATTCCTCATCAATAAGTTAGCGATGACGAAAACTAATGATGAATTCTTCGATATGATGAAGCGTTCATAATAATCAGTTAAATAGTTATGAGTATTAGAGTAATATTCTGATACTCATAAACTTTATCGAGAGCCGTTAATCGTGAATTTACTCAGTATGAGTGGCGATCTTATTATCGTCTTTTTGTTTTCTCTGGCTTTTATATTTATTGCGCGCAAAGTAGCTAAAAGTATTGGCTTAGTAGATAAACCAAATTATCGGAAACGCCATCAGGGTGTCATTCCATTAGTTGGTGGGATTTCTGTTTATGCCGGGATTTGCCTGTATCTTTTTCTTAACTGGAATGAGATCGGGCAACCCGGCATTTATCTTATTTGTGCCGGGATTTTAGTTTTAGTTGGTGCTGTTGACGATCGTTTTGATATTAGTGTTAAGTTCAGGGCAACAGTGCAAGCGCTGGTAGCTATCTCAATGATGGTTTTTGCTGGTTTGTATCTCCATAGCCTGGGATTTATTTTAGGGCCGTGGGAGCTGGTGCTTGGCCCCGTTGGTTATGTGGTGACGCTGTTTGCCGTATGGGCTGCAATTAATGCTTTCAATATGGTTGATGGTATTGATGGCCTACTAGGCGGATTAGGGTGTGTCACTTTTGGTGCTTTAGGTGTTTTATTAGTCATTGATGGACAAGCATTTTTAGGTTATTGGTGCTTTGCTATTATTGTCGCTATTATTCCTTATCTATTGCTCAACCTAGGTGCGTTTGGTAAGCGTTACAAAGTGTTTATGGGTGATGCCGGCAGTACGCTAATTGGTTTCACCGTTATCTGGATTTTACTGCAGAGCACCCAAGGTGTCGGTCATCCAATGAATCCTGTGACTGCTTTGTGGGTTATTGCGATTCCTCTGATTGATATGATTGCCATTATGTACCGTCGGTTACGTAAAGGCATGAGTCCATTTGCTGCCGATCGACAGCATATTCATCATCTCATTATGCGAGCAGGTTTCACCTCCCGTCAGGCGTTTGTGCTGATTACGTTGGCGGCAGCACTCTTGGCAACAATAGGTGTTGCCGGGGAACACCTATTTTTTATCTCTGAATGGATGATGTTGGCACTATTCTTGCTTGTATTTGTATTGTATGGCTTTTGTATTAAGCATGCTTGGCGCGTGGCTCGTTTTATTAAACGCACGAAGCGCCGTATGCGGCGAACTCATGAAAATCAGCGAATTTCCTAACCAGAGGCTTTTGTCTTAGACATGAAATCAGAGATCCAGTCAGTTGATAATGAATTAGATATTCGTAGTCTGTGTTATTCATTATGGTACGGAAAAATATGGATTGTTGGTATTGCCATTATTTTTGCGGCTATTGCTTTAGGTTACTCTTATGTAGTCAAACAGGAGTGGAGCACTACGGCAATTACTGATAAACCGACAGTCAGTATGCTTGGTGGTTACTATTCACAAGAGCAGTTTCTACGCGGTCTTATCAGAACCAGTAGTAATAATGCCGCGGTGGTAGAAACACCTATTGCGGAAGACGTTTACAGCGAATTTATCATGCAGCTCTCTTCCTATGATACTCGTCGCGATTTTTGGTTACAGTCCGACTATTACAAGCAACACCAGTCAGGTGATGTGCGTGCTGATGCGGTAGTGCTGGATGAGCTGATTAACAATATTGCTTTTATTCCTAAGGACGATAAGAAAGGGGTAAACGATAGTGTTAAATTGACTGCTGAAACACCAAGCGATGCAAACCAACTACTGCGGCAGTATATAAATTTTGCTAATCAGCGCGCAGTATCGGGTTTAAATGCAGAATTACAAGGTACTTGGTCAGTACGTCAAACGTCCCTTGCCCGCCAGATTCAGCGTCAGGAACAAATGGCGAATGCAGTATACCAACGAGAATTAAAACGCTTACAACAGGCACTAACCATTGCTCAGCAACAAGGGATCACACGTTCTCAAACTGCGGTTCCAGCAGATCAATTGCCTAACTCCGAACTGTTTTTATTAGGTAAGCCAATGCTTCAGGCTCGATACGAGGCATTGCAGGCGAATGGTCCTGATTTTGAGAATGATTACGATCACGATCGTGCGGTGCTGTCTTCTCTGAATGATGGGGCGAAATTGGATAACCAGTTTAAAGCATATCGTTATTTGCGGACGCCTGAGGACCCAATTACCCGAGATAAACCTCGCCGTCTATTCCTGCTGATTATGTGGGGTGGGGTGGGAGCGCTAGTTGGTGCTGGAATTGCACTGACTCGCAGACGTAAAAAAGAAATACGATAAGGATAGGTGCCTTAGGGCACCTGAATGGCGTAACTGCCGTGATAACTGACTTAAAGAGATAGCTCTGTGAAAGTGTTAACTGTTTTTGGCACGCGACCTGAAGCAATTAAAATGGCTCCATTAGTGCATGCATTGGCTGATGATGACTATTTTGAGTCGAAAGTTTGTGTGACGGCTCAACATCGGGAGATGTTGGATCAGGTACTTAAGTTATTCAATATAAAACCTGATTACGATCTGGATATTATGCGCCCGGGGCAAGGTTTGACAGAAATTACCTGTCGTATACTTGAAGGGTTAAAACCGGTTTTGGAAGAATTTAAGCCGGATGTGGTCTTGGTTCATGGTGATACCACCACGACTCTTGCCACCAGTTTGGCGGCTTTTTATCAGCGCATACCTGTTGGGCACGTTGAGGCTGGCTTACGCACTGGCGATCTATATTCTCCGTGGCCAGAAGAAGGAAACCGCAAACTGACGGGCCATCTGGCGATGTATCATTTTTCTCCAACAGAGACGTCAAAGCAAAATTTATTAACGGAAGCGATACCTGACAGCCGTATTTTTGTTACAGGAAACACGGTGATTGATGCTTTATTTTGGGTACGTAATCGTATCCATAATGATGCTCAATTAAAACAGGAGATGGAGCAACGTTACTCTTTCCTGCAGCAGGATAAAAAAATCATTCTAGTCACGGGCCATCGTCGGGAAAGTTTTGGTGATGGTTTTGAGCGGATTTGTAGTGCGTTGGCTGACATTGCTCGTACCCATCCTGATGTGCAGGTAGTTTATCCGGTACATCTTAATCCGAATGTCAGAGAGCCGGTTAAGCGTATCCTGAGTCATATTGATAACGTGATCTTGATTGAACCTCAGGATTATCTGCCGTTTGTTTATTTGATGGATCACGCTTACTTAATTTTAACTGACTCTGGCGGTATTCAGGAAGAGGCCCCTTCTTTAGGCAAGCCGGTTTTAGTTATGCGTAAAACCACAGAGCGTCCGGAAGCGGTTTCTGCAGGGACGGTTAGATTAGTTGGTACAAATATTGCATTGATTTTAGAAGAAGTGAGCCGGCTATTAACGGATGAAAATGAATATCACTTAATGAGCCGGGCACATAATCCTTACGGTGACGGAAAAGCCTGTCAGCGTATTCTCGATGCTTTAAAAAATAATCAGGTGAAGCTATGAGTTTTGAAACAATTTCAGTAATCGGTCTTGGCTATATTGGCTTGCCTACTGCAGCCGCTTTTGCGTCGCGCAAAAAAAAGGTTATTGGCGTAGATATTAATCAGCACGCGGTGGATACCATTAACCGCGGTGCGATTCATATTGTTGAGCCTGATTTAGATAAAGTAGTTAAAGAAGCCGTTGATGCAGGTTGCTTACAGGCGGTGACTAAACCGTTAGCTGCGGATGCATTTTTGATTGCAGTTCCAACGCCTTTTAAAGGCGATCATGAGCCAGATATGGTGTATGTGGAAGCAGCTGCTAAGTCTATTGCACCCGTATTGAAGAAGGGAGATCTGGTTATTCTGGAGTCAACCTCTCCGGTTGGTGCGACTGAACAGATGGCTGGTTGGTTGGCGGCCGCTCGTCCGGATCTTACTTTCCCTCAACTGGCTGGTGAAAAGGCTGATATTAATATCGCTTATTGCCCTGAGCGTGTATTGCCAGGGAAAGTGATGGTAGAACTGATTCAAAACGACCGCGTAGTGGGCGGTATGACACCCCGCTGTTCGGATCGTGCTAGCGAGTTATATAAAATTTTCCTGAAAGGCGAGTGTGTTATTACCAACTCACGCACTGCGGAGATGTGTAAATTAACCGAAAACAGTTTCCGCGACGTCAATATTGCCTTTGCCAACGAGCTGTCACTGATTTGTGATCATCAAGGCATTAACGTATGGGAGCTGATTCGTCTGGCTAACCGCCATCCTCGGGTTAATATTTTGCAGCCGGGACCTGGTGTTGGTGGTCACTGTATTGCTGTCGATCCATGGTTTATTGTGGCGCAAAATCCTCAAGATGCACGTTTGATTCGTATTGCTCGTGAAGTGAATGATGGCAAACCTTATTGGGTGTTGGATAAAGTGAAATCTGCGGTAGCAGATTGCCTGACGGCTACCGGCAAACGTGCGGCAGAGATTAAAATTGCTTGCTTTGGTCTGGCATTTAAACCGGATATTGACGATCTGAGAGAGAGTCCGGCGCTAGAGATTACCCACATGATCGCTGACTGGCATGCAGGAACAACGCTGGCCGTTGAGCCAAACGTTCATCAATTACCAAAAATATTAGCTGAAAAAGCGTGTTTAACCGATACCGAGAAGGCGCTGGTTGACGCAGATGTTTTGGTCATGCTGGTTGATCATCGTCAGTTTAAGGCGATTAGCCCAGAACAAGTTAAGCAACAGTGGATTATTGATACAAAAGGGGTATGGCGTTGAGAAAGATTTTAGTCACTGGCGGAGCCGGTTTTATCGGCTCTGCGGTAGTGAGACATATTGTTCAGGATACCAAAGATAGCGTATTGGTGGTTGATAAGCTGACTTATGCCGGAAATCTGGATTCATTGGTGGAAGTGTCTGATAGTGACCGCTACTCTTTTGAACAGGTAGATATTTGTGACAGAGCCGCGCTAGATCGCATTTTTGCACAATATCAACCGGATTTAGTGATGCATTTGGCGGCTGAGAGCCACGTAGATCGCTCTATTGATGGTCCTGCAGCGTTCATTGAAACTAATATTGTTGGAACTTACACGTTGCTTGAGGCCGCTCGCCACTATTGGATGGGGCTGGATACGGCACTGAAGCAAGCGTTTCGTTTTCACCATATTTCTACCGATGAAGTCTATGGCGATTTGCACGGGACGACAGACTTGTTTACTGAAACAACGCCTTATGCACCGAGCAGCCCTTATTCTGCCTCTAAAGCATCCAGCGATCATTTAGTCAGAGCTTGGCTACGTACCTATGGTTTCCCAACCATTGTGACGAATTGTTCTAATAACTATGGACCATATCATTTTCCTGAGAAGTTAATCCCTCTGATAATTTTGAATGCATTAGAAGGAAAAGCGTTACCGGTTTATGGTAATGGCGCTCAAGTCAGGGACTGGTTATTTGTTGAAGACCATGCCAGGGCTTTATATAAGGTAGTCACTGAAGGTGTTATTGGTGAAACCTATAATATTGGTGGTCATAATGAGCGCAAAAATATTGAAGTCGTGCGTACCATTTGCCAGTTACTGGAAGAGTTAGCGCCATCAAAGCCTGAAGGCGTAGCTAAATATGAGGATCTGATTACCTACGTAACGGATCGTCCAGGCCATGATATGCGCTATGCAATCGATGCCAGCAAAATTGAGCGTGAACTGAACTGGAAACCATTAGAAACCTTTGAGTCAGGTATCCGTAAGACAGTTTCTTGGTATCTGGCGAATCAACAATGGTGGCAACGCGTTCAGGATGGAAGTTATGCCAGAGAGCGTATTGGCTTGAAATCATAGTTCTGATAACAAAATAACCTGGGAGTCTAAAGCTGAGCTCCCAATCATTATATTCTATTTATGTAATATCTCTGGCTTTCGATTAATACAAGCGCTAGGGAAATGGTGATGTCAATGAAAGGTATTATTTTAGCGGGTGGTTCAGGTACCCGACTGTATCCAATTACGCGCGGCGTATCAAAACAGCTGCTCCCTATTTATGATAAGCCAATGATTTATTATCCGATTTCCGTGCTGATGCTGGCGGGAATTCAGGATATTTTGATTATTTCTACCCCGGAAGACTTACCGTCATTTCAGCGTTTGCTTGGTACTGGTGAAGAGTTTGGGGTTAAACTCAGCTATGCAGCCCAGCCTAGTCCGGATGGATTAGCGCAGGCATTTCTGATCGGCGAAGAGTTTATTAACGGTGACTCCTGCTGTTTGGTCTTGGGTGATAATATCTTTTTTGGTCAAAGTTTCAGCTCAAAACTGCGTAATGTTGTTACCCGCGACAAGGGCGCAAGCGTTTTTGGCTATCAGGTGATGGATCCGGAACGCTTTGGTGTTGTTGAATTTGATGACAATTTCCGGGCACTGTCGATTGAGGAAAAACCGCTTAAACCTAAGTCAAATTGGGCGGTTACCGGGCTCTATTTCTACGATAATCAAGTGGTGGAATTAGCGAAGCAGGTCAAGCCGTCTCCACGTGGTGAACTGGAAATTACTAGTATTAACCAAATGTATCTCGAGCAAGGTACGTTGAATGTTGAACTGCTTGGTAGGGGGTTTGCTTGGTTAGATACAGGAACGCACGATAGTCTAGTTGAGGCTAGCACCTTTGTACAAACGGTAGAAAAACGACAAGGGTTTAAAATTGCCTGCCTGGAAGAGATAGCTTGGCGTAATGGTTGGTTAGATGATGCAAGCGTATTAAAAACGGCGAAGCTTCTGGCCAAAACAGGTTATGGAAAATATTTGCAGGATTTGCTCAATGTCCGTCCACGCCAATATTGAGCCTCTTGAGTGGGAGAGCGAATTCTTTTCGCTCTCTACCGCTAAGCTGAATTTTAGCGAATCGGCTGTTAGCCCATTAGATGTGCAAATGTTGTCTGGTTTCCAATTGGTTCAGGCCAAAGTGCCTGCGTCGCGTGGTGACTGGATCGATACTTTAAGCGCATTGGATTTTCAACTGGTTGAAGGTGAAGTGGATTTTGTTGTATCACTTGATGCTGTAATTGACAGTTCACCCAGTCTACTATTTTCCTGCCGGTTGGCTACAGAACAGGATATACCCGCATTACGAGCGGTCGCATCAGATGCTTTCCGCCTGAGTCGATTTCGTGCTCCATGGTATCAGAATAGCGATAGTGGTCGTTTCTATGCGTTATGGGTTGAAAAAGCCGTATTAGGGACTTTCGACCATAGTTGTCTGATACTCGAGGATAAAGAGGGGCATCCTCAGGGCTTTGTGACGTTACGTGATACTGGTGATAACCAAGGGCGTGTAGGTCTGTTAGCTGTTTGGCCAGGCTGTAGCAATAAAGGCGTAGGTCTTGAGCTGATAAAGGTAGCGAAAAATTGGTGTGTGGCACGAAAATTGAGCCACCTCTGTGTTGCTACCCAGATGGGAAATCTTGCAGCTTTGCGCCTTTATATTCGTAGCGGTGCTTGCATCAATAGCACAGCATATTGGCTATACAGATAACGATTTATAGATGTCTATTTAACAAATTACTCAGGTGAAAAAATGATTCCTTTTAATGCTCCTCCGGTTGTTGGTACAGAACTCGAATATATGAAAGCCGCAATGAGTAGCGGTAAATTATGTGGTGACGGTGGCTTTACCCGTCGCTGCCAGCAGTGGATGGAACAACATTTTGGCAGCCATAAAGTGTTGCTAACGCCATCGTGTACTGCTTCATTAGAGATGGCTGCATTATTACTGGATATTAAATCTGGTGATGAAGTGATCATGCCAAGTTTTACCTTTGTTTCAACGGCTAATGCTTTTGTATTGCGTGGCGCTAAAGTGGTGTTCGTGGATGTCCGTCCGGATACCATGAATATTGATGAAACTAAAATTGAAGCAGCGATTACTGAAAAGACCCGAGCAATTGTTCCGGTTCATTATGCTGGTGTGGCATGTGAGATGGACACCATTATGGCTTTAGCTAAAAAGCATAAACTGTATGTGATAGAAGATGCGGCTCAGGGCGTGATGTCAACCTATAAGGGTAAAGCATTAGGTACCATTGGTCATATTGGTTGTTTTAGCTTCCATGAAACGAAAAACTATACGGCGGGTGGCGAAGGTGGGGCAACGTTAATTAACGATCCTGCGCTGATTGAGCGGGCAGAAATTATTCGTGAGAAGGGGACTAACCGTAGTCAATTTTTCCGCGGTCAGGTAGATAAATATACTTGGCGTGATATTGGCTCCAGTTATCTGATGGCTGACTTACAGGCTGCATACCTGTGGGGTCAACTGGAAGCCGCAGATCCGATTAACCAGCGTCGTCTGCAACTATGGCACAACTACTATGACGCATTTAAGGCTTTGGCTGCACAGGGAAGGATTGAATTGCCAACGATTCCATCAAACTGCCAGCAAAATGCACATATGTTTTATATTAAGCTGAATGATGTAGAGGATCGCACCCGTTTTATCAGTTATTTGAAAGAAGCGGAAATTATGGCTGTATTCCACTATATTCCCCTGCATGCTTGCCCTGCTGGTGAAAAGTATGGTGAATTCCATGGAGAAGATCGCTATACCACTAAAGAGAGCGATCGCCTGGTTCGTTTACCGTTATTCTTTAATATGACAGACATTAATCAACGGACTGTCATCAATACGATTCTGAGTTATTTCGCCTGATATGTCTTTGGCTAAAGCATCAATTTGGACTGCCGCCTCCACGCTGATTAAGATCGGCATGGGGTTATTGATCGTTAAATTGTTGGCCGTCTCTTTTGGCCCCAGCGGTGTAGGGCAGGCAGGTAATTTTCGCCAGTTAATTACCGTATTGGGCGTGCTATCGGGGGCTGGGATATTTAATGGTATCACGCGTTACGTAGCACAATACCAACAAGAGCCTGAACAGCTGCGCAAAGCACTGGGAACATCCGCCAGTATTGTGCTAGGTTTTTCCACTCTGTTGGCGGTCATCTTTTTACTCTTTGCCGAGCCTATCAGCGTAGGGTTATTTGGTCATACTGAATATCAGAATGTGGTGAGGGCGGTTGCATTCATTCAGATAGGGATTGCCTACGCAAACTTCTTCTTAGCCGTTTTGAAAGGCTATCGTGATGCGATAGGTAATGCTCTTGGTGTGATTGGCGGTAGTCTGTTTGGCGTAGTGGGATATCTGGTTTGTTATTATCTGGGCGGTTATGAAGGCGCATTGGCCGGCTTGGCGCTGGTTCCCGCGCTGGTGGTTATCCCTGCTGGTTTTATTCTGTGGCGCAGAAAAACGATTCCTTTTGGTTATCTGAAGCCGATGTGGGATAAGGCGCTAGCCAGTAGCTTGGGCAAATTTACCATCATGGCATTAATTACCTCTGTGACGTTACCTGTTGCTTATGTGATGATGCGTAATCTGCTGGCAGAGCACTATAGCTGGGATGATGTTGGTATTTGGCAGGGGGTCAGCAGTATTTCCGATGCTTATCTACAGTTTATTACTGCTTCGTTTACTGTTTATCTGCTTCCCACCCTTTCTCGCCTGACCAATAAGTCTGACATTTCACGAGAAATTTTACGCTCACTGCGTTTTGTTTTACCTGTCGTGGCTATTGTTAGTTTTAGCGTTTGGTTATTGCGTGATTTTGCCATTTGGCTGCTGTTTTCCAGCAAGTTTGTCGCAATGCGCGATCTGTTTGCTTGGCAACTGGTGGGCGATGTGTTGAAAGTAGGTTCGTATGTCTTTGGTTATTTGGTCATTGCTAAGGCATCATTACGGTTTTATATCCTAACGGAAGTGAGCCAGTTTGCTTTACTAACCGGATTTTCACATTGGTTGATACCGCAGAATGGTGCCGTGGGTGCAGCCCAATCTTATATGGCTACCTATATCATCTATTTTGTACTTTGTAGCTGTGTTTTCTTTATTTACCGTAGAAGATTATGACGACTTTGATTCATATATTGGGTTCTGATATACCCCACCATAATTTAACGGTGCTGCGTTTTTTTAACGATGTTTTATCAGCACAAGTGCCCCATGAGTATGTGCAACACTTTATGGTTGCTGCAAAGGATGCATCGTCATTTGAGTCATTTAACCAGTTGAAGATTGAAAGCTATGATGATAAAGCATCATTAGCTCAGGCAGTGATCGCACGGGCAAAAGTTGACCCAGAAGCGCGTTTCTTACTCCACGGTCAATTTAATACCAAATTATGGCTTGCTCTGCTATTCAGTAAAATTAATCCTAAACGTGTTAGTTGGCACGTTTGGGGGGCCGATTTGTATGAAGACTCCACCCGTTGGAAGTTTCGCCTGTTTTATCGGTTACGCCGCTTTGCTCAGGGAAAAGTAGGGCATGTT
This sequence comes from Limnobaculum parvum, assembly GCF_003096015.2. Classification (NCBI taxonomy): domain Bacteria; kingdom Pseudomonadati; phylum Pseudomonadota; class Gammaproteobacteria; order Enterobacterales; family Budviciaceae; genus Limnobaculum; species Limnobaculum parvum. The sequence goes on along the minus strand of NZ_CP029185.2, from coordinate 3,687,722 downwards.
TTCGCTACCCGGGGTGATTTGATGCATTACCAACAGCGGCATCCTGATACGTCTTGCTCATTGCTCTATTTTCCAACCCGCATGGATCCCTCCTATCAACCTTCGCTAACTGATAAAAGCCATAAAAAAACGTTGACGATTCTGGTGGGTAATTCTGGCGATCGTACTAATCGCCATATTGAAGTACTGCAGGAAATTCACCGCCAATTTGATAAAGGGCAGGTTAAAATTATTATCCCGCTGGGATATCCAGCGAATAACCATACCTATATTTCAGAGATTAGTGCTAAAGCGGTAGAATTATTTCCTCAGGGGCAGGTCATGTTGTTGACTGAGCAAATTCCTTTTGATGAATACTTATCCATTCTTTCTGGCTGTGATTTAGGCTATTTCATTTTTAATCGCCAGCAGGGAATTGGTACGCTTTGTTTGCTGATTCAAAGCGGTGTACCTTTTGTTGTGAGTCGTCATAATCCATTCTGGAACGATCTTCAGGAGCAGAAGATCCCATTTTTGTTCTATGGCGATAGCATAGAGATGGAAACGGTTCGGGAGATTCAAGAAAAAACCGCTACACTGGATAAAAGCCATATTGCCTTTTTTAATCCTAATTATATTAGTGGGTGGAAGCAGGCGCTTGTTGTGGCTGCTGGAGAGGTAAAATAATGGAACCTGCACAGTTTGGTGGTTTGTTTGTTGTTTACCTGATATCACTGATATTTATTCTGACTTTAACTTATAAAGAGTTTAGAACGGTACGCTTTAACTTTAACATATTATTTTCACTGCTTTATTTATTGACCTTCTATTTTGGCTTCCCGCTGACGTGTGTGCTGGTTTTTCAGTTTGATGTACAAGTGGTTGCAGTGGATTCCTTACTTAATGCGTTACTTTCAGCAACCTGTTTTTATGCTATTTATTATGTTTGCTATAAAACCCGATTATTAAAGCCGAGTGATAAGCCTCGTCCTGCGCTATTTACCATGAATCGTGTTGAAACCAATCTAACTTGGATACTGTTAGCGTTGGTAGCGATAACTACCGTTGGAATATTCTTCCTGCAAAATGGTTTTTTACTGTTTAAGTTAGAAAAATATAGCCAGATTTTCTCCAGTGATGTTTCTGGTGTAGCACTAAAACGTTTTTTCTATTTCTTTATTCCTGCCATGCTGGTTGTCTATTTCCTCAAGGAAAATACCCGTAGCTGGTTTTTGTTTTTAATTAGTACCGTCGCCTTTGGCGTTTTGACCTATGTTGTTGTCGGTGGGACGCGGGCAAATATCCTAATTGCTTTCTCTCTATTCCTGTTTATCGGCATTGCTCGCGGGCACATCACATTGTGGATGCTGGTAATGGCGGGTGTTGCTGGTGTTGTTGGCATGTTCTGGTTGGCGTTAAAACGTTATGGCATGAACGTATCTGGTGCGGAAGCATTTTATACCTTCTTGTATCTCACTCGAGATACGTTCTCCCCGTGGGAGAATTTGGCATTACTTTTGCAAAATTACGACAAGATAGAGTTTCAGGGCTTGGCTCCCATTGTTCGTGATTTCTATGTGTTTATTCCCAGCTGGCTATGGCCCGATCGACCTAATTTAGTCGTGAATACGGCAAATTATTTTACCTGGGAAGTATTGGACTATCACGCTGGCCTGGCGATATCACCAACCTTGATAGGCTCTCTGGTGGTGATGGGGGGCGTTTGGTTTATCCCTCTAGGGGCGGTGTTGGTAGGTTTAATTATTAAATGGTTTGACTGGGTATATGAGAAGGGTCGGACTGAAACTAACCGCTATAAAGGTGCCATTATGCAGGCATTTTGCTTTGGTGCGGTTTTTAACATTATTGTATTAGCCCGGGAAGGTTTAGATTCTTTCGTTTCCCGAGTTGTTTTCTTTGCACTGATATTTGGGCTATGTCTGATAATTGCTAAGCTGCTGTATTGGGTGTTTGACACCTGCGGCATGATACGCCAGCGAGTCCGTTGTTCTCTGTCTTCTGGTCAGGTAAAAATTGATAATGCGAAAGCAGGTTAGGAGAGTAGTGTGAATATTGCTAAATATAGTATTCGCGGTATTGATATATGGGGCTTTCGTAACATGGCTCAGTTTGTCGACTATCTGTTTGACGATAGCGATATGAAAACCGGGACGCTGGTTGCGATCAATGCAGAGAAGGTGATGACCGCAGAGCAAGATAAGCCTTTGCGTGAGTTGATTGATGCGGCTGAGTATAAATATGCTGATGGAATCAGTATCGTACGTTCCATTCGTCGTAAATATCCGGATGCGGATGTACAGCGCGTTGCTGGTGCCGATCTCTGGGAAGCGCTAATGGAACAGGCGGGAAAGCAGGGAGTACCGGTATTTTTGGTGGGAGGAAAACCAGAAATATTGACAGAGGTTGAGCAAAAGCTGAAAAGTCAGTGGAATGTGAATATTGTTGGTAGTCAGGATGGTTATTTCAAACCGGAAGAGCGTGAAGCGCTATTTGAACGTATCCGTGCCAGTGGAGCCAAATTCGTGACGGTTGCTATGGGATCGCCAAAGCAAGAGATGTTTATGCGCGATTGCCGTAAAATCTATGCTGACGCACTGTATATGGGCGTCGGTGGAACCTATGACGTGTTTACCGGTCATGTTAAGCGTGCACCAAAGGTATGGCAAGACATGGGGCTGGAGTGGTTATATCGTTTGCTAGCCCAGCCAACCCGTTGGCGTCGACAGTTTAAGCTGTTTAAGTATGTCGTTTACCATTACACCAATCGTCTTTAGTTGATAAATTACTGCCAATAAAAAAAGCCCTTAAGGGCTTTTTTTATCGTTTAAATTCAACCAAAAATTAGCTTTCTTTTACTGCAGAGGTCGCCATAGCAGCTTCTTTTTGCTCTTCAGCTTTACAAACAGCAGCTATAAATACCACGTCTGTTGATGAGTTAATTGCGGTTTCTACCGAATCTTGCAGAACCCCGATAATGAAGCCCACCGCAACAACCTGCATAGCGATCTCATTCGGGATACCAAACATGCTACAAGCTACTGGAATCAGCAGTAAAGAACCGCCAGCGACGCCTGACGCACCACAGGCACATATGGAGGCAATAACACTCAGCAGTAATGCAGTTGGGATATCAACCGCGATATTTAAAGTATACACAGCCGCTAATGTTAATACCGTGATAGTCACTGCGGCCCCCGCCATATTGATAGCGGTACCGAGAGGAACGGCAACGGAGTAGGTTTCTTCTTTAAGCTTCAGTTTTTTACACAGGGTCATGTTGACCGGAATATTTGCAGCTGAACTGCGGGTAAAGAAGGCTGGAATGCCGCTGTCACGCAGGCAGGTAAACACCAATGGATATGGGTTTTGACGCGTGATAATAAATACAATGAGTGGGTTAAGTACCAGCGCAACCACTGCCATACATCCGATTAATACCATCAGCAGATGGGCATAGCCACGAAACGCGGAGAACCCTGTTTCTGGATCTGACAGCGTGGCGGCGACTAAACCAAAAATACCGATAGGAGCAAAGCGGATTACCAGACGTACAATAAAGGTAATACCGTAAGAGAGATCGCTGACTACGGTTTTAGTGGTATCAGATGCATGGCGTAGAGCTACGCCTAATGCAATACCCCAGACCAGAAGGCCAATATAGTTTGCTTCTATAAGGGCTCTGATAGGGTTATCCACCATTTTAAACAACACCGCATGGAGAACTTCGATTACGCTTCCTGGGGGGCTTAGTGAAGCATTCGTGGTGGCTAAAAGCAGTTTTGAAGGGAACAGAAAACTGCCTAAAACGGCAATTAATGCAGCAGCAAAAGTACCAATCAGATACAGCACAACGATTGGCCGCATATTGGTTTTTTGTCCTTGCTTATGGTTGGCGATAGAAGAGGCAACCAAAATAAAAACCAGAATAGGTGCAACGGACTTCAGCGCACTGACAAACAAATTACCTAAAAGACCAACGGCTTGAGCGGCGTTTGGTGATACGAGTGCTAGAATGATGCCAGCCAGCATGCCGATTAATATTTGGGTAACGAGGCTACCGCGTAGAAAGCCTAATGGCTTGGTTATGTTACTCACTGTGGATGGTCCCTAAAATAGATATTATTTCCTAAGCCTGTCTTTCCGATCGATTTTCGGCGCCAATAAAGTATTGTCACCTAGTGTGGTGATGTTTAGCCGATCAGAAATCTGTGTTTGCTTTTATTAGTGTGCGAATGTATTTCTCATTCGCTGATGCTGACTTTAAAAGAGGTTGAGGAATTCTGGAAGCAAAAATTAGTAATAAAGATAAATTAATTCTTAGTAAAATGCGTTTTACCCTTGTTTTATGATAAAAAAGTAGTCGAATCGTTGATGAAGTGAGCAATTAGAAAAAATCCTGAAAAAAGGGCTAGACAGATGGGTTCGAAATCCGTAGTATCCTCATCCGCAACGGCGCACTGCGCGCCCGTAGCTCAGCTGGATAGAGCGCTGCCCTCCGGAGGCAGAGGTCTCAGGTTCGAATCCTGTCGGGCGCGCCATAAACAGTGCGCAGGGCGTGATGAATGTCCAAGGTTTGGATGCCGGGTTGAGCAAAGAATTTATGGTGGCTATAGCTCAGTTGGTAGAGCCCTGGATTGTGATTCCAGTTGTCGTGGGTTCAAGTCCCATTAGCCACCCCATTAATTTGTTAGTATAGTAAGTTTTAGATTTTTGTGTAACTGCGAAGGTGGCGGAATTGGTAGACGCGCTAGCTTCAGGTGTTAGTGTCCTTCGGACGTGAGGGTTCAAGTCCCTCTCTTCGCACCACACGAATTTAAAATAACAAATAAAAAGTAGTACCTGATTCGGCGAGTAGCGCAGCTTGGTAGCGCAACTGGTTTGGGACCAGTGGGTCGGAGGTTCGAATCCTCTCTCGCCGACCAAATTTTGAGAACCCTGCATATTGCAGGGTTTTTCTTTATCTACGTTTTAACAAGTGGTTTATCCCCTGATCTTCTGTTTAACTCATTTGGTTTTATCGACTTCTTAACCACCAAATTAATATTGCACAGTTAATGATAACGGTAAGCCAGAACATTAATTGAAACGATCTCTTGCTCGACTTGTGGCGAAATAATTGTTGTGCCATCAGGGCTCCAGGCCATCCACCAATTACACCCAACCATAACAACGTACTTTCTTTGATGCGCCAAGTATGTTTCTTTGCGGCGGACTTATCTTTGCCATAGAACAAAAACGTTATTAGGCTCAATGCGGTATACAAAATCACAACCTGTAATGGTAGCCAGCCAAACCAAAATGCTAGGGCAATGGTAGAACAGAACAGGATAATCACCAGTAGAATAGTGAAACTGAACGTTCGGTATTTTTTGTTGGTATCTGTTCGTGAATTCATACTGTCGTTGATCTCTTCGGTTTTTTCTCTGCTTTGTCGTTACTAAAAGACATTTAATACATTGATTATAATGGTGAAATATATAAGTAGCATTCGATGTCTCTAAAAAGAGACATCTTGTTTATACACTTCGTACCTCGTGTAAAAAATACGATGATAATGGCATAAATAGAGAATATAAATAATTCATTTATAATCAACATGTTATTTTATTAATTGTTCATTTCAATCTGAATTAATAAAAGTTGGCACGATAAGTGCTAAATCCTATATGTAGATGCTCATTTTCCTTTTTATGACAGTTGGTTTAAGGACCACTTCATAATCCAATGAATGATGCAGAGCCGAGTAATGGTGTCTATCGTCTAGCTTTATGATGACATTGTCATCAAACATTAGACATAACGTTGAGTGAGACACCACCATGTTGTCCTTTGACCTGATTTTTTTCTCACACTTGCCCCTATAGGCAAGTGTTTTTTTTTGCCTGATGATTAAATCAGGCAGGACATTTGAGATAAAAATAAAAACGGGCCCATATTCTGAGCCCGTTTCATTGCGATCAAATTTCCTACTTCAGGGATAGTGCTAACCCTTGACGCCTTATTTGTGTGGCTTCCTGCGTGCGGTTTAGTTTATCCAGCGCATCTGCCAGTAAGGCATAGTCTTTGGCATCAGAGTGCTGCTCAATAGCTTGTTTCAACACTTCACTGGCTTGCTTCCACTCGCCGTGCTTCATTAACAACTGCCCCAGTGTACTATTTAGTAATGGGGTTGCGCCGTGTTCCTGAATCTGCATTTTTAACTCTTTTTCCAGCGGATCTGGATTACCGGATTCTAGCTTTTGAATTAACCGAATCAGTCTTTCATCATATTGATGTTTTAATCCATCCAAAATGATCTTTTGTGCCTGATCGTTATCATCACAGTCGATGAAATGGGAAGCCAGTTCAACCTGAAGAGTTTGGTTATTGCGCACTTTACGTGGCTGATTCTTCCACCATAGCTTCAATCCTTCGCTACCACCTTCAGACATTGCCTGATTCATTAAACCGATGTAAGTATCAAGACGTAAGGTCTCCAGCGTATCTTCATCGTAAAGCTTGGCTTTCTCAATGGAAGGGATGATTTCCAGCAGAGAGGCGTAGCCGCCGGTTTTTAGATAGGCCTGTTGAGCCAGACGCAGTACTTCCGGGTGGCGTGGAGCATCATTGAGTAGTTGATCAATACCGTGGCGTGCGGCGTGATATTCATTTTGCGCTAACTGAATGCGGATACGGGTAATATCTACCGGCAGTTGATCGGTATCTGCTAACTCTGCAGCACGGCTCAAATAATCATTTACCCGTTGGGTATCACCATTTTGCTGCGCGGCTTCAGCTGCCAATAAATAGTTCACCACCGGTTGTTCCGCATGGTCGGCATTACGGGTTAGTAATTTCTCAACCTGAGAGAAATCACCTTCGGTCAGCTTAAGCATAGCTGCACGGGTTTGTTTACGTGCACGAGTACTTTTACGACCAATAAACCAACCTTTAGTACGAGCACTGGTATGGAAAATACGGCGTAAAATCCACTCAAAACAAAACAGAACGATAAACAGTAGTGCGATAAGGATCGCAAGACCGGTCACGCTCATTTTGATGTCGTAATTATCCGTTTGGATCATTACCGCGCCCTGATGCCCCGCCAGCATCGGGCCTACAGCTATACCTGCAACCAGTATCAATAATAGAAAGAGTAAACGCAGCATGTTTAACCCCCCTGATGACTGGATGGATGGGTTGATTCCGGCGCTGGAGCCGTAGTTGAAGCGGGTGGTGCGATATCACGAGTACGTTGTCTCGTTATAGCATCCAGCAACGATAGGCTCTTCAGTTCTTTAGGCACATCCAGATTAATGGATTGCTGGGTGAGCTCATCGAGTTGGCTTAAAAACGCTTTGGTTGATGAGTGATCCGGATCGAAGTAGGCTCGAACCCAAGTGGAAACGCTGTCCAGCGATTGCTGATAGATCTCGCTTTGATGACGGGAAACCGCTCTGGCCGCAATCAACAATTTTAACCGCAGGTTTTCTCTCAGATAGGTATCTTGATCTGGCGTTAATAGTGGGCTAGTTAGCTCATTTGCCGGAACATCACGGTCGCGAATAGTGATGAATTCTGACATAAAGCTATGCCAGCTGTTTTTCAAATTCTGACGCCAGTCTTTCAACTCACCGCTAACTTCGGTGCTGCTTTTATCCAGCGGCGCGTTATCCCAATCGGTGCTGGCGGATGGCAGATTCATCACTTGATCAGAGAGTTCATTCAATCTCAGGGCTATCCCGTCAAAATCAATCTGACTTACCGCTGAAATGGAATTGATATCCTGAATAATAGCCTGACGGACTTCGCCTAAACTTGGGTCATTAAATTCAGATAGTGATTTATCTGCGCTTTTTAGCATATTAATTGCTGTCGCTGCATCTTGCTCAATTGATAGCTTACGCGCAGCCATTTTGACCAGAAAATCTGCTTCAGACAGATGCCATATTTTACTATCGCTGGAGGCAATAGTCGTGACCTTATTTTGTAGCTCTTGCAAGGTTGATATCTGAGCATTCAGCTTATTATTTTGCTCGGCTATCTGTTTCTCGCTGTTTTTCAACTGCTGAGTAAATTCATTTTGCGATGCTAATAGTTGGCCATCTTCTTTAGATTGACCGGTTTTCAGTGTATCAATTTGAGCCTGTAACTGCTGTATTGTTGCCTGTTGGGATGCAGCCCATTGATGACCGTGGTAATAAAGACCACCGCCAAGAGCAATGACTAAAGCGATAGCAATCGCTCCTAATGCAACACCAGACCGGCTACCTTGCCTGACTTTTGGCGTTTGAGTATTTGTTTCTTTTTCAGTTGACACGTTCTCTTGTTCAACTGGTGCTGATGGGGTCGTAGAATCCGTCATCTTGGCACATCCCGTAGTTAAATTTGTTGTAGCGCACGCAATAGCGCATCGTTATCTGCATTATCTGCAATTTGGCAATGCTTCCAGCCTAATGTATTGGCCAGATCGGCAAGTCGTTCACTGACTACCAGCAGTTGGCAACTAAGTAACCAATTACGATAGCGTTCAGGAACCAATTCGTACAGCTGTTGTAACATTTCTCCACTGGTAATTACCAGTGTGTTAACGTTCATCTGTTGCCAATGATGGTAAAGTTTTTCGCCATCATAAGGTATCGGGTGACGTTGATAACATTCACAGAACGTTATTTCAGCTCCCCGTTTTTTAAGTTGTTCTGCTAGAAAAGGCCTCCCACCGTTTCCGCGTAAAATTAACACTTTTTTACCGACAACATACTGTAATTGGGGTAATTTTAGCAGTTGCTCACTGATTTCGCGACCTTCAGGGCGAGCCACTGGACAGTTTGTCACTTTTTCAAGTTCTCTGGCCGTTTTTTCCCCGATAGCTAAATAATCAATATTATCCGGCCAACCGTGACATTCTTCGAGTAATTTGTCCGTTGCGTAATATACCGCATGTTGGGAGGCGGCGATCAGTAAGTCGCCCGGACGTAAATTATTCAGATAATCAGGTAAGTTACTGAGCGCATCACCGGGAGCAAAGCTAATCAATGGGGTGTGGCAAGCACTAACCCCCTGCGCAATGAGTTGTTTAACCAGCTCTTCACCGGCAGGGGAGGGGCGCGTAACCAATATGGTCATCAGGACTGGCTATCCTGATAGACGCGTTGCAAAATGTCATCTGCTCCCTGATTGAGGAGTTCTTCAGCTAGAGCAATTCCCATCGTTTCTGCATCAGTAGCGGGGCCACGGCGCTCTCCGCGAATCATTTTACTGCCGTCCGGTGCGCCAACCAGCGCGCGAAGCCAAAGTTGATCGCCCTCCAGCTCGGCGTAGCTGCCAATGGGTACCTGACATCCGCCTTCTAGACGGGCATTCATAGCTCGTTCAGCAATGACTCGCGTTTCCGTTGCAGCATCGTTTAGCGGCGCTAATAATTCACGGGTTCTCTGATCGTTAAGACGGCACTCAATACCCACGGCACCTTGGCCTACCGCCGGTAAAGATTCTTCCGGTGTCATAAATTGACGGATGCGCGCTTCCAGCTTCAGGCGTTTTAAGCCCGCAGCGGCCAGAATGATGGCATCATACTGGCCATTATCTAATTTACTCAGGCGAGTACCGACATTACCCCGTAAATCAGTGATGACTAGGTCGGGACGACGAGCACGAAGTTGGCACTGGCGACGCAGACTTGAGGTACCAACAATACTGCCGACCGGTAAATCATCCAGTGAATTAAAGTGGTTAGATACAAACGCATCACGCGGGTCTTCGCGCTCACAGATGGTGACTAAACCTAAGCCTTCAGGAAAAGCGACGGGGACATCTTTCATTGAATGAACGGCGATATCAGCCCGCCCTTCCAGCATGGCGATTTCTAGCTCTTTAACAAACAGCCCTTTGCCACCCACTTTAGCCAGAGGGGTATCCAAAATGATATCACCGCGAGTCACCATCGTGACCAGTTCAACCGTCAGGCTTGGATGAAAAGCCAATAAACGATCCCGGACGTAGTGTGCTTGCCATAACGCCAGCGGGCTTTGACGAGTCGCAATGCGGATAGTGTTAGTAGACATGCTTTATCATTACCTTTTTATTATGTCGTCTCATTCTATCAGTTGGGACACTGGGTGTCAGCGCAGCATAATAATTATCAATATTTGAAATAAAATAAAGTATCGATGCTTTTTGCTGAAATTATTTATTATTCAGCAGGAAGGTCTGATATCTACCTCGAATGTTGTATTGAATTGTGAACAAAGTAGTGTGGGATGCAGTGAGAGGAGGGGCAATACCTTTACGCCTACCTCACAAGGTGTTAAATTGATCACGTTTCTGGCAATCAGTGAACGATTGTATTTGCTAAATGGACGGGCAACCAGAATGCAGTTCCTTTAACCATCTTGGGAATTAATCAGGCAAATCGTCTTGCATCTTAATATGACTTTATTAAAGCAGCGATTGGATACGTTAAATCAATTACGTATCGATCGGGCTATGGCGAATATGGGATCTGCTTTTCAGCAGGTTTATACGATGTTGCCCGTTTTTTTGCATTATCACCACCCGAAAATGCCGGGTTATCAGGATGGAATCGTTCCTAACGGTATCTGTGCCTATACGCCCAATGAAGCACAAGTCCAGTATCTGACGAATTTCTGTCAGAGCGCCGATATTCCTCTTAATCAACATGCTAGCCAGTCGTTACCTATCACCGGCGTTTACAGCATGGGAAGCACTTCCTCCGTCGGGCAAAGCCAGTTTTCCGATCTGGATATTTGGATTTGTCATCAGTCATGGCTGAACGGCAACGAACGCACTATTTTGCAGGCAAAATGCCTGTTACTAGCGCAGTGGGCCGCCTCGCTAGGTGTAGAAGTTAACTTCTTTTTGATTGATGAAAACCGCTTCCGCCAAAATCAGAGCGGTAAGCTGGATAATGAAGATTGTGGTTCTACCCTGCATATTCTGTTGTTGGATGAATTTTATCGTAGTGCAGTGCGTTTAGCCGGTAAGCCTGTTTTATGGAACATCGTTCCGGATGAACAGGAGATGAATTACGAAGAGTATGTTTCCGCGCTGTTTGCTGATGAAACGCTACAGCGTGATGAGTGGATAGATTTGGGTGGTTTAGGCTCCCTGTCTGCGGAAGAGTATTTTGGTGCCAGCCTGTGGCAACTGTATAAAAGTATCGACTCACCTTATAAAGCGGTGTTGAAAACCTTGCTGCTTGAAACCTACTCGTGGCAATACCCACAGTCGCAACTGTTGGCAATAGACATTAAACAGCGTTTGCATAATGGTGAACTGGACTCTTTCAGTCTGGATGCTTATTACATGATGCTGGAAAGAGTGACCACCTACTTACAGGCGATTGGTGACGACACTCGTCTAGATCTGGTTCGTCGCTGTTTTTATATGAAGGTGTGTGAACGGCTGTCTGAATCGACGGAAGCTATTCCGCTTCAGGGCAACTGGCGCCGGGAAATTCTCAGCCAGTTAACTCGTGACTGGGGCTGGGATATGGAGCGTATGCAGATTTTAGACGATCGCGCCAACTGGAAAATTGAACGCGTCCGTGATGCTCATAATGAGTTGCTGGATGCCTTGATGCAAAGTTACCGCAACCTGATTCGTTTTGCCCGCCGTAATAATTTAAGCGTTAGTGCCAGCCCACAAGATATTGGCGTACTAACCCGTAAGTTATATGCCGCCTTTGAGGCTCTGCCGGGTAAAGTTACTTTAGTGAATCCACAGATATCACCGGATCTGTCAGAAAAAAATCTCACATTTATTCAGGTGCCTATTGATCGGGCAAATCGTGCCGGATGGTATTTGTATAATCAGGCTCCACAGGTTGACGCTATTATTGGGCATCAGCCGCTGGAGTATAACCGCTACTTGAGCAAGCTGGTGGCTTGGAGCTATTTTAATGGTTTGTTGACGCCGGATACGCGCCTGCATGTTAAAAATAGCCAATATTGCAGCGATGAAAAATTACAGATGTTTGTTGCTGATATTGCTAAACATTTTCCATTAAGAGTACCTGCTCCTACGCCGAAGGCGCTCTACAGCCCCTGTGAAATTCGGCATTTGGCGCTCATTGTTAATCTGGAAAATGATCCGACAGAATCTCTGCTACAGCAAAATACCCCGCCGTTTGACCTCGGCAAATTAGATGTATTCAGTTTTGGCAATCAAGAGCAGTGCCTGATAGGTAGCGTAGATTTACTGTACCGTAATTCATGGAATGAAGTTCGTACTCTGCATTTCAGCGGTAGCCAAGCGGTAATCGAAGCGCTGAAAACTATTCTGGGCAAGATGCATCAGGATGCTCTGCCGCCTGAATCAGTAGACGTCTTTTGTTATAGCCAGCATCTGCGAGGGTTAATTCAGACACGTTTACAACAGTTGGTATTGGAATGCATTAGTTTGCGTTTATCCAGTACTCGTCAGGATTCAAACCGTTTTAAAGCATTACGTCTTGCAGGGCAAACCTGGGGTTTATTCTTTGAGCGTTTGAGCGTTTCGGTGCAGAAATTGGAAAATGCCGTCGAGTTTTATGGTGCAATTTCCAATAATAAGCTGAACGGAATACCTGTTCAGCTAAAAGCGGGTCAGGAACATTTACCCGAAATTATTGATGGTTCCGCCAGCGAAGGGATTATCCAGTTCTTCTTTGAAGATACGGATAAGGGCTTCAATATCTATATTTTGGATGAGTTAAACCGGGTTGAAGTGTATTTGAACTGTCAGGGTGGGATTGAAGAATTGGTGTGCGATGTCAGCCGTTTCTACGCGTCTTCCCATGAACGTTTTACTTACGGCTCTGGTTCGGTCAACTTTAACTTGCCACAGTTTTATCAGATTATTCAGTCAGAGGGCGAAGCTCGCGTCATCCCATTCAACAGCAACTCAATTTCACCGCTGAGTGCGTCATCGGTACCGATGACTAAAAAAGATATTCTTCTTAGTCATACTTTTTGATTTATCTGTATCAAATAATTGGTAATCGATTCAGTGTGTTGGCTCTCGATGATGTATTTTTCAAGGTAGTACAATGCTGAAAGAAAACGGTTTACACTATAACCGGTATCGGTTTCAGGTCCTGTAAGCGGGAGCCATACCAATCTGCCCCCGAATGACTCCCCACCTAATCCCGCAAATAAACTTCTTCACCGGCTTGTTCAGTACAGGCTTCTGACAGCACGGAGAAAAACTCCTGACCGCTGCGATCGCAAAACCACTGACCACCACGGTAGTCAAAATGGTATCCACCGCTTTTGGTTGCTAGCCAGACTTGATGCATAGGCTCTTGTTTGTTAATGATAATCTTAGTGCGATTTTCAAAAGAGAGTGACATCACCCCTCCATTGATTTCATAATCAATATCGGCATCGCTATCGATGCTATCAATGGCTTCTTCGATGTTATGCATCAGTTTTTCGGCCAGTTGATGAAACTCAGTATCATTCATAATCAGAATTCCTATTGCTTTTCGTGATCTAGCTGCGATTATAGAGGGCTAAACAAAATGAATCACAGGCTTATTTTAATGAATACATTTTTTCGTTGCTCACTCTTAGTACTAACCACCTTTTGGCTTGCTGGCTGTGGCTTGAAAGGGCCTTTATATATGCCAACAGATGAGCCACCTAAGAAGGAGTCTCCGCTAAAACCGACACAATCACAACCTGCACAAACAGAAAATAATACTCAGGTTGATAGCGCTACCAAAGAGTAATCGTTGGTTTATCCGCTAAAGTTTACTTTTATCACGTAACCGACAGGGGGCGTGATTCGGACATTCAGGGTATTTCCGTTGTATCAGATAAATACAGCATAAAAAAACAGACTAGGCAGACACTATGGATTACTTTAATTACAAAGACGGGCAATTATTTGCTGAAGATGTACCGGTGATAGATCTGGCCGCTCGTTTTGGCACACCTCTTTATATCTATTCTCGAGCAACCATTGAGCGCCACTGGCATGCATTTAATGATGCGTTATCTGGTCATCCACACCTGATTTGTTACGCGATTAAGGCGAATAGTAATCTGGCATTTCTGAATATTCTGGCTCGCTTAGGTTCCGGTTTTGACATCGTTTCGCAGGGTGAGTTGGAGCGCGTTCTGGTTGCCGGCGGTGACCCAGCGAAAATCGTGTTTTCTGGAGTGGCTAAGTCGGTGAGTGAAATCCGCCGGGCACTGGAAGTGGGGATCCGCTGTTTTAACGTGGAATCTATTCCTGAATTACACCGTATCAATCAGATTGCGGGTGAAATGGGGGTGAAAGCGCCTATTTCGTTGCGTATTAATCCGGATGTGGATGCCAAAACTCACCCTTACATCTCTACCGGATTAAAAGAGAATAAGTTTGGTATCAGCTATCAAAAAGCGCGTGAGGTTTACCGCTTAGCGAACGAGATGCCAAATATTGAGGTCAGAGGTGTCGATTGCCATATTGGTTCTCAGCTCACAGAGCTCTCGCCTTTCCTTGACGCAACCGATCGCTTACTGGTTTTACTGGACCAGCTTAAAGAGGATGGAATTGAGATCCATCATCTGGATCTGGGCGGTGGATTGGGCGTACGCTATGACGATGAAACACCACCAGAACCGAAAGAGTACGCTGCTGCCTTACTGCAAAAGCTGAAAGGTCGTGAAGGTCTGGAACTTTGTTTTGAACCAGGGCGCGCCATTGCCGCCAATGCTGGCATTATGCTGACCACGGTAGAGTACTTGAAAGATCAAGACGATCACCATTTCGCCATTGTTGATGCAGGTATGAACGACCTGATTCGCCCGGCGTTATATGAAGCATGGATGAAAATCATTCCGGTTATTGAGAAACCAACCGGTCAGCACCAAACCTATGATGTTGTTGGACCGGTGTGCGAAACCAGTGATTTTCTGGGCAAAAATCGTGAATTGACTCTGAATCAAGGCGATTTACTGGCGGTACGTAGCGCAGGCGCTTATGGTTTCACTATGAGCTCAAACTACAATACTCGCTGCCGTCCGGCAGAAATTATGGTTGATGGTGCACAGGCTTACGTAGTGCGTGAGCGAGAGATTTTTGAAGATTTGTGGCGCGGTGAGCATTTGGTGAAATAATATATCAGGATATACGTTTTCTGGTTTCACAGCTTCAGAATGGCTGGCCCGGCAAGACGAGAATTTAACTGGCGATAAATCAGTAGGATATAAGATCGTCGAAAGTGGGGTATGAAATGCAATTCTCTAAAATGCATGGCTTGGGCAACGATTTTATGGTTGTCGATGCGGTGACACAGAACGTCTATTTTTCACCAGAGCTGATTCGCCGTCTGGCGGATCGCCACTATGGCGTCGGCTTCGACCAACTTCTGGTGGTTGAGGCGCCCTACGATCCTGATTTAGATTTTCATTACCGGATATTTAATGCTGACGGAAGTGAAGTTGCACAGTGCGGCAATGGTGCCCGCTGCTTTGCGCGCTTTGTTCGCCTGAAAGGATTGACCAATAAACGAGATATCCGGGTCAGTACGCAAAATGGCCGTATGACGCTCTCAGTGAGTGAAGACGATTTGGTTACCGTTAACATGGGCGAGCCTGATTTTGACCCCTCGAATGTCCCTTTTCGTGCCACAAAAATGGAAAAAACCTACATTTTCCGCGCGGCTGAACACACGGTGCTGTGCGGTGTAGTATCAATGGGTAATCCGCACTGTGTTTTACAAGTAGATAACGTAGAAAACGCCAATGTGGAAGAACTGGGACCATTACTGGAAAGCCATGAACGCTTTCCTGAGCGAGCCAATATTGGTTTTATGCAGGTCATCCATCGTGGAAGCGTTTGCCTGAGAGTCTATGAGCGCGGTGCCGGTGAAACCCAGGCCTGTGGCAGTGGTGCTTGTGCTGCGGTTGCCGTGGGTATTATGCAGGGCGTGCTGGATGAAAATGTGAAGGTCGAACTTCCCGGCGGCAGTTTACAAATAAGCTGGAAAGGCCCGGGGAATCCGCTGTATATGGTAGGGCCTGCTTCACATGTTTATGATGGGTTTATTCATCTATGAGCCAGCGTAAAAAAGACGGATCAACTTCCGAGACTCCGCCAGTCAGCCTCACCGATGACATGGTCAGTCAGTATCTGTTGAGTAATCCTGATTTTTTTATTCGCAATGCCCGACAAATTGAACAAATGCGGGTTCCTCACCCGGTGAGGGACAGCATCTCATTAGTTGAATGGCAAATGGGTCGTCAGCGTAATCATATTGAGCAGTTAGAAGAAGAGATTACGCTCTTGATGGAACAGGCGACCACCAATGAGATTCTGTTTACCCGGCTGATTAACCTGCAATGTCAGTTGGTGCAGGCCGAGAGCCTGCAAGATTTATTAGATAGCCTAAGGCAATGGGCCCGTTCTCTGGGATTGATTGACGCTACTATTCGTCTGTTTAATGAGAAATGGCACCTAGGCGCGCCTTCGGATTTCACCCATCTTTCCTTGCCGCGCCAATCATTCGAATCTATGCGTATTCAGCGGCTGGGTAATCGTAATCAATATTTAGGCCCGTTGAATGGTCCGGAAATTCTGTTGTTGATGCCTGAGGCCAAAATGGTCGGTTCAGTTGCATTATCCCTGTTAGGAAAAAGAGGGGACTTAGGTATGGTGATCTTTACCAGCCGCGATCCTCAGCATTACCAGCAAGGCATGGGAACATTGATACTGGATCAACTCAGCCTGATCCTGCCAGGATTATTATCCCGATGGATAGAACCGGTATGACTGAACATCATGATGAACTCAGTTGTCCATCACTACAGAATCCTGTTGATAGTTTTCTGCGTTATCTGCGGGTTGAACGTCAGCTCAGTCCCTACACGCTGAAAAGCTACCAGCGGCAGCTGGCGGCGCTGATTGCTCTGCTGGTTGATATTGGATTGACGGACTGGACCAAACTGGATGCCGCGGGTGTACGGATGCTGGTTACCCGTAGCAAACGTTCTGGTCTGGAGTCTGCCAGCTTGGCGCTTCGACTCTCCGCCCTTCGCAGTTTCTTAGACTGGATGATCGGTCAGGGGCAAATCACGGCCAATCCGGCAAAAGGGATCTCGACGCCGCGTAAAGGCCGCCACCTACCGAAAAACATGGATGTGGATGAAGTGAATCATCTGCTGGATATCGACTTAAACGATCCTCTGGCGGTCAGGGATCGCACCATGTTGGAGCTGATGTATGGTGCGGGTCTGCGTTTGTCTGAACTGGTTGGTTTAGATTGTCGTCAGGTGAATCTGGCGTCTGGTGATATTCGGGTGGTGGGAAAAGGCAGTAAAGAGCGTAAATTACCCATCGGAAGAATGGCCATAACTTGGTTAAACCGCTGGTTACCCATGCGCGAGTATTATGCGCCGGATGATGATGCGCTGTTTGTCTCAAAACATGGCAACCGAATTTCAGCTCGCAATGTGGAAAAGCGTTTTGCCGAGTGGGGCGTTAAGCAAGGGGTGAACAGCCATGTTCATCCACATAAGCTACGGCACTCTTTTGCTACCCATATGTTAGAGTCCAGCGGTGACCTACGAGCCGTGCAAGAGCTGCTGGGACATGCTAACCTCTCCACTACTCAAATCTATACCCACTTGGATTTTCAGCATTTAAGCTCGGTGTATGATGCTGCTCATCCACGCGCCAAGAGAGGGAAATCCTGATGCATTTTTATCGACCGCTGGGACCGATTAAAGCACTGACCTTCGATCTTGATGATACGCTGTATGATAATCGTCCGGTCATTGAACGTACCGAACGTGAAGTTGTTAGCTTTATGCAGCAACAGTTTCCTCAGGTTGCAGATTTAAGCCGTGAAGGGTTTAATAAAATCCGCCATCAATTGTTGGAGCAGGAACCTGATATCTACCATGATGTCAGCGAATGGCGTCGTCGGGCGTTTGAAACCACATTGCAAGTTCATGGCTATAGCGATAGTGATGCCCGACAAGGGGCAGAGATCACCATGGAGCATTTCAGTTATTGGCGTAGCCGTATTGATGTGCCTCAATCCACTCACACCACATTGAGCCTGTTGGCCACACACTACCCACTGGTGGCTGTTACCAACGGGAATGCTAATCCGCATATGTTCGGTCTGAGTGACTATTTTCAACTGGTGTTACGTGCCGGGCCGGATGGTCGGGCGAAGCCGTTTGGCGATATGTATCTGAATGCGGCTCGACAGCTTAAACTTGCGCCAGAAACTATTCTGCACGTAGGGGATGATTTGATCACTGACGTTGCCGGGGCAATACGTCATGGCCTTCAGGCATGCTGGATTAACGATCGCGAAAGAAACATCATGAATGAGCCAACCGGCTGTTTATTACCCCATATCGAAATTTCTCGGTTGGAATCGCTGTGTCGATTGATATAATCTATCCATTCATCTGTATAAATTAACAGTATATGGCGTAATAATGGACGTTTCCTACCTGCTAGAAAACTTAAATGATAAACAGCGCGAAGCTATCGCCGCTCCCCGGACCAATATGTTGGTACTTGCTGGAGCAGGTAGTGGGAAAACTCGTGTATTAGTGCATCGTATTGCCTGGTTGATGTCAGTTGAGCACTGTTCCCCCTATTCCATCATGGCGGTCACCTTTACCAATAAAGCCGCCGCAGAGATGCGCCATCGCATTGAACAGCTAATAGGGACTAGTCAGGGTGGCATGTGGATTGGAACCTTCCACGGTCTCGCGCATCGCCTTTTACGGGCACATCATCTTGAAGCTAATTTGCCGCAGGATTTCCAGATTCTGGACAGCGAAGATCAACTGCGATTATTAAAGCGAATCATTCGGGCAATGAATCTGGATGAGAAGCAGTGGGTTCCTCGTCAGGCCATGTGGTACATCAATAACAAAAAAGATGATGGTCTGCGCCCTCAGCATATTGATACTTATGGCAATGTAACGGAAGGCACTTGGCTGCGTATTTATCAGGCGTATCAGGAAGCCTGCGATCGGGCCGGTCTGGTGGATTTTGCAGAGATTCTGTTACGTGCTCATGAATTGTGGTTACACAAGCCCCAGATCTTGAGCCATTATCGTGAACGTTTTACCAATATTCTGGTGGACGAATTTCAGGATACCAACCGCATTCAGTACGCTTGGATACGTATGTTGGCCGGTGACAGCGCTAAAGTGATGATTGTTGGCGATGACGATCAGTCGATTTATGGCTGGCGCGGCGCGCAGGTAGAAAATATTCAGCGTTTTCTGGATGATTTTCCGGGAGCGCAAACCGTTCGTCTGGAGCAAAATTACCGTTCAACCAGCAATATTCTGAAAGCGGCTAACGCCCTGATCGCCAATAATGATGGTCGTTTGGGTAAAGAGCTGTGGACTGATGGCGAACAAGGCGAACCGATCTCCCTTTACTGCGCGTTTAATGAACTGGATGAAGCCCGTTTTGTGGTCAGCCGCATTAAAGCGTTTCAGGATAGCGGAGGCGCTTTAACTGACAGTGCCATTCTGTATCGCAGCAACGCCCAATCGCGGGTACTGGAAGAGGCGTTATTGCAGGCATCAATGCCCTATAGAATATACGGCGGCATGCGATTCTTTGAACGTCAGGAAATTAAAGACTCGCTGGCTTATCTGCGTTTAATAGCCAATCAAAATGACGATGCTGCATTTGAGAGGGTGGTCAATACGCCAACGCGTGGCATTGGCGATCGTTCTCTGGATGTTATCCGTCATGCTGCCCGCGATCGTCAGGTTACGCTCTGGCAGGCGTCCATTGCGTTACTACAGGAAAAGGTATTGGCCGGTCGGGCTGCCGGTGCGATTCAACGCTTTATTGAACTAATTGAAGCTTTGGGTCGTGAAACCTATGAACTGCCTCTGCATGTACAAACTGACCGGGTGATTCGTGATTCAGGCCTGCGCCAGATGTATGAGCAAGAGAAAGGTGAGAAGGGACAGGCGCGAGTAGAAAACTTGGAAGAATTAGTGACCGCAACCCGTCAGTTCAGCTTTCAGGATGACGATATGGATTTAACGCCGCTACAGGCGTTCTTGTCCCATGCTGCGCTGGAAGCGGGAGAAGGGCAGGCGGATGCCTATCAGGATGCGGTACAACTGATGACCCTGCATTCCGCGAAGGGTCTGGAGTTCCGTCAGGTCTTTATCGTCGGTATGGAAGAAGGGATGTTCCCCAGTCAAATGTCGTTGGATGAAGGCGGCAGATTGGAGGAAGAACGGCGTCTGGCCTATGTTGGTGTAACGCGAGCCATGCAGAAGCTGACCCTGACCTATGCGGAAACCCGCCGTTTATATGGTAAAGAGGTTTATCACCGTCCATCGCGCTTTGTGGGTGAACTGCCGGAAGATTGTATTGAAGAGGTTCGTCTACGTGCCAGCGTGTCACGTCCAGTCAGTCACAGTCGAATGGGTACGCCGATAAGCCAGAATGACAGCGGCTATAAGCTGGGCCAACGGGTTCTCCATCCTAAGTTTGGTGAAGGAACTATCATCAATCTTGAGGGAAGTGGTGAGCATGCCCGACTACAAATTGCATTTCAGGGAGAAGGCATTAAGTGGCTGGTGGCCTCTTATGCCAGATTGGACGTTTTGTAGTTATCTAATGAATTGATATGCATTGGCTTATTCATGTAGGCTAAACGCTATTCACTAAATAGTAGCGAATATTTTGGTTGTAAAGCATCGTACTCATACTAAGTCTGTGCCCGCCTGAGCACAGACCCAATTTCTGAGAGCGTTGAGCTTGGCCCGACGATTAGCCGTATTTGGTGCGAAAATAAACAATAAATACTTTCCAATAGTTGACAGAGTTTTTCCCGAAGGCGTAACATGCGCGCACTATTTTCCTATGGGGGCAACAGCTTTGGACATTCCCAGTCGATACTGGCTCAATGATCTTTTAATTAAGTTCAACTTCTAAGGCTATCCCTTTTTGCTGATAGCCTTCGTGGTTGTCAGCGACTTCTTATTTTATCCCGTCGCTATGAGCTGGATCTAATCTAGGTCTGATTGATATGGCTTTTGCCATCATGTCAGATTGTTCAATGCGTTGTCTGTATCTCCACTGCAAAAGAGGGATGACGCTATGCTAAGCGCATTTCAACTAAATCATTGCCGCTTATCTCGTTTAGAGTTAGATGAGGGCGATAATCTGGCCTCGTCTGTATGGGTCGATCTGGTGGAACCAGAGGATGAAGAACGGGAACGCGTTCAGGAAGAACTCGGCCAGTCATTGGCAACCCGTCCAGAACTGGATGACATTGAGGCATCGGCTCGTTTCTTCGAAGATGAAGATGGCCTGCACATTCACTCCTTCTTTTATTACGAAGACGCGGAAGACCGTGGTGGTAACGCGACGGTGGCATTTACTATTCGCGACGGTCGTTTATTTACTCTGCGTGAACGTGACCTACCCGCTTTCCGACTCTACCGGATGCGTGCCCGTAATCGGGCGATGATCGATGGTAATGCCTACGAGCTGCTGTTAGATCTGTTCGAGACTAAAATTGAGCAGTTAGCCGATGAAATCGAGAATATTTACAGCGATTTGGAAGCGTTGAGCCGAATTATTATGGAAGGGCATCCTGGAGATGGCTATGACGAAGCGCTGTCTACATTGGCCGAGCTGGAAGATACCGGCTGGAAAGTGCGTCTGTGTTTGATGGATAGCCAGCGGGCGTTAAATTTCCTGGTGCGTAAAGCACGGTTACCGAGCAACCAGTTGGATCAGGCGCGTGAAGTATTGCGAGATATTGAATCTCTGCTGCCTCACAATGAGTCGCTGTTCCAGAAGGTCAACTTCTTGATGCAGGCGGCGATGGGTTTTATCAATATCGAACAAAGCCGCATCATCAAGATCTTCTCGGTGGTATCCGTGGTGTTCCTACCGCCAACGCTGGTGGCATCAAGTTACGGCATGAACTTTAAGTTTATGCCTGAACTGGACTGGTCATTTGGTTATCCGGCGGCCATTGGCCTGATGTTCTGTGCAGCACTGGCCCCTTATTTTTACTTTAAACGCCGCAATTGGCTCTGATACCTCGGTTTTGTCAAAGAATTATCGCTTGATTGGTATAAAATCACTTTATATCAATCGGCGGTCATTCAGTTTTAACGCTCTTGTTGGCTCTGTCTCCGCTGCATTAGTTATCAGGATATGTCACCGTGGCAGAACGCTCTCCCATTTTTCAATGGGTCATACTGTTAATTCTCTCCCTGTTGTTATCGCTGGTGATGCTGCATTTTCACATCCCTGCGGCTATGTTGCTTGGGCCGATGGTGGTAGGGGTAACCATGAGCCTCTGTGGCGCGACGGTACGCATTGATAACCGTTTCTTTATTTCTTCACAGGCCATTCTTGGCTGCATGATTGCTCAAAACCTCTCCTCATCTATTTTGGTCTCTCTGGCGGCAAATTGGCCGATTGTTCTCTCGATTCTGCTGGCAACGCTGTTTGCCAGCGGTATGTCGGGTTGGTTGCTCGTTCGCTTCAGTAATTTGCCGGGTACCACCGGAGCATGGGGCTCATCACCGGGCGGTGCGGCGGCGATGGTTGCCATGTCAGAAGAGTATGGTGCAGATGTGCGGCTGGTGGCTTTTATGCAATACCTGCGGGTACTGTTTGTCGCTGGTTCGGCCGCACTGGTGGTACGTATTGCCATGGGGGGAGAAGCAAAGAGCGTTGCGCAGGAACTGATATGGTTTCCTCCACTGGGCTGGGATTTTGTCGCCACTCTGGCGCTGGCCGTTATTGCCGGTTGGTTAGGGCGTCGCCTGCGTTTTCCCTCTGGTACCATGTTGTTTCCGATGTTAATTGGTGCAGGGTTGCATGCGGGTGATGTATTGACCATTCAACTACCTGAATGGCTGCTGGCAGTGGCTTATGCCTTTATCGGCTGGAGTGTTGGCTTACGTTTTAATCGAGCTGTTTTTTTGCTGGCGTTAAGGACGCTGCCACAAATTATTATCTCGATACTGGCTTTAATGTCACTGTGTGCATTAATGGCGCTGGCTTTGACCAAAGTATTGGATATGGATTTCCTGACCGCTTATCTGGCAACTAGCCCTGGAGGGTTAGATACCGTGGCGATTATTGCTGCGGGTAGCGGGGTGGATATGTCTTTCGTAATGGCAATGCAGACCCTTAGGCTATTTAGTATTCTGATGACTGGCCCAGCGATGGCGAAATTTATCTCTCGCCATGCGCCGAGAAAAGCTGAGAATTAACGTAATTTGCGTTGATAATACAGGGCATCAAGCACAAAGATAATCAGTGCTACCCATATAAAGCCGAATGTAATCAGCTTATCTTTACCGATGGTTTCACCATAAAATGCGGTTGCTAGCACAAACATCAGGGTTGGACCGATATATTGGAAAAAGCCTAAGGTGGACAAACGTAGCCTGGTAGCCGCAGCGGTGAAGCAGAGTAGGGGAATGGTGGTGACAACGCCCGCAGCAACCAACAGCAAATTCAGTGACATTGAGTTTTGGCTCAGGTGACTGGTCGCTGTATCCGCAATGAAAAACAGATAGATTGCCGCGATTGGCAGAAGCCATAGGGTTTCAATTAACATGCCGGTCTGTGAATCAACGCCAATTTTTTTACGCACTAACGCATATATACCAAAGGTAAACGCGAGGGTCAGACTGATATAAGGAATAGAACCAAATTGCCAGAGCTGGATAGCGACGCCACTGAAGGCCAGCGCTACTGCGATCCACTGCATACGACGAAAACGTTCGCTAAGAAATAACACGCCAAGCAACACGTTAACCAATGGGTTAATAAAATATCCCATACTGGCTTCCAGCATATGGTGATTATTGACTGCCCAGATAAACGTTAGCCAATTACTACCAATTAATATTGCACTAACGGCCAGTAATAATAATTTAGTTTTATTTCGGCAGGCTTGACGTACAGTATTCCACTGCCGACTGATACTAATCAGCAATATCATAAAGAAAAATGACCAGATAACCCGATGTGTCAGTATCTCATTGGCAGGTACATAATCGATTAGCTTAAAGTAGGCCGGAGCAATTCCCCAAATACAGTAAGCGGCTAAAGCGAATAAAATACCCTGACGAGTCTGCTGCGATTCCATGAAATACCTTGTACTGAACGCTCAAAATAGAATTTGCCAGTGTACTCCATTTTGGCGTTTTTTTATGTCTAAAATTGATATGACTTATAGGATAAATGTGTTTTAAATAAGAGGAAATACTTAATTAATATCGGGTGGGATAATATGCACTCCATAATAATAACCTTGTTATTATTATGGGTAAATGCTAGGAAAGATCGGAGAATTTGCAGAAAAAGAGCGCGTTTGCACTGAAGATTGCGAGATAGCCTGCCTTTTATCAGTTATCTGCCTTTTTCCCCTTTTCGAGGGACGACAAATGACATGAATGAGCCTAAAATACCCACCAATAAAAGTAACAGGGGATTAAGGTGTCAACTGCGGTCGTTATTAATACAGAACCTTTAGCCGCACAGGTATTACGTGACACCTTTGGCTATCATCAGTTTCGTCCCGGGCAGCAGGAGATAGTCCTCGAGGCGGTATCTGGTCGTGACTGTTTGGTGGTAATGCCAACGGGCGGTGGTAAATCATTATGTTATCAGTTACCAGCGCTGCTGCTGGACGGAATGACATTGGTGGTGTCTCCACTGATTTCTCTGATGAAAGACCAGGTCGACCAACTGCGTGCCAATGGTGTTTCTGCCGGTTGCCTTAACTCCAGCCAAACCCGTGAACAACAGTATGAAGTGATCTCTGCCTGTCGCAACGGGCAAATTAAGCTGCTGTACGTTGCGCCAGAACGGCTGATGATGGATAACTTCCTTGAGCAGCTTAGTGGTTGGAACCCAACCCTGCTGGCAGTTGATGAAGCCCACTGTATTTCCCAGTGGGGGCACGATTTCCGTCCTGAATATCGCGCTCTTGGCTCCATACGACAACATTTTCCTGACCTGCCATTCATCGCACTGACGGCAACGGCAGATGAAACCACGCGTCAGGATATTATTCGTCTGTTAGATTTGCGCGATCCTCTGATTAATATCAGCAGTTTTGATCGTCCCAATATCCGCTATACCCTGATAGAAAAATTTAAACCAACCGATCAGCTACAGCGCTTTGTTCAGGATCAGCGCGGTAAAAGCGGCATTATTTACTGTAATAGTCGTAAGAAAGTGGAAGAAGCCGCCAACAGGCTCAAAGCGAAAGGACTCAGCGTTGCGGCCTATCATGCGGGTATGGACAATGAGAGTCGGGAGCAGGTGCAGGAAGCCTTCCAGCGTGACGATCTGCAAATCGTGGTGGCGACGGTGGCGTTTGGTATGGGTATCAATAAGCCTAATGTGCGTTTTGTGGTGCACTTCGATATTCCCCGCAATATTGAATCTTACTATCAGGAAACTGGGCGAGCAGGCCGGGATGGCCTACCTGCGGAAGCGGTACTATTTTATGACCCGGCCGATATGGCTTGGTTGCGCCGTTGTTTGGATGAAAAACCTCAGGGCGCGTTGCAGGATATTGAACGCCACAAATTGAATGCAATGAATGCTTTTGCGGAGGCGCAGACTTGCCGTCGTCTGGTGCTGCTTAACTACTTTGGCGAAAGTAAACAGCAGCCTTGTGGTAACTGCGATATTTGTCTTGATCCGCCTAAACAATATGACGGTTTAGTGGATGCTCAAAAAGCCCTCTCTTGTGTTTATCGGGTAGGTCAACGCTTTGGTGTTGGCTATATTGCTGAAATTCTGCGCGGTGCAAATAACACCCGAATTCGTGAATTAGGGCATGATAAGCTGCCAGTATACGGTATCGGTAAAGATCAGAGCCACGAACACTGGATTAGCGTATTACGTCAACTGATTCATCTGGGTCTTTTGACGCAAAATATTGCCCAATTTTCAGCGCTTCAATTGACCGAAGCTGCCCGTCCCGTTTTGCGGGGGGAGAATTCATTACAGTTGGCTGTGCCAAGGCTGCTTAATCTCAAATCACGCAGTAGTGCGGCAACCAAGAGTTTTGCTGGCAATTATGATCGTCAGCTATTTGCTAAATTGCGTAAGCTGCGTAAATCTATTGCTGATGAAGAGAATATTCCTCCCTATGTGGTATTTAACGATGCAACATTGTTGGAGATGGCGGAGCAACAGCCAACCCGTGAAAGTGAGTTGTTGTCAGTAAACGGTGTCGGCTACCGCAAGTTAGAGCGTTTTGGACACCCTTTCCTGACGCTAATCCGCGATCATTTAGTCAGTCCTGATTAGAGGTGTTTGCATGAGAAAACTTATTTTACTCATTGGGTTAATCAGTTTTAACCTGATAGCTGCAGGACCTCAGTCAATGGCTGTGATCGATCGCAGTCAACTAGCTGATGCTGAAATTATCGACAGTGCTAGCTTCGACAGAGCATCTCAGTTAGAGATCTTAGCGTTTGCTAAAGCGCTGCTGGAAAGCGAATCGATACCGGAGTCGCAACTGCCAGAAAAGCTATCTTTGCCTGCTAAGAGAATTGATATTAAATCGATGGATAAGGTACGTCAGCACTTTTGGCAGCGCTTGGCTAAAAACTATCAGTTAGCCAATCTCTCTCTTGCACAAGATACGGAGACTCGTGTTGTCGAAGAGTTGACCGTCGATAAATTTCGTCAGTTAGTTCAAAAGGCTAATATATCTCCTGTGCGGATGGCTTTTCATCGCATCTATGTGGTGGAACAACTGCGGCTGGCGGCTCTGTTTCCTAAAACCAGCAGTGAAATCTCAACTTTCTCTGATAATGAAGTGACGGGAGAACGCTTTGCTGACCGTCAGTTTGTTTTGACATTTGATGATGGCCCCAGCCCGGAGAACGGCAGCACCGATCGACTTATAAATACGCTTAACCAACATCAATTACATGCTTATTTCTTCGTTTTGGGAGAAAGTTTTCAGCGTCGTTTACAGCAGCAGTCAAAAGAACAGCTGATGGAGCTGTATCAGGGCCAATGTGTTGGCTCACACGGTTGGCAGCATAAATCGCATGCCACTTGGGCAGATTGGCAAAATTCGGTGCTGGAAAGTTTAAATTTGATTAGTAAAGCCGTTCCCGATAGCTATTCATCCAGCTTCCGTCCTCCTTATGGTCAGCGTCGGGCCGACAGTGAGGGCTTTTTCCGTCAATACCGGGTCCCGGTAGTGCTATGGAATATTGACTCTCAGGATTGGAGCCAGAAAGTGAATACGCAGCAGGCCAGCGATCGGGTACTCACGTTAATGTTACTCTGGCGTAAAGGCATTATCCTTTTCCATGATGTACATACAAAGGCTCCTGCTTCCGTTGATTATTTGTACTCCTTAATGCATAACGCAGGTGTTACCTGGCAAGATTGCCGCCGTGGTGAGATGACTAAAATCCAATGAAGCCAGACTGTCATCTTTTTCGCCAAAGAGTACAATGGATTGCTTAGCCGCAGTGGCGTGATTGCCGCTGCTGCTGTTTTCTATTATTTCAATATCCCGTTTTTCTGAAAATTTAAAGAGAACTCCCATGACGCTATTTTTAACCGTTGCGGTGGTCCAGCTAGTGGCGCTGGTTTCACCCGGACCCGATTTCTTTTTTGTGTCGCAAACTGCCGTTAGCCGATCGCGGCGGGAAGCCGTGTATGCCGCAATCGGTATTATGAGCGGTATTATGGTATGGGCGGCTATTGCGTTATTAGGACTTCATATTTTACTGCAACAGATGGCTTGGCTGCACAATCTGATTGTTATGTGTGGCGGTGTTTATTTGTGCTGGATGGGGTTTTGTTTACTGAGATCTGCGTTTAACAAGTCTCAGCCACAGCAGCATGATGTTTCTGCTGAATCTGAAGGAACATCGCACAATAGTCACGCTTTTCTGCGGGGGTTATTTACGAATCTCTCCAACCCTAAAGTGCTGGTCTATTTTGGTAGCGTGTTTTCCGTTTTTGTGGGGGACGATATTGCTAGTAGCACACGCTGGGGATTATTCGCTCTGATTGCGGTTGAAACGTTAATTTGGTTTACTCTGGTTGCCTTCATCTTTGCACTACCCGTGATGCGCCGTGGTTATCAACGCGCAGCGAAGTGGATTGACGGTATCGCAGGGGCGATGTTTGCTGGTTTTGGATTGCACCTGATTACTTCTCGTTTTTACTGATTCAACATAGCACTCGCCTGATGGATACGCGAACCACGCAGGATGATAGTTTGGCTCAGTCATTGAACTATCGCATCAGGCTATCCGACCCTCATGTCATTACGCCTTTGAATATTCCTGCGTTCTCTCGGGTTAATGCAACCGACCAAAAGAAAGTAGGCTTTTGCATTGAAAACAGTGGCATCGTAGCCGAATCTTTATCGTTAGAGATTACTGTGGGTGACCAACTGATATATCGCGAGCAGGATACCCGCCGTTTCCTATCTTCTGGTTGCCATATATGGTACTGGGATGGTTATAGCGATGCCGGGATACTGGATACACGAATCCTCAAGCATCCCGATCTTCGCCTGCGGCTGGTCGCCTTCTGTGCCTCAGCGCGTTTTACCATTGAATATCCATTTCAGGGGAAAGCACAACATGTCCATTGGGTTGATGTACAGGTTGATCGGATAAATCGTCATGTTGATGTACTGATGCGCCTTAGTTTCTCCGATGGCGGTTCCAGAGGTCGGGCTGGTGATATCCCTTGTCCCGACTATGCAACATTAGCCGCGATGGCTTGTGAGGGCGTCGCGTTTTACTGGTCCCGAAGCGGCCATCGAGCCGGTGGCATTGGTCATGGTATTCAGACCGAACAGGGACGATTTAGCGTAGCAGCGATAGCCGATCGGCATGCTAAACCCAGCATGCCGGATTTTAAATTAATCAGCTCTCTGTCCGAACGGTTTGGCCGTTCTACTAGTCTGAAGGGATTTCGCAAAGTCTTTTATAATCAGGGGTTCTACGGTAAACATATTACCTGTCAGACTAGCTTGAATAACTTCTGTGAGTTGAATTTCAAAATGACAGCGGCTCATGAAATAGGGCATATCGTTTTGGATCGTTACGGAGCGGGTTCGTTTCCCGACTATTCATGGAGCCATAAAGGGACGTCCACGGTGCTGACCCAGAGGGCAAAACGCGGTGTTACGATGCCGCTGCAAGGTGAGATTGATCTGATGAAATATGCGGATGCCCGAGTGAATTGCATTACGCCAGCCGATCGTTTCTTACGTTCCGTTGCTGCTTCAGAAGATGTTAAAGGGCTGATCTGGCTGTCGGCAGTCGTTTTTGACATATAACAACCTAATCAATATAAATTTAAAAAGCCGGTCTGTGTGAACAGACCGGCTTTTTATCATTCAGATAATCATCAATCTGAATTAGATCGCAGAGCTCAGAAGCAGACAACCAATCAGGCCGCACACGGAGATGATGGTTTCCAGTACCGACCATGACTTCATCGTTTCAGCGATAGTCAGGTTGAAGTACTCTTTAAATAGCCAGAAACCAGGATCGTTTACGTGAGAGAAGATGACGCTACCAGAACCAACGGCGAGTACCATCAGTTCCGGGCTCACGCCAGAGATGGTTAGCAGAGGCGCAACGATACCACCAGCGGTCATTGCCGCTACGGTTGCTGAACCCAGTGCTAAACGCAGCGCTGCGGCGATGGCCCAACCCATTAACAGCGGAGACAGGGTGCTGCCAGCCATCAGGGCTTCGATATATTTAGCTACGCCACCATCAACCAGAATTTGTTTGAAAGCACCGCCACCACCAATGATCATCAGCATCATGGCAATGATTTTGATGGAGTCACTAATGGTACCCATAATCTGATCCATTGAACGACCACGGTTCAGACCAAAGGTGAAGATAGCAATCAGTACGGCAATCATGGTTGCCATTACTGGGTCGCCAAGGAATTCAGCGTAAGGCAGAACGGCATGGCCTTTTGGCAGTGTCATTTCGGCAACAGCACGGCCAGCCATTAAAATAACCGGTACTAATGTGGTTGCAACGCTAACGCCAAAGCTTGGCATTTCGCTTTCAGTGAACACTTTAGGATTATGCAGACCTTCCGGAACGGGCTTATCAATGCTCTTCAGGAAACGAGCATAAACCGGACCTGCTAGAATAACGGTTGGGATCGCAATTAATGTACCGAATAGCAGGGTTTTACCCATATCTGCTTTAAACAGAATGGCAATAGCTGTTGGCCCCGGATGTGGTGGTAACAGCGCATGGGTTACGGACAACGCTGCCGCCATTGGTACACCAATGAACAGAAGAGGAATACGTGCTGATGCTGCGATAGTGAAAACTAAAGGTAATAACAGCACGAAGCCAACTTCGTAGAACAGAGCGAAGCCAACAACGAAACCTGTCAGTACGATAGCCCACTGAATGCGCTCTCTACCAAATTTTGCAATCAGGGTCGTTGCGATGCGTTGAGCGCCGCCACAGTCTGCCAGTAATTTACCTAACATGGCGCCAAAGCCCATGATTAAAGCTAAACTTCCCAGCGTCCCGCCGACACCATTTTTAATTGAAACGATAACGCCGTTAACGTTGAATGCGCCCTGAGTTGTGTAACCCAGCGCCAAACCAACGACCAACGAAACCAGTATCAGTGAAATGAAACCGTTCAACTTGCAACGGATCATCAGTAGCAGTAGTAGGGCTACGCCAATGACTACGATCACTAATGGCATAATAATTCTCCGATGTATGTACCGTATAAACCTAACCGTGACTGTTTTAGGTTAGTGTAGAGATATGAGTTTTTTCCAGAAAATGGCATCATATTTCTATTTTTTATCTGCAATATTTGTGATTATTGCTTTGATTTCTATTTGTGATATTTATCACATCTTTGTTTGTTACCGGTATCATGATACCGGTAACGTGGTAGCATAGGAAACTATAGTGAAGGTTTAAATGTTCATTTTGAGATAGAGATCAAACTTATGACAGGACAAAGCATAATTCTTATGGGTGTGTCAGGCAGCGGTAAGTCCAGCGTTGGTTCGGCAGTGGCCAGAAAGTTAGGTGCCAAATTCATTGATGGAGACGATCTGCATCCAAAAGCTAACATCCAAAAAATGGCCAGTGGTCATCCTCTGAATGATGACGATCGCGCTCCATGGCTGGAGCGTTTGAATGATGCGGCATATAGCCTACGTCATAAAAATGAGGTTGGCATCATTGTATGCTCCGCGTTAAAACGCCGCTACCGTGACCAGTTGCGCGAAGGAAATCCAGAAATGCTGTTCCTTTATATGAAAGGTAGCTTTGATGTGATTTTGGCGCGTCTGAAAGCACGCGCTGGTCACTATATGCCGACTGACCTGCTAAAAACCCAGTTCGACGCGTTGGAAGAACCCGGAGCCGATGAGCCAGACGTATTGTGTATTGATATTGATGCTGACTTTGATGAAGTGGTTAATCGTGGAACCGAAGCGCTGCGTCAAGCAGGCGTTAAGTTTCGTTAATAATCATCAGATACTGCCGCCGTGCAGTATCGTAAAACCCAAATCGAGCATTTTGGGCGTTACGATCTCTCCCCGCAAACGGGCAAGCAGTCTCTCAGCGGCCACTTGCCCCATTTGCTCGCGGGGAGTTAATACGCTGGTAAGTTTAGGTTCCATTGATTGACCAATGTCATGACCGTGGAAACCAGAAATTGCTATATCGTTTGGAATTCGCAGCCCTAAACGCTGACATTCAAAAGCGGCACCAATCGCGATATCGTCGTTAGTACAGAATATACTGTCGGTTTCAGGGTAACGTTGAAATGCTTCTTTTAACAGTTCACAGCCCAGACTATAGGATGACGAGCGATCGGTACAGATACTGCGAGGCTCCAAGCCAAACTCGCGCATAGCCTGCGCATATCCCTGCATTTTAATGACGGTACGTTCGTCCTGTCGGGCTCCCAAATAGACGGTATGCAGATGTCCGTTTTGCAGAATCTCTTTGGTCATCTGGTAAGCGGCGTCATGGTTATTAAAGCCAACGGCAAGATCGATACACGGGGAGGCGCTATCCATAATTTCAATGACGGGAATACCTGCCACCTCGATCATTTTTCGCGTTCGTTCTGTGTGGGTGCGTTCGGAAAGAATGAGTCCATCAATATTGTAAGAAAGCAACGAGGTTAAACGCATCTCTTCACGTTCAGGCCGATAGCCGTAGTGAGCCAGCATCGTCTGGTAGCCGTGAGAGTCCGTCACACTTTCAATACCACGTAGAACTTCTGCAAAAACCTGATTGGTTAATGAAGGTAGTAATACACCGATGGCCTTACTGGTCGCGTTGGAAAGAATTTCCGGAGCCCGGTTTGGAATGTAGCCTAATTCATCCAGCGCTACGGCAATTTTATCGCGCAGTGTGGCTGAAACTTGCGATGGATCGCGCAGATAGCGGCTGATGGTCATTTTGGTGACGCCAACCTGATTAGCAACATCCTGAAGTCCGGGTCTTTTTTTCTTCATTTTCAAATAATTAAAATAGTAAACCGCCGAGGGTTTAGTTTAACAAAGAAAACGCAGGGCGCATATGGCCTGTGGCGATTTCAGCGTATCAATTAATAATGTTATCTACGATATTATCAGGCGTATTTTTATCGCTTATTACTTCCTGATATAACGTGAATGAATCACAGTATGGATAATATACTATTTGCGGCAGGCTTAGTTTTTATTTTTAATCAGAATTTTTATTATTATCTAATTATATCTTTTGTCTAAATGTTAAATAAAAGTGTTTCTATTGTTCGATATTAAATGATAATTCATTATTTCCAACTGAATACAATGTCTCTATCTCATACGCGATTTTTCCAGCAGATAACATCGTTGATATAAATGTGACTCTCATCACAAAACGCCTTATCGTTAAGCTGAATCGAGTAAAGTTGAAGGTAAAAATGAATTGTTACCGGTATCATTTGGGTATATAGTGATAACACGATGAGGCTAAACGTGCACAGAAAAGTGAACCAACAGCAATAATCGCAGTGAAAAATAGATGTGATTGGTTATCAAGTTAACCTATTTAGCTTTTAAATAAGCGGCAATAATTTATTTTCTATTATTCAGATAACTTACTGCTTATTTAAGATTTAAATTAATAGTTATAGCGCTATTGGTCATTGGTTGGCAATAAGCATTATTCGTTTAATTGGGTGTTCAGCTTATTTCTCTTCGGCATGTAATAGCGTTATTTTTTGAATATCACTATTTATACACTTAGATTAGGAAGTGAGGATATCGCATGAACCCTACCGTTGAACGCGTTACTCAGAACATCATCGCTCGTTCTCAAGCCGGCAGAGCCAACTATCTGGCCAAAATTGACGCGGCCAAAAGTAAAACTGTACACCGTTCACAACTATCATGCGGCAATCTTGCCCATGGTTTTGCTGCCTGTTCGCCAGATGATAAAAACTCTTTAAGAAACATGGTGAAAAGCAATATCGGAATTATTACTTCTTACAACGATATGCTTTCTGCACATCAGCCTTATGAACATTATCCTGAGCGCATTAAACATGCCCTTCACGCCGTTGGTGCAGTCGGTCAGGTGGCCGGTGGCGTACCGGCCATGTGTGATGGCGTGACGCAGGGGCAAGACGGCATGGAGCTATCTTTGTTAAGCCGCGACTTGATTGCCATGTCCGCAGCCATTGGCTTATCGCATAATATGTTTGATGGGGCGCTGTATCTGGGGGTTTGTGACAAAATCGTACCCGGATTGTTTATTGCCGCCATGTCATTTGGACATCTACCGTCAGTGTTTGTTCCTGCGGGTCCGATGCGTACTGGTGCTTCAAATAAAGAGAAAGTGCGCGTGCGTCAGTTGTATGCCGAGGGCAAAGTGGGTCGCGATGCGCTGCTGGAATCAGAAGCTAACTCCTATCACTCTGCGGGTACTTGCACTTTCTATGGCACCGCTAACTCCAACCAGATGATTATGGAAGTGATGGGTTTGCATTTACCCGGCTCCTCTTTTGTTTGTCCGGATATCCCATTGCGTGATGTGTTGACCGACGCGGCGGCGCGTCAGGTGACGCGTATGACTGAGTCTTCTGGTGATTATTTGCCGGTTGGTCGTCTGGTTGATGAAAAAGTCATTGTAAACGGTATTGTTGCGTTGTTGGCGACCGGTGGTTCAACCAATCACACCATGCATCTGGTGGCGATGGCAAAGGCGGCGGGGATCACTATCACTTGGGATGATTTCTCTGAATTGTCCGAGGTGGTTCCATTACTGTGTCGGATCTATCCTAACGGTTCTGGGGATATTAATTACTTTCAGGCTGCTGGAGGCGTTTCTCTGCTGGTTCGTGAATTGCTGAAAGGCGGGTTACTGCATGAAGATGTACATACTGTCGCCGGTTTTGGTTTGCATCGCTACACGCAGGAGCCGTTCCTTGAAGACGGAGAATTGGTCTATCGCGATGGCCCGCATGCATCACTGGATCCAGAAGTTATCTCTACGTTAGAAGCGCCATTTGTTAAGCACGGTGGCACCAAAGTTCTGTCCGGTAATTTAGGGCGGGCAGTGATGAAAACCTCCTCGGTGCCTGAAGATCGTCAGGTTATCACTGCTCCGGCGCTGGTATTTGAAAGCCAGTATGATATTGATGCCGCGTTTGAAGCAGGTAAATTAGACCGCGACTGTATCGTAGTGGTGCGCTTTCAAGGGCCAAAAGCTATTGGTATGCCAGAGTTGCATAAGTTAATGCCACCGATGGGCGTGTTAATGGACCGTGGCTATAAAGTCGCGCTGGTGACCGATGGTCGTCTGTCCGGTGCTTCTGGCAAGGTTCCCGCCGCGATTCATATTACCCCTGAAGCTTACGTAGGTGGTTTACTGGCTAAAGTGCGGGATGGTGACCTGATTCAGGTTGATGGAACGACCGGAAAAATTAACCTGCTGGTGGATGAAGCGGAACTGGCTAGCCGCGAAGTTGTTCAGCCAGACCTTTCTGCTTCCCATGTGGGTATGGGGCGGGAACTGTTTTCGGCGCTGAGAGCGCAGATTTCGGGGGCAGAGGAAGGGGCGAGTTGTTTTAAACTCTGATTAGTTTTTTATTGATCAAAGTTCTTTAAATTAGCATTTGAGGATGTTCCGGCCGTAATGATGAAGTACTTATATTGGCATTGTGTTCGGCCGGAAAACAATCTGCACTTAGCATTGGTGCGCGTCGGGCCTACCTTTCCTAGGGGCGCTTTGTTGGCTTACGTCAAGTCGACCCCAACGGAAAGGTCTCCCTCCGATTAGCTTGGTTAACTGCACGGGATTAAATAGCAATTCTTTTGTTGTTTTTGCGTTTTAACCTTCCGTCTCTTCCTTTCTCTTCCGCAGTAGTCTCAGCGAGTTGGCAGTAACCAGTGCGGTGGCGCCGGAGTCTGCTAGAACGGCCAGCCATAGGCCGGTTAGGCCAATCAGGCTGGTGATGAGGAAGATGGCTTTCAGGCCAAGCGCGACGGTGATATTTTGACGAATAATTTTACGAGTGGCCCGCGAGAGTATAATCATATCTGTCAGGCCAATTAGTCGGTTATGGGTTAGCGCCGCATCGGCGGTTTCTAACGCGACATCGGTACCGCCACCCATGGCGATGCCGATGGTGGATGATTTCATCGCCGGTGCGTCGTTAATACCATCACCCACCATTGCTGTTGGCTGCGCTTTATTCAGGGCAATAACGGCGGTGACTTTGTCTTCCGGTAGCAGGCTGGCTTCATATCTGATACTGAGTTCGTGGGCGATCGCCGCCGCAGCTCGTGGATTATCGCCCGTCAGCATCACACCATTAACACCAATTTGTTTTAAGGCTGCCAGCGCCTGTTTGGCATCTGCTCGTAGCGTATCGCGCAACGCCAAGAAACCGACAACTTGATTGGCTTTAAGGGTAACTACAACCGTTTTTCCCTGCTCTTCCAGTTGGGTAATTTGCTGTTGCTGTTCAGAAGATAGCTTGTTTTGTATAAGCTTAGACGGGGAGCTAATCAGGATGGTTTCATTATCGACGCTACCCTGAACGCCAACTCCGGCAAGCGCTCGGCGATTTTCTGCCTGAACATAGGAAATACCATTTTCTTCTGCTTTGCGAATAATGGCCTGTGCTAGAGGATGATGGGAACCCGACTCTACCGCAGCAGACAGACGTAACAGTTGAGCTTCGGTCATATCATTAACGGTGATGACATCTGTCACCATCGGTTTACCTTCAGTCAGCGTACCGGTTTTATCAAAGGCGATTTGGCTGATGGTTCCTAACTGTTCCAGTGCAGCGCCGCCTTTAATCAGTGCTCCTCGGCGGGTTGCAGCAGCCAGCGCCGAAGTAATTGCCGCTGGTGTGGAAATGACTAATGCACAAGGACAACCAATCAACAGCAGCGTCAGGCCGCGATAAATCCAGGTTTCCCATGATTGAGCAAACATCAGTGGTGGAATAATCACCACTAACAGTGCGAACAGCATAATGGCCGGAGTGTAGTAGCGGCTGAAGCGATCGATAAATCGTTCAATGGGTGCCCGACGCTCTTCGGCTTCTTCAATTAGCGTCAGAATTCGGTCGATGGCGTTGTTACCCGGTTCAGACAGCACTTTTAACTGCATTACGCTGTCAACGGCCAGACTGCCTGCCGCAACTTTTTCGCCCCGCAAACGTTCTACCGGAATAGATTCCCCCGTTAGTGCACTTTCATCAAAACTGGCGCTGGTGGCCTGTAATTCGGCATCGACAGGCAGTCGGGTTCCGGGTGCGATTTCAATCATATCTCCCGGACGTAGGCTGGCGGCGGCAACGACTTCTCTTGTTCCATCACTATTGAGTTTGACTGCCTCTTCCGGCAGCAGTGCCATTAACGCAGATACCCCCTGACGAGCGCGGTTTGCGGCATATGACTCCAGTAATTCACCAATCATAAACAGCATTAGTACCATTGCCGCTTCTTCCGTTGCGCCAATAAACAGTGCGCCAATGGCGGAAATGCTCATCAGGGTTTCTATGGCGAAAGGCGTTCCGCTACGGATCAGGCGAATGGCCTGTAAACCAATAGGGATAAGACCGATTATGGTGGTGATGGTAAAGGCGATACGGCCGTAGGTAGGCGAAAACAGTTCCAAGAGCCAACTGAATAAGATTAGAACGGCCATGATCACTGGCGGACCATACTCTTTCAACCGTTGCTGTTTTACGGATGGTTTTTCAGCGGGAGTGGCGCTGGTACCAGAACTTAATGAATAGCCTGCCTTTTTGACGGCCTGTTCAATACGTGGCGCAATATCCTGAGCTTCTTTGGTATCAACCACTAGCTTTTCTGTCGCAAACAGGATTTTGGCATGTTCGACGCCCGCCACCTGACTTACCGCAGTTTCTACCTTTTTAGCACAGCTCGGGCAATCCATACCAAAAACTTGCCATGTCAGACGGGTGCTCCCGCTGGAGAGTGTGGCTAATGTTTCTGTTTTATTTTGTGAACAACAGCTCGACTGGCTACAGCAACTTTCGTGCTGATGCTCATGATCGTGATGATGTTCATCCGATGAAGCATGAGTATGTATCCCATCAGATGATATGTGATTGTTATGGCTGTGATTGTTCATAAGTGTATACCTTCACTCATCGTTTAATGAAACTACTCTACACCTTAGAGTCTACTCCAGAGTCAATGGGTGAAATAACAAATTTTCAATTATTATCCGGTTAATTAATACTCAAATGTAAAGTAAATATCTTTGGTATCAAAAACGGCGATAACCTATACTTGGCATCCTTTAACGATACGAAGAAAGGTAAATAAAGCATGCCATTATTGATTGCAACCACGGTCCTGTGGGCGTTCTCTTTTAGTTTAATTGGCGTCTATTTATCCGGTCAGGTGGATACCTGGTTTGCAGTTTTAATGCGAGTAGCGCTGGCCTTTTTAGTCTTCTTACCTTTCCTGCGATTACGTCAGGTCAGTTTGAAACAGGCACTACTGTATATGACCGTTGGCGCTTTTCAACTCGGTATAATGTATCTGTTCTATTATCAATCTTTCCTCTATCTCAGCGTTCCGGAAGTTTTACTGTTTACTATTTTAACCCCTGTTTATGTGACGTTGATTTATGATCTGATGTCAGGTAACCGCCTGCGTATGGGGTATTTGCTGAGTGTATTGCTGGCAGTTGTGGGGGCGGCAGTCATTCGTTATGAGCAGTTGAGCAGCCAGTTTTGGCTGGGATTAATCTGTATTCAGGGTGCGAATATTTGCTTTGCTATTGGTCAGGTTGGCTATAAGCGACTAATGGAAGTCTACCCAATGCCACAGCGAAATGCGTTCTCGTGGTTCTATTTGGGGGCGTTGTGCGTTGCCGTGATGGCGTGGTTTATATTTGGTAATCCGGAAAAATTGCCGACGACCCATCTACAGTGGGGTATTCTGATCTGGTTGGGTATTGGTGCTTCCGGATTGGGCTTTTTTATGTGGAACTACGGAGCAACACAGGTGGATGCCGGTACCCTAGCCATTATGAATAACGCGCTTATTCCGGCAGGGCTACTGGTGAATTTTGCCCTCTGGCAACATGATGTTAACTGGGTCAGATTGATTATTGGCGGCGGAATTATTGTAGCGTCCCTGCTGGTACATAAGTGGTGGGTGGTTCCCAACGCCGTGACGGTCAGAAAATCGGCTTGAATCAGGCCAGTCTGACACCATGCTGGTGAGCAATATCAATAAACGCTTCCTATTAATAGTTGATTCTGCATCACTTAATCGGAAAATCATTGGGCGCATTCAGCGCCCCTTTTTTATAGCTGTGATAAAATTAGACGGATTAATAACGTTAATAGGGTGATCTGATGGAAAAGTTGGCATCATTATACCAAGTGCATCTCTCTGTATTACAGCAACGAACCCGCGCCGTTTTAGAACGGAATCAGCTTGACGCTTTGCTTATTCACTCTGGCGAATTGATTCGACTGTTTCTCGACGACAGAGATTACCCGTTTAAAGTTAATCCTCATTTCAAAGCTTGGGTGCCGGTTACCGAAGTGCAAAATTGTTGGATTTGGGTTGACGGCGTCAATACGCCCAAACTCTGGTTCTACTCTCCAGTTGATTACTGGTACAGCGTTGAACCTTTACCAAATAGTTTTTGGACTCCTTACATTGATATTCAACCGCTGAAAAAGGCTGATGACATCAATAGTTACCTGCCAACAAAACGAGACAACGTGGGGTATATCGGTCCTAATCCTGCCAGAGCCGAATGGTTGGGCATCTCAGGGGAAAACATTAACCCTAAACGGGTAATCGATTATCTGCATTACCATCGTTCGTACAAAACTGACTATGAACTGTTTTGTATGCGTGAGGCGCAAAAAGTGGCGATTAACGGTCATAAAGCTGCTCGGGATGCGTTCTATTCTGACATGAGTGAATTTGATATTAATTTGGCCTATTTGACGGCTACCGGTCATCGGGATACCAACGTACCTTATGACAATATTATTGCATTGAACGATCATGCTGCCGTGCTGCATTACACCAAGTTGGAACAGTCTACTCCGGCAGAGACTTTCAGCTTTCTGATTGATGCTGGAGCTGAATATAACGGTTATGCTGCCGATCTAACTCGGACTTATGCCAGAGATAAAGACAGCGATTTTGGCTCACTGATAAAAGACCTGAACGCTGAACAGCAGGCGCTGATCGCCACGTTAAAAGCCGGTGTTAACTTTGTGGATTATCATCTGCAAATGCATCAACGCATTGCCAAGCTATTAAAAAAGTACGATCTGGTTGTGAATATGAGCGAAGAAGATATCGTTGAAACCGGAATCAGTTTCACTTTCTTCCCTCATGGACTGGGTCATCCGTTAGGTTTACAGGTTCACGATGTTGCTGGATTTATGCAAGATGATACCGGTACTCATCGTCCGGCACCGGAAAGGCATCCACCGCTACGTTGCACACGCAATCTCGAACCGGGTATGGTGATGACTATCGAACCGGGTCTCTATTTTATTGATACCCTGTTGGCCCCTTGGCGCAATAGTCAGTTCAACCCTAACTTTAACTGGTTGCGTATTGATAAATTCAGGCCGTATGGCGGTATTCGTATTGAGGATAACGTTGTGATTCGTAAAGATCGGGTTGAAAACATGACGCGGGATTTGAAACTGTTCTGATGGAATCCTATTTAATACCTGCGGAAGCGGTGACGTTTAATGAAGAGATTAAAAAGAGCCGCTTTATTACTTATCTTGCACCAGTAAAAGGTGCCGATAAGGCTAAACTGTTTATACAGCAAATTAGAGATGAGCATCCGGATGCGCGCCACCACTGTTGGGCATTTGTTGCGGGTGCGCCAAATGATTCTCAGCAACTGGGTTTTTCTGATGATGGCGAACCCTCTGGAACGGCGGGTAAACCAATGCTGGCCCAGTTAATGGGAAGCGGAGTGGGTGAAGTGGTTGCGGTAGTGGTTCGCTACTATGGGGGTATCTTGCTGGGCACTGGCGGTTTGGTCAAGGCTTATGGCAACGGGGTTCAACAGGCGTTAAAGATATTACCCACTCAACTGCGCATACCCCAGTCAGAATTTTTGCTGGTGTGTGATTATCCGCAATTAACAATGGTAGAAATGTTAGTTCAGCAGTCTGGTGGTGAGATTGTGCATGCCGACTATGGTGCAGATATTCGTTTAATATTGTCATTACCGACATTACATATTGACCAAATTGCAGGTAAATTGCGCGATGTCAGCCGTGGATCATTGCTTTTGTCTCCGGTTACGTAATAATCCTCAGGTTTTTTTATTGAAAAAGGTCCAACCGGAATGCACTTTCGCACAATAACCCGTATTGTCGGGCTTTTGGTAATCCTCTTTTCCGGATTAATGGTAGTCCCAGGGATCGTTGCACTGATTTATCGCGATGGTGCTGGTAGTGCGTTTACTCAAACGTTTGTTGTGGCGATTATTATTGGTTTGTTTTTGTGGTTTCCTAACCGTCATCAGAAAAAAGAGCTGAAATCCCGAGAGGGCTTCCTGATCGTGGTACTGTTCTGGACGGTATTGGGCAGCGTTGGGGCATTACCCTTTATTTTTGCCGAATCGCTGGGGATGAGTATCACCAATGCATTCTTTGAATCATTCTCCGGGTTGACCACCACGGGAGCCACCACTTTGGTTGGGCTAGATAGTCTACCTAAAGCTATCTTGTTCTACCGCCAAATGCTCCAATGGCTAGGGGGTATGGGAATCATCGTATTAGCCGTGGCTATTTTACCATTGTTGGGTGTTGGTGGTATGCAGCTCTATCGGGCGGAAATTCCCGGCCCGCTAAAAGATAGCAAAATGCGTCCGCGAATTGCGGAAACGGCAAAAACTCTGTGGTTCATCTATGTACTGATTACGATTGCCTGTGCATTGTCTCTCTGGGCGGCAGGTATGAGTCCCTTTGATGCCATTGGTCACAGTTTTTCTACTGTTGCTATCGGTGGGTTTTCTACCCATGAAAGCGGCTTAGCGTTTTATAACAGTTCATTAATTAATAATATTACCGCAGTATTCTTGTTCATTTCTGGGTGTAACTTTGGTCTGCACTTTGCGGTATTAAGCGGACGTAGCGTTAAGGTGTATTGGCGCGATCCGGAATTTAAAATGTACTTCTTCTTTCAGGTTGCTCTGATTGCGATTTGTACTTTAATGCTTTGGCAGAAGGACGTGTATGGCTCGCTGTTGGAATCGCTGAATCAATCGTTTTTTCATGTGATATCCATGACCACCACGACCGGCTCTTCTACGGAAGCGATTGCCACTTGGCCGACGTTCTTACCTGTGATGTTGCTAATGGCGACATTTATTGGGGGCTGTGCGGGTTCAACCGGTGGTGGGCTCAAAGTTATTCGCGTACTGTTACTGTTCTTACAGGGTGTGCGTGAGTTGAAGCGTCTGGTACATCCTAGTGCGGTGTATACCATTAAGTTGGGGAGCCGGGCGTTGCCTGAACGCGTTATTGAAGCGGTTTGGGGCTTCTTCTCTGCTTACGCGCTGGTGTTTATTATTGGTATGCTGGCCTTGATGGCAACGGGGCTGGATGCATTCTCTGCTTTCACTGGCATTATTTCTGCATTAAATAATGTGGGTATTGGCATCGGTGATTTTGGCAGTCACTATGCCCAAGTTAATGATCCTGCCAAGTGGATCCTGATTGTGGCCATGATGTTTGGTCGTCTTGAAGTCTTTACGCTTTTGGTTCTGCTCACGCCAATTTTCTGGCGTGAATAATAAGAAAGGAATAATCCATGAAAGCACTGCTGATTTATTCAAGTCGTGAGGGACAGACTAAAACTATTGTCACTCGTATCGCCGATGAATTGCAGGAAAAAGGTATTCAGGTTGATCTCTACAATGTTGACGATGTGCCGCAAGTTAACTTCGCAGACTATAGTGGTATTTTGGTCGGCGCCGCTATTCGCTACGGCCACTTTCATAAAAAATTCCGGATGTTTGTTGAACGCCACTATCAGGCATTGAATCAAGTGCCAAGCGCATTTGTTTCGGTTTCGCTGATTGCCAGAAAAGCGGAAAAGCAAACGGTGGAAACTAACAGTTATACGCGTAAATATCTAGCTGCGACTCCGTGGCATCCAACCCTT
The DNA here is from genome assembly GCF_003096015.2 of Limnobaculum parvum. NCBI lineage: Bacteria > Pseudomonadati > Pseudomonadota > Gammaproteobacteria > Enterobacterales > Budviciaceae > Limnobaculum > Limnobaculum parvum. The sequence goes on along the minus strand of NZ_CP029185.2, from coordinate 3,645,055 downwards.
TGCGGTGTTTTTGCTGGTGCATTGCGCTACCCTCGCTACACTTGGTTAGATCGGA
>NZ_CP029185.2:915000-1147500 GCF_003096015.2 Limnobaculum parvum | reverse complement strand
TTTTGTGTCGCTACACCGAAGTGCAGTGACGTGAGATACCGTCTCGTGAGTGCCCACACAGATTGTCTGATAAATTGTTAAAGAGCGATGTTGCGGCGAAAAACTTCCCGCAACACGGGCTGCGTATACTACGCTTTCCCGCGTCAGAGTCAAGTGTTAAATCACAGATTTATGCACGGTAACGTCTGAACTGAAGCGGCTATTGCCGGGTCAGTGGAGGCGCATTATAGGGATTCAAAATCTTCTGGCAAGTGTTAATTTTAAAATAGCCGCTAAGCGTTCATTTATTCACCAATGAAATACAGAGTAATGCCGTTCTGAAGATAAAAAGAGCCTATAAGGACGCTTCAAGGCTCTCGGATTTGACTAATTGAAGTTTAGGACATCACACATTCTTTCAATAAATGGTCCAGTGCCAATGTCGATAACTGTTCTTCATCATCAGCGTTAAACTGGCTCAAAGCGTATCGATCTAACTCCCGTTCTATGAAGTTATGTATTTTTACCAATTTTTCACCATATTGAGATTCAGTATTTGCTCGTTTAACTTCTAACAAATAGCAGATTTCATCCAATAGCACGGGCTCTTCAACAATGTCCAATAGCAGAGAAAACGGCATCGGTGGTACGGTTGCACGTTCATCTATCCATTTAACCGCCAGTAGTGGCCTCAATACATAGAGATACTTCTTCAGTCGAACCTTATCCCCCTGCAAATAACCCCGGAAGTTCTTTTTGGCCATCGATAAGTAGTGATAACGGGCACGTAAACTGGAAAAGTGTTCAACAGCCAGAGCGCGAAACTTATCCATGAACTCACTATCCTCCCGGTAAACTATGGGAGAATCCAGCCATTCTAATAATGTTGGGTTAGCCCTTTTTAATAAGCCCAGCGCCTTACGCAATTCCCAACCGCTAATATCCAACTCATCATCTAGTGGACGTTCTATCACGTCTCTGCCTGATTCAACGGTTAAATACCACTCAGCTTTATGTACATAGATAAACCGAACGTCATAATCGCTGTCCGTTGAAGCAAATCCCCATCCCCTACTCCCGGACTCACAGGCATACAGAACTTTCACATCGAACTTTTTTTCTATCTCTTCTAACTCATTCAAGATACGCTTTTTCATCTCTTCTGATACTGGATGGTCTTCAACAGGTAAATATTTACGGTTAGTTAGTAATCCCTTTGGCATAACATTCTCCTTTTCTATTCGTTATTATTAATAGTATTACTGCCAGATATAGCAATCGGCACGCCAACTTTTTTCCATGACCAAAAATAAATTTAATTAATTGTTTTAGAAGCAAATTAGAATGAATAGTTTAATGCTGGCGAATGCAGAAGATATAAGATAACTTATTCATTCAGATAATATTTATATTCAGGGATAAATTATGAAGCGGGTTGCTATTGGTGTATTAGGTACCGTTTTGGATAAACGCGGCAAGCGGGAAAACCGCTGGAATAAATGGCGTCCAACCGTGGGAATGTGCCAACAACCTGATTTACATATTGATCGGCTTGAATTAATCCATGCAGCCAGAGATCGAGGCATGGCGGAACAACTCGCTCAGGATATTCATCTGGTCTCGCCACAAACTGAAGTTAAATTAAACGCCCTAACATTGAACGATCCTTGGGATATTGAAGAGGTCTATACCAAGCTATTAGATTTTTCTGAGCACTACCCTTTTGATCCTGAGAATGAAGAATATTTAGTCCATATCACCACAGGTACTCACATCGTACAAATCTGTTGGTTTCTGCTTACAGAAGCACGTTATCTTCCGGGTAAACTCATTCAGACCATGCCAAACAGGCACAATAGGGACGATGAATACTCGGGTAAACCAGAAGGCAATTACACCATTATCGATTTGGACTTAAGCCGGTACGATCAGATTTCTACTCGCTTTCAACAAATCAGTGAAAACTCTGTCTCTTATTTGAAGGCCGGCATTGCTACTCGTAATGCCACATTTAACCGCCTGATTGAAGAAATTGAACGTGTCGCTATTCGCTCTACCGCACCGATATTAATGGTGGGACCTACCGGGGCAGGTAAATCATTTTTGGCCCGAAGAATCTATGAACTCAAGCTGGAACGACATCAAATAAGTGGCCGCTTTGTTGAAGTGAACTGCGCCACGCTTCGGGGAGATAGCGCAATGTCGACGTTGTTTGGCCATGTTAAAGGCTCCTTTACCGGCGCTCAAACTGACCGACCAGGCCTACTTAGGGCCGCAGATAACGGCATGCTATTTTTGGATGAAATCGGGGAATTGGGCCTAGATGAACAGGCGATGCTCCTGAAAGCCATCGAAGAGAAAAAATTTCTCCCTTTCGGTAGTGATAAAGAAACGCAGAGCCACTTTCAGCTTATTGCCGGTACCCATCGGGACTTACGCAAGCAAGTCAGCGAAGGTCTATTCCGTGAAGATCTATATGCGCGTATTAATTTATGGACCTATAAACTTCCCGGTCTGGCTCAGCGCAGTGAAGATATCGAACCCAATCTGGATTATGAACTGGCTCGATTTGCACGTGAGCAAGGGGAACAAACTCGTTTTAATGCTGAATCACGCCGTAAATATCTCTCTTTTGCCACCTCATCTGAGGCGCTTTGGTCTGGTAATTTCCGTGAGCTGGGCGCGTCCATCACCCGTATGGCAACGCTGGCTGAATCAGGCAGAATTAGTGATGATATTGTCAGCGATGAAATAAAGCGTTTACAGGAAAGCTGGGGATATACTACTAAACCGATTTCATTACCGGAGCTGGATCAGCCAATAGATCTGTTTGACCAGTACCAGTTGCAGGCGGTTATTGAAATCTGCCACGCCAGCAGTAGCCTGTCTGAGGCGGGAAGGAAACTATTTGCCGTTTCTCGCCAGCAAAAACAGAACCCAAATGATGCAGATAGATTAAGAAAATATCTCTCCCGTTTTGGCCTGAGTTGGGAAGCCGTGAAAAAAGACAAAACAGAAATTTGATTATTCTCTCTCGTTATATCAGACAAGCAGACAAAACAGAGGGTGACTATTGTCACCCTCTGTTCAATTGGTTATCGGTTATTGCTTGGCCACAATTCTGTCACCCTCAACATCCAGCACTATTGGTACTCCCGGCAATAACTGACCGGAGAGAATTTGCTGCGCCAGCGGGTTCTCAAGTGCCTGTTGAATAGTCCGTTTCAATGGGCGCGCACCGTAAACCGGATCATATCCTTCTTTAGCTAACAGATCTAAAGCAGCTTCAGACATACTGATGATATAACCGCGATCGTCCAAACGTTGATACAAACGTTCCAACTGAATGCGGGCGATGGATTTAATCATGCTCTCACCCAGAGGATGGAATACCACCATTTCATCTATACGGTTGATAAATTCCGGGCGGAAGTGATGACCAACCACGTTCATCACCAACTCTTTTATCTCACCATAACCCAGTTGGCCAAAACGTTCCTGAATCATGTCTGATCCTAGGTTAGATGTCATGATCACAACAGCATTACGGAAATCGACGGTACGCCCTTGACCATCGGTTAAGCGCCCATCATCTAATACCTGCAACAGAATATTAAATACATCTGGATGCGCCTTTTCTACTTCATCCAGCAAGATAACCGAGTATGGGCGACGGCGAACTGCTTCAGTCAGATAGCCTCCCTCTTCGTAACCAACATAGCCTGGAGGGGCACCCACCAGACGAGAAACGCTGTGTTTCTCCATAAACTCCGACATATCAATACGTACCATTGCATCATCACTGTCGAACATGAAGTTAGCCAGTGCTTTTGCCAGCTCGGTTTTACCTACTCCAGTTGGCCCTAAAAATAGGAAAGAACCAATGGGTTTATTCGGATCGGATAAACCCGCGCGATTACGACGAATCGCATTTGATACCGCTTCAACCGCTTCATTTTGACCAATCACTCGCTGATGCAACTGATTTTCCATGCGCAGCAGTTTGTCGCGTTCGCCTTCCAACATGCGATCGACCGGAATACCCGTCGCTTTAGCCAGTACTTCGGCAATTTCTGCGTCAGTCACTTTATTACGCAACAGCTTCATGGTCTTACCTTCGGAGCTTTCTGCCAGCGCTAACTGCTTTTCCAGCTCTGGGAGCTTACCGTATTGCAGTTCAGACATTCTAGCCAGATCGCCTACGCGACGAGCTTGTTCCAGCGCTGTTCTCGCCTGTTCAAGATCGGACTTAATGGTTTGGGTGCCAGATACCGCGGCTTTTTCCGCTTTCCACTCTTCTTCCAGTTCAGAATATTCACGCTCTTTCTGCTCTAACTCTTCGTTCAGCATTTCAAGGCGTTTCTTACTGGCTTCATCAGACTCTTTCATCAGCGCCTGCTGTTCCAGCTTTAACTGAATAATACGGCGATCCAAACGGTCTAATGATTCGGGTTTAGAGTCCATCTGCATACGAATGCTGGATGCAGCTTCATCAATCAGGTCAATCGCTTTATCCGGTAACTGACGATCGGAAACATAGCGATGCGACAACGTAGCAGCCGCCACAATAGCCGGGTCAGTAATCTGCACATGATGGTGCAGTTCATAACGCTCTTTTAAACCACGCAAGATAGCGATGGTGTCTTCAACGGTTGGTTCTGCGACATAGACCTTCTGGAAGCGGCGCTCTAATGCCGCATCTTTTTCAAGATACTGACGATATTCATCCAGCGTTGTGGCACCTACGCAGTGTAACTCACCACGAGCCAGCGCGGGTTTGAGCATGTTACCGGCATCCATTGCGCCATCACCTTTACCCGCGCCAACCATAGTATGTAGCTCATCAATAAACAGAATAACGCTGCCTTCCTGTTTCGCCAGATCGCTCAAAACGCCTTTTAAACGTTCTTCAAATTCACCGCGATATTTTGCGCCAGCGATCAATGCGCCCATATCTAACGAGAGCACACGCTTGTGTTTCAGCCCTTCTGGCACTTCTCCATTCACAATACGCTGGGCTAAACCTTCTACGATCGCTGTTTTACCTACGCCGGGTTCACCAATCAGTACCGGATTATTTTTAGTACGACGCTGTAATACCTGAATGGTACGACGGATCTCTTCATCACGACCGATCACGGGATCCAGTTTGCCTTGCTCTGCTCGTTCAGTCAGATCGATGGTATATTTCTTCAATGCCTGACGTTGATCTTCTGCACTCGCATCGTCCACGCTTTCGCCTCCTCTTAATTGGTCAACCGCTTGGGTTAACCTCTCACTGATTGCCCCGGCTTTTTTCAGCAGATCGCTTAACTGCCCGCGTTCTTGTAATGCGGCCAGAATAAACAGTTCGGAAGAGATAAATTTATCGTTGCGCTTTTGAGCCAATTTATCACACAGGTTCAGAATACGAACCAGCTCATTTGATGGCTGAACATCCCCCCCCGCCCCCTCGACCTGCGGTGCACGACTCAGGGCATCATCTAGGTCACGGCGCAACCGGTTAACATCAACGCTGGCAGAGGTGAGCAATGGACGAACACTTCCTCCATCCTGACTGAGCAAAGCGCTCATCAGATGAATAGGTTCTATGAATTGATTATCACGCCCCAACGCTAATGATTGAGCATCGGCCAGAGCGAGTTGAAATTTACTAGTAAGACGATCCAGACGCATAACACCTCCCAAAAACAGTTCAACAATATATGTTGCTATGTCATATAAATAGGGGTGCGAAGGCGTTTTTCAAGTTCAAAGTCAATATAAATTATTGAGGTAAGTTCACAAAATAAAGAAATTACTTAATATCAAGAGATTAATCAAACCAAATTAAACTGACCATCCTGCCCGTATCTCTTTCACGCCGATATGAAAAAAATAGCTCAGGTTGGCTAACCGTGCAGTAACTACCACCATAAATTTTTTGTATACCCAGTGACTGAAGGCGCTGGCGAGCTAACAAGTAGATATCCGCCAGATATTTATCGTCTCTAGAGGAAAATGCGCTATCAGCAACTGGATTTACCGTCATGAAAGCATCACGAACTTCTGGCCCGACTTCAAACTGTGTTGGACCGATTGCTGGCCCTAACCACGCGATAATGTTATCCGGCGCGGCCATAAAGTTTTCAATTGTCCGTTCAAGAATTCCCGCCTGAAGTCCCCGCCAACCCGCATGAGCCGCCGCCACTTCATCACCGTTCACTGAACAAAATAGTACAGGAAGACAATCAGCAGTCATGATGGCGCAAACTTTACCCGGCATGCGGGTATAGCTGGCATCGGCACACAAAGATATGGGTGTACTTTGCGTCAGGGTTAATACCTCGACGCCATGAACTTGTTCAAGCCAAGTAATATCGCCGGAAATATTTAGCTGCTGCTCTAAGCGCTGACGATTCTGTAGCACTGCGGTTGGCTCATCACCGACGTGGTTACCCAGATTCAACGTATGATAAGGCGCAACGCTGACACCGCCATTACGCGTAGTGTTAACCGCTTTCACCCCCGCAGGTGCTATCCATTCCGGCGTTATTAGTGGAATCATTACCAGTTCAGCTCATCTTTAAACAGTTCAGTATCGGCACGTAGTGCAGCTATCAGTTGTACCATATCTTCCGGCAATGGCGCATGCCATTCCATCAGTTCACCGGTAATGGGATGATGCAAGCGTAACATGATGGCGTGCAGTGCCTGACGGTCGAAAGATCGTAGTTGCTGTATAAATGCCTCGGATGCGCCCTTCGGTAGACGAGGACGACCACCATACAGCGGATCCCCCACCAATGGGTGAGTAATATGCGCCATATGCACACGGATCTGGTGAGTTCGGCCTGTTTCCAGACGTAGACGTAGCCGAGTGTGAGCGCGAAAGTGCTCCATAATCCGGTAATGTGTTACCGCTGGCTTCCCCATTGGATAAACGGACATATGAGTACGTTTGGTTGGATGACGTGCAATCGCCGCATCTACCGTGCCGCCACCGGCCATAGTACCGATCGCCACGGCTTCATATTCGCGGGTAATTTCTCTGGCCTGCAACGCTTCCACCAGCCGTGTCTGGGCAGGTACTGTTTTTGCTACCACCATTAAGCCTGTCGTGTCTTTATCCAGACGATGAACAATACCGGCGCGCGGCACATCGGCAATCTGAGGATAATGATGTAACAAGGCATTTAACACCGTACCATCAGGATTACCGGCTCCCGGATGGACTACAAAATCTCTTGGTTTATTGATAACGATAATATCGTCATCTTCATAAACAATGTTTAATGCAATATCTTGCGATTCCCAACGTACTTCTTCTTCGATCAGCGCATCAATTGCGATACACTCTCCACCCAAAACTTTTTCTTTAGGTTTAGTGATTATTTGACCGTTTACTGATACACGCTCTTCCAAAATCCATTCTTTTATGCGAGAACGTGAATAATCAGGGAACAATTCGGCCAAAGCCTGATCTAATCGTTGTCCGAGTTGTGACTCGGCAACTGTTGCTGTGAGTTGTACTTGCTGTGACATAAAATAACTTCTTAAGTTTTAAGTTGGGTTTTCGCGGCAATGCCGTTTAAAATAATGTGCTATTGTAACTGGTACTCACCGGAAGCTGAATGGATAGCTTCCAGAACAACACTCTGAGGATAAGCAAAACGTCATGATGCGTATGAAATATTTAGTGGCCTCTGCCATATTGAGCCTGACGTTGGCAGGTTGCTCATCGGACACTGTCCCCGATAATCCGCCATCGGAAATGTATGCCACCGCGCAAGAAAAACTACAAAGCGGCAACTTCCGGGGCGCCATCACTGAACTGGAAGCACTTGATAATCGCTATCCGTTTGGTCCTTATTCACAGCAAGTGCAACTGGATCTGATCTACGCTTATTATAAAGCAGATGAGCTACCAATGGCACAAGCCACTATTGATCGCTTTACTCGTTTAAACCCTACGCACCCTAACATTGATTATGTTATGTATATGCGCGGCTTAACCGATATGGCGTTCGACGGTAATACCGTACAAAATTTCTTTGGTATTGACCGTTCGGATCGCGATCCGCAACATGCCCGCGCCGCATTCCGCGACTTTACTCAGGTAGTGCAAAACTTCCCACAAAGCGCCTATGCCGCTGATGCTCAAAAACGCTTAGTCGCGTTACACAACCGTCTGGCTAGCTACGAGCTTTCCGTTGCGCAATATTACACTAAGCGCGGCGCTTTTGTTGCAGTAGTTAACCGTGTTGAGCAAATGCTGCATGATTATCCTGATTCTGAAGCAACACGCAATGCATTACCGTTAATGGAAAATGCTTATCGGCAGCTAAATCTGGCGTCTCAGGCGGATAAAGTCAAAAAGATTATCGAAACTAACGAAATCAAAGACTGATTATTTTATCGCCTTCAGTTAATCGCTACGTGAATGCGTAGCGATTAACATCTCATCCCTTCGCTACGTTTTACTTATATGTTGTACCCTACTTATAAGTAAACTCATAATAGACAATATAAGCATCCAGCTTGTTAAGCCTTGCAACAACAAAAATGCCATCCAGCCCCATATAATATTTTAATATTACCGTTTAGTGCTAAGCCCTTTTTTGTTTTGTTTAATTAGTTCCTCCCCCTAATTATTGATGCATTAACAAGTATTAATAATCGATAACATATTGATTATTTTGGCTTATTGTTTTATGCCTGGATTAAAATAACGTTATATTAATAATGAGGGAACTCGTGATGAAGAAGGTTTTAAAATGGATTGTTATTATATTTGTTGCTTTAATGGTAATCGGATTTTTTGCTGGTAAAAATAAAGAATCAAGTACTGGAAGTAATGTTGGTACCTCAACACCTTCAACTGAGTCGCCAAAACCAGTAGCTCAGGCAGAAGTAAAACCAGAGATATATAAGACAACAGCCAAAGCATTATTTAATGATTATGAAGAAAATGAAGTTGCAGTAGATGAAAAAATGAAAGGCAAACTAATTGAAGTTAAGGGTGTCGTTCAAGCTATTGATAAAGACTTTCTTGATAACATTATTATTAATTTGCGTACATCAAATGAATTCATGCCAGCACGTATGACTATGGATAGCAGTAGTAAAAGCGTAGCGTTGAATTTGAAGAAAGGCCAAACTGTCGTCATCACTTGTGAAAAAATGTCTCGTCTGGTGGGCTCGCCTTCAGGTAGGGATTGTATTTTTAATCAGTAAATTCTAATTTTTAGTTAGAGTGCCACTGGATTTTTATGTGGCACTCATTTTTAGTTAGATCCAACCTTTGCTACGAAACTCTTTCAGTATGCTAACAAACGTCGTCATCTCTTCTGGCGTACCCAGCGTCAGTCGATTCCAGCCTTTGGCGGGTGGGAATTCTCGTCCAACAAACACATGATATTCCTTCATTCTGTCCTGATAGGTTTTTACCTCCCCCGGTACTTTGTGGAAGATAAAGTTAGCCTGTGATGGTAAATACTCCAGACCCAGTTCATCCAGCGCATTGGTCACAATTTTACGTGCGGTTTCTACTGAAGTCTTACTGATGGTGAGGAAGGTCTTATCATCCAGCGAAGCAAGTGCCGCAACTGCACCGGCTGCATTGGTATTATCCAGTGAAATAAAGTCTTCAACCTGAGCAATAATCTCTTCATGGGCGACGGCATAACCAATACGCAAACCTGCTAACGCATAAATTTTAGAAAAAGTACGGGTTACCACTACATTTTTATGCTGTTTTAAAACCAGCTCGATGCCGCTTTGAAAACGCGGATCGGTGACGAACTCCGCATAGGCTTCATCCAACAGGAACAAAGTGCGTTCTGATGCTGCTTTAATCCAAGGATCTATTTGGTCAGCCGGCGTAATGGTTGCCGTTGGGTTATTTGGATTACACAGATATACAATGGATAAGCCGGGGAATTCATTGGCGACCTTCTTCATTGCCTCAATATCAAACGCCAGCTTATCATTCAATGGTACCTTGATAACCGCAACGCCAAGCGCTTTGGCATACAGTTCAGCGTAGTTGAAGGTAGGATCAGGAACAATAACCTGAACCTTCTGACCCGCTTTTTGGGCCTGATAAATAGCCATTTGAACCACAGCCTGAATGGATTCTGATGAGCCATTACCTAATGAGATATTTTTTGATTGTAGTTTGTGGCTCTCAGCTATTTTTTCAATTAATTGCTCTCTGGCGGCATCCGGGTAGCGGAAGGCTTGAGGTAAGGCATTAACCACCGCTTGCTGTGCCTTAGGGGACATCCCTAGGGAGTTCTCATTAAAGTTAAGCAACAGTGGTTGGTCTTTGGTAGGTGTCGGTAAAATTTTTGCAGTACTGGCAGTTTGATGATCCTGACTGGCTCTGGCAACACCGGTGGCTAAATTTCCAAAGGTTAATCCACCCAGCAGTAATCCTGATGATTTTAATAGTGTACGTCTATCCATGATCTTCTCGCTTATAATGAATATTTATTCAAAAAATATGTATTTTCTGCGATAACCTAGCGAATTTTATGAATATTGTAAATATCAGAAAATAAATTTACTCAAAGAAAAGAAGGATAGAGTGGGAGAGAAGAGAAGTCATGAGTTAATCTCATTTACAGTCTCACGTGAATGCATAGCAATTAACATATTATCCTTTCGCTACGTTTGACTTATATGTAGCACCCTACCCATCAGTAAACTCATATTGGACAATATAAGCACCCAGCTTGTTAACCTTTGCAACAACAAACACGCCATTCATCCCTTGCTTACGCTGTTCACCAGGCTTCAAAGCCTCTTTCGAAGAACAAAATTCAATCCACCGCCCAGTATATTGTTCTTTAATCCGTAATCCAGCTTCGCAACGCCCAAATTTTCCTCTACGAGGTCCGAGATAAGATACTTTATACTCCGTTATATAGCTTATTGTTTTTTCAGGAAATAGATAAACATAAACATCAAATAAATTTGAGCAGACGACAAGACTAATACAGGTACCGAACAAAAATATCACCAATCGCTCTTTTATAGTTCGCTTAAATTGCTTACACAGTAAGAAAATAATACCAAAAATGGCGCTGACGATTAGTGTGATAGTAAAAAAAGGAAACTCAGGGATAAGAACCGTACGATTAGATATCGATGCTGACCAAAGCAGATACCAGTTTACTGCCAGCAGTAAAGAAGATATCACCACAGCTAATATCATATATTTGATTAACTTTTTTCTTGCTCGGTTAACCATCAAACACCCTATGTAATATTCCAATATTACTTTTTAGTGCGAAAAAAAGGGCTTAGCACTGCTAAGCCCTGTATATAACTAATAGCTTTTGGATGTTGCTTAAGCTTTACTACCAAGACGCTCTTTGATACGAGCAGACTTACCAGCGCGCTCACGCAGATAGTACAGTTTAGCCTGACGAACGGCACCACGACGTTTAACAGCAATGCTGTCAATAACAGGTGAGTGAGTCTGGAATACACGCTCTACACCTTCGCCGTTGGAAATTTTACGAACAGTGAACGCAGAATGCAGACCGCGGTTACGAATAGCGATAACCACGCCCTCGAATGCCTGCAGACGTTTCTTACTACCTTCAACGACCCATACCTTGACTTCCACGGAATCACCCGGACGGAATGCAGGTACGTCCTTTTTCATCTGTTCTTGTTCAATTTGCTTAATAATGTTGCTCATAATATCTCTCTTACCCTAGGTAAACTGAAACTGCGGGAACGATTATCCTTCCCTTATTAGTCTTGCTGTTGATGTTCCTGTTGGAACTGTTTTAACAGCATTGCTTGCTCATCAGTCAGAGCTAGGCTTTTTAGAAGCTCAGGTCTTCTAAGCCAGGTTCGACCCAGCGACTGTTTCATGCGCCAAAGACGAATATGTTCATGGTTGCCCGATAATAATACTGCCGGTACTTCCATGCCATCTAACACCTCAGGTCGGGTATAGTGCGGACAGTCCAACAAACCGTCGGCAAACGAATCCTCTTCCGCTGACATTTGATGCCCCAGCACTCCCGGTATAAATCGGGAAACTGAATCGATCAATGTCATCGCGGGAAGCTCGCCGCCACTGAGTACATAATCACCGATAGACCATTCTTCATCGACTTCGGTTTGTATTACGCGCTCATCCACGCCTTCGTACCGACCACAAATCAAAATCAGCTTCTGATTCGTTGCCAGCTCGCAAACACCCTGTTGGTCCAGTTTGCGACCCTGTGGTGAAAGATAAATCACTTTCACCCCTTCGCCTGCCGCTGCTTTTGCTGCGTGTATTGCATCCCGTAAGGGCTGAACCATCATCAACATTCCCGGTCCGCCGCCATAAGGTCGCTCGTCCACGGTACGATGCCGATCGTGTGTGAAGTCTCGTGGACTCCAGCAGGTTACACTCAGCAGGCCATTTTTTACTGCTCGGCCGGTTACCCCATAATCAGTAATCGCGCGGAACATTTCGGGGAACAGGCTAATTACACCAATCCACATACTTAACGTTCCATTTGCTACTACCGCCAGACGCTCAACACGTCAAATACGGAGTTAGAAACCAGGATCCCAATCAACTGTAATTAATTGAGCAGTGAGATCGATTTTTTTGATAACTTGTCCATCCAGGAACGGGATTAAACGTTCCTTGGCACCAAAAGCATCTTTCAGATTTGCTCTAACCACTAAAACGTCATTCGAACCGGTTTCCATCATGTCAATGACTTTACCCAGTTCGTAACCAGAAGTTGTTACTACCTGACAGCCCATAAGGTCTTTCCAGTAGTAATCCCCCTCTTCCAGTGGAGGCAGTTGCCCAGCTTCAACGGCAATTTCACAATTGGTCAAACTGTTGGCAACTTCACGATCGTCAACGCCTTTCAGCTTGATGATCAAATCCTGATTGTGGCGTTTCCAGCCTTCCAGCTCGATAACCCGCCATTCACCAGCCCGCTGGATATACCACGGCTGATAATCAAAAATGCTTTCAGACTGCTCGGTGGATGAGAACACTCTGAGCCAACCCCGGATGCCATATGTAGAACCCAGTTTCCCGAGAACTATCGGATTTAGTAGTTTGCTCATTTGTTGACACCCAGACAAATTATGCTGCTTTGTTTGCGTCTTTGATCAGCGTAGCTACGCGATCAGAAACGGTTGCACCCAGACCAGTCCAATGATTGATACGGTCCAGATCTAAACGCAGACGTTCTGCTTGACCGGTTGCAACCGGGTTGAAGAAGCCTACGCGTTCGATGAAGCGACCGTCACGTGCATTACGACTGTCGGTCACAACAACTTGATAAAACGGACGCTTTTTTGCGCCGCCACGAGCTAAACGAATTGTTACCATAACATCCTCTTTAGTTAATAAAACACACAGACCCCATCGAGGAACGGGGTCTGGTGCAATATAAAAAGCCCGAAAATTTTACTCATTTTGGCGCAAAAAGCAACCTAAAGCGCCTGATATTAGTGATTCAATTCCAAAAGTGGCTGGAACAGAGACTGTATCACTCAATAAACGGGAGTAACTTACCACATAAATCAATTACCCATGTCGGAATAAAGCATTTCGACATGGTTTAATTTAATCGTGGAGATAAAATCTAAAAAATTTAGCTCGAATTAACCCGTCGAACACATCACCCATTACTTCTGAGAAGATGCCCCCGCACTGATTATTTAGAGGCGATTGCTGTACGGATAAATCCATGACTGGCTGATAAAGCTTGTTTGGCCTGTTCTGCACTCATACCGGTTAATACCATCACTATGGCTGTTTTACAGTGGCGTTGACACTGTGATAACGCTTGCTCTGCCTCTTCCCGGCTACAGTCCGTTGCCTGCATCACGATATTTTTTTGTCTTTCTACCAGCTTGGCGTTGGTCGCTTCCACATCTACCATTAAGTTTCCGTACACTTTGCCAATTTTTATCATTGAGCCAGTAGTCAGCATATTCAGCACCAGCTTTTGAGCGGTTCCCGCTTTCATTCGTGATGAACCGGTAACCACTTCACCACCCACAACCGGGGTAATTGCGATGTCAGCCTGTTGGGCTATCGGGCTATCTGGGTTACAGCTAATACTGATAACTTTAGCGCCCTGTGATTTGGCATATTCCATGGAAGCAATCACATAAGGCGTTCTGCCGCTGGCGGCAATGCCAACCAGCACATCGTTATGACTGAAACGAATGGCTTTCAAATCCTCAATACCTAACTCCAGACTATCTTCTGCATTTTCTACTGCTTTAAAGATTGCCTGATGACCACCGGCAATCAAGCCAATAACCTGTTCAGGTTTAGTACCATACGTTGGTGGGCATTCACTGGCATCTAAAATACCCAATCGCCCAGATGTCCCCGCCCCGCAATACACCAAACGGCCACCTTGGGTGAACGCAGTACTAATAATGTCTACTGCATCCGCAATGTGCGGTAACTCTTGTTCAACCGCCAACGCAACTTTTTTGTCCTCGTTGTTTATCACCCGCAGCATCTCCAGCGTTGATAGCTGGTCGATATCTTTGCTTGCCATATTGCGGCTTTCAGTGACCATCGAGCTTAAATCAATATTCATGTAAGCCTCAGTAAGCTAATTATTACTAACCATGAGTGGGATTTTTTATTTCAAGATAACATATTAATTAATAATAAATTATCCCATTAAAGAGCGAAAAGCTGAACAACTGATACGTGATAAAAATCACAGGTTGAGAATTCGAAGAATTAACCAGAGAAATGATTACAGCGTGATTTTATTCACTAAGTGAGTGCGAAGAACTGCGCCACTGCTTTTTGTCCGCGACGGAATGAAGCGCATTGTTAGCCAAATTTTTTACTGGGTTAGTTTTTAAACAGGCAATCGTTACCAACTTAGCACCAATTTAACTACCTGAGACTGGCTAATGTTTAAGATCGCCGCCAGTTCCTGAGAGGACAATTCTCTAATTCTTTTGGCATTTTCCTGTATGTATTCAGGAATATTCTTTTCCATTGGGGGAAACTGCGCCAGATTGGTGGCCATCACAGCCAAACAGGCCATTTACCGCATCTCCCCCATGGAATATCAATACTCAAAATTAGCGCATCATACCCGGCGGCATCATGCCTTTCATTCCGCGCATCATTTTCGCTAATCCACCTTTCTTCATCTTCTTCATCATGCGCTGCATATCGTCGAACTGCTTCAGCAGGCGGTTAACATCCTGTACCTGCATACCTGAACCTGCGGCAATACGGCGCTTGCGTGAACCTTTGATGATTTCCGGGCTGGCGCGTTCTTTTAACGTCATGGAGTTAATAATCGCTTCCATGCGCACCAGCAATTTGTCATCCATCTGAGCTTTTACGTTATCCGGAATCTGGCCTGCACCGGGCAATTTGCTCATCATGCTAGCCATTCCGCCCATGTTTCGCATTTGTTTAAGCTGATCGAGGAAGTCGGTCAGGTCAAAACCGTCACCTTTCTTCAGTTTATTTGCCAGCTTCTCCGCTTGCTCACGGTCAACTTTACTCTCAAGATCTTCGATCAAAGAGAGCATGTCACCCATGCCAAGAATTCGCGATGCTACACGATCGGGATGGAAAGGCTCCAACGCTTCGGTCTTCTCACCAATCCCCAGAAACTTAATCGGCTTACCGGTAATATGACGAATAGAAAGCGCGGCACCTCCACGGGCATCGCCATCGACTTTGGTCAGTACCACACCGGTTAACGGCAGTGCTTCATTGAAAGCTTTCGCCGTATTAGCCGCATCCTGACCGGTCATAGCATCTACAACAAACAGTGTTTCTACCGGATTGATAGCCGCATGAACCTGTTTGATTTCGTCCATCATCGCTTCATCAACGTGCAAGCGACCAGCGGTATCGACAATCAAAACGTCATAGAACTTGAGCTTGGCTTGTTTTAAGGCGTTGTTAACAATATCAACCGGTTTTTCCTGAGCATCCGACGGGAAAAAATCAACGCTGATGGCTTCCGCCAACGTTTCTAACTGACGAATTGCCGCCGGACGATATACGTCAGCAGAGACGACCAATACCTTTTTCTTCTGTTTTTCTTTCAGGAATTTAGCCAGTTTGGCAACGCTGGTGGTTTTACCCGCCCCCTGCAAACCGGCCATTAAAATTACTGCTGGCGGCTGAGCAGCCAGGTTGAGGCTATTATTTTCCTCACCCATCGCAGCAACCAGTTCATTACGAACAATTTTGACGAACTCTTGCCCTGGAGTCAGGCTCTTATTGACTTCCTGCCCGACGGCACTCTCTTTTACTCTATTGATAAAATCACGAACTACCGGTAAAGCCACATCGGCTTCCAGCAACGCCATACGGACTTCACGTAATGTATCTTTAATATTATCTTCGGTCAGTCGCCCACGGCCACTGATGTTGCGCAGCGTGCGCGACAATCTATCGGTTAAGTTTTCAAACATCGTCTTATGCCCAACATGATGGTAATCCGCGACAGCGGTAAAATTTTAGCAAGTATAACACGAACAATACTCAGGTCAGTTACCGATACTTATTGAGAATTGATTGGAGGGAATCGCCACTAACGTTATACTGGTTACACTTTTTTCCATGGTTTATGCAAACATTAATTATTATGCCTGTCTTCGCCATATTATCACTGATCGCATATCTGACCAGTCTTGGATTGATTATCCCCAGCCTGTTAAGAAAAAAAGGCATTCATCGTCGCTGGACGTTGATATCGGCCACTATTGCGATCGTTTTTCACGGAATCGCTCTTCAACAGCGTATTTTTGATGTCGACTATGGCCAAAATCTAAGTTTGCTTAATATCGCCTCTGGAGCCAGCCTGCTGATCAGCGCCATCATGACATTTGTGGCTTCTAAGGATCGCGGTTGGATACTGCTTCCCATTGTTTATAGTTTTTCCGTCATTAATCTGGCATTAGCTAGCTTTACTCCTTGGGAATTTATTACCCATCTGGAAGATAGCCCATCACTGTTGGTGCACATTGTTTTAGCCTTGTTCTCTTATGCTACACTGATTATTGCAGCACTCTATGCTATTCAAATTGCTTGGATTGATTATCGGCTGAAAAATAAAAAGTTAACGTTCAGCCCGGATATGCCACCACTGTTGTCGATTGAGCGTAAGTGTTTTCATATCACTCAGGTTGGTGTGATTCTACTTACTCTCACATTACTGAGTGGCGTACTTTATCTGGACAATCTGCTTGGTCAGGAAAATGTGCATAAAACTACGCTATCTACCATCGCATGGCTGGTTTATCTGGTATTACTCTGGGGTCACTACACTAAAGGCTGGCGCGGTCGTAAAGTGGTATGGTTTAGCTTGAGTGGCGCATTTTTACTGACTATGGGCTATTTTGGCAGCCGACTGATTCAGGAACTTTTGGTTCGTTGACAGCATTTTAGACATGCTGTTTATATACTGATCGTATAGCTCATCATCACTAAGGATATTCATCGGTGGACGACGTATCAACCGGCACCCTAATTATTATTTTGATTGTTATGGTGCTAATTTCAGCCTATTTCTCAGCTTCGGAAACGGGGATGATGACGCTGAACCGCTACCGGCTCCGCCACCTTGCCAGCAAAGGCAACCATCAGGCACGACGCGTAGAAAAACTGCTGCAGCGCCCGGATCGTTTAATTAGTCTGGTTTTAATTGGCAATAATCTGGTTAATATTCTGGCCTCCTCTCTGGCTACCGTTATCGGTATCCGTCTGTATGGCAACCTTGGTGTCGCCATTGCCACCGGTATTCTGACCTTTGTCATCTTGGTGTTCGCAGAAGTTTTGCCGAAAACCGTTGCGGCCCTTTACCCTGAGCGCGTTGCATTTCCCAGCAGTTTGTTACTAAAACCACTGCAAAAAATCATGGCACCGTTGGTTTGGTTACTGAATGGTATAACTCGCCTGATTATGCATCTGTTTGGTTTGCGCTCTGACGTTAAAGGCAGTGATGCGGTCAGTAAAGATGAGCTGCGGACTATTGTAAACGCCTCAAATCCGCTGATTTCCCATCGTTACCAAAGCATGTTGTTATCCGTATTGGATTTAGAAGTCGTTAACGTGGATGACATTATGGTTCCACGCCATGAGATTGTAGGCATCAACGTAAACGATGAATGGAAGGATATTCTTAAGCAGCTAACCCACTCTCCCCACGGTCGTATTGTGTTGTATCGTGACTCACTAGATGACGCCATTGGTATGTTGCGGGTTCGTGAAGCTTATCGTCTGATGATGGAAAAAAATGAGTTCAATAAAGAGACGATGCTACGTGCTGCGGACAAAATCTACTTTATTCCAGAAGGGACTCCACTGAACGTACAATTAGTCAAATTTCAACGCAATCGGGAAAAGGTCGGCATCATCGTCGATGAATATGGCGATATTCAGGGGCTGGTTAGTGTAGAAGACATTCTTGAAGAAATCGTAGGTGACTTCACTACCTCCATGTCTCCTTCACTAGCGGAAGAAGTGATACCTCAAGCAGATGGCTCCGTTTACATTGACGGTAGTGCTAGTATCCGCGAACTGAATAAAGCCTTCGGCTGGCACTTACCAACCTCCACAGCCAAGACCATTAATGGATTACTGCTGGAACATTTTGAAGATATTCCAGAGATAGGTACCCACGTTGACTTCAAAAACTATTCTGTCGATATTATCGAAGTGAATAACAATATGATTAAGCAGGTGCTGATTCGCCCACTCAATGATGAACCGCTGGCGAAGAGCCTAAAAAAGAAATAATGGGGTATGATTGGATTACCGATAAAATAAAACCCGCTTTAGCGGGTTTTATTTTATCGGCTTAACACCAATGATTTAGTAACAGATAATGAAATTACAAATGTAACTCAGATAATTTATCTGCCGGTAATGCCAGCTCATCGTTGTGATTCACCCGAATACCGCTGTCAATAATGTGGCGCGCAATATCATGAGCTTCTTTCAGTGAGTGCATCTCATAGGTGCCACACTGGAATTCATTCAGTTCAGGGATCTTATTTTGATCCTGCACCTTAAGTATATCAGCCATTGCGGCTTCCCATGCTTTAGCTACCCTACCTTCTTCCGGCTGACCAATCAGGCTCATATAGAATCCAGTACGGCATCCCATTGGAGAAATATCGATAATCTCAACGCCGTTACCATTCAGATGGTCACGCATGAATCCGGCAAACAGATGCTCTAATGTATGGATGCCCTTCTCAGGTAGAATTTCCATATTTGGGCGACAGAAACGTAAATCAAATACTGTGATGGTATCGCCATGAGGCGTTTGCATTGTTTTTGCAACCCGAACCGCGGGTGCAGCCATACGGGTATGGTCAACGGTAAAACTATCTAACAATGGCATTTTCGTCACCTTATAAAAAAAATATATTTTTTTACTGAAACAGGAAACCTTTCTCGAAAACGTGAGTCCTAATAAGTACAAGAACACTCGTTATCATCATCCCTTTTTAGAGATGTTTATAAGGCCACTAGATATGTGGCCTTTCTTTTATCTAATTAACGCTGGTTTTGTTCCGCCAGATATTCATCAAAGCTTATCGTATCCTGCTGCTCCATCTCTTGCTGACGACGGAGAGAAGCGACACGTTCAGATTCCATAGCGTCTTCCGTTAACACGCTTAATGGCTCTGACTGCAGCATCTGACGATATTGTTCCGCCAGTGCCAAACCAAAGCTGCCAATACCCACATCTTTGATAGCTTGTAGCATTCTGCCGGAGAACGTCAGCTCAGGATCTTCAAAGGCTGATATTAATTTATTGCATACATTCTGATATTGCGAATTTTTGTTTGAGCCATCCAGTACCTCGGCAACCCGCAATAAATCCGCAAACAATGATTTACCAACGACTTCCAACGGCTGGCGAGCAGTGTCGCAACCGATACCAATAGTCTGCCCCGGTTTACGTCCTTCCAGAATAACTCGGTTCCAGTTATGGCGTGTACACTGGAGTTCTTCACTGCTCATTTCTGGCGCATCTGCCAATGCACACCAAATCAGGAACAAATCGAGGAAGCGTGCTTGATCGGCATCAATACCAATGGGTGAGAACGGGTTAATATCCAGCGCTCTGACTTCAATATATTCTACGCCGCCACGCAATAACGCATCGGATGGTGATTCACCTTTGCGCGTAACACGCTTCGGCCGAATTGGCGCGTAGAATTCATTTTCTATTTGCAAAACATTGCTGTTGAGCTGCTGGTAGTGGCCATTCTTCTTCTCATCTAACGGTTTAAATTGCTGAGCTGGAATGGAAATGGCTTTTTTCAATCCTTCCACATAAGTGGTCAGATTGTTGAAGGTAATACCAAGATTACTTTGAGCGGTATTGGTATATCCAAGATCACTCATACGTAATGAGGTCGCATAAGGTAAATAACAGGCTCCGCTTTTCAACTTTTCAAAAGGCATTTTATTTTCACGGCCTTTGATAAAAGAGGAGCAAAGCGCTGGGGAAGCACCAAACAGGTAAGGGATCACCCAGCCAAAGCGATAATAGTTACGGATCAGTCGGAAATACCCTTCCGAAATTTTCTCTTTACCGCTTTCGGCGTCAGTTATTCCTTCTCGTGCCTGCCAAAATTCTAACGGCAGAGAGAAATTATAATGAACACCGGAAATTGTCTGCATTAACGCGCCATAGCGATTCTTTAACCCCTCACGATACAGGGTCTTAAAGCGACCAACGTTTGAAGTACCGTACTGAGCCAACTCAATTTTATCTTCTGAACTGATAACGCATGGCATACTTAGTGGCCACATCAGTTCAGAACCCAAATCGCGACTCACGTGGCGGTGAATGTCACGCAGGAAAGCCAGCAAGTGATCGACATTCTCGTCCACTGGCGTAATAAACTCGAGCAATGCCTCAGCAAAGTCCGTGGTTATCCAGCGATGGGTCAATGCCGAACCCAATGATTTAGGATGTGGAGTCGTCGCCAGATGACCATCTGGAGTTATACGAAGGGTCTCACGTTCAATACCACGTTGAATACCATTTAGAGCTTGAGGGTTCGCTTCCAGCCAGGATAGCGCTTTCGATACGTCCGGGATCAATTCGACCTCCCGTAATCAATGTTCATACAACCTGCCAAAACCGAAGATTCATATCGTTACTTTTCTCTTTTATTAGCTAAAAAAAGAGATGCTCTTTAGGGTAATCATCATCACAACCAAATAGCGTAGTGATTTCCCTAACAGCATAAAAAAAGTAACCGACCACCAGGGTAAACGTAACCAACCGGCCAGCAGACACAATAAATCACCCATTACGGGCAACCAACTTAATAACAACGCCGAAGAACCATAGCGTTGTAGCCATTTCATAGCCAATTCTAATCGTGGGTGATGTTTAGATACTGGCGCTATTCGGCCAATAATGACATTCGTCAATCCTCCTAGCGTATTCCCTGTAATCGCAACTACCAACAATAACCACGGAGCCGTATTTACCGTGGTTAACAAAGTGGCAAATACCACTTCTGAATTACCTGGCAGTATCGTCGCACTCAGAAAACTGCTGCTGAATAGCGCCGATAGCGATAGTGAATCACTCACAAATAACGAACATCTACAGCATCCATACCTGCAGCTTTAGCCGCCTGAAGGCCAAACGGTGCATCTTCAAAGACAATGCAGGAATCAGGGGGTACTTTCATCAATTGTGCGCAAAGTAGGAAAGTATCCGGTGCAGGCTTGTGATTGTGCACATCATCAGCACCAACAATTGCTGTAAAATAATCTTTTAGCCCAACATGTTGCAAGAGCCTTTCTGCAAAACTATGCGTACTGCCGGTTCCCACTGCCATTGGGCGTTTTCCATGATAGGATTTTACCACTTCGACAATCGGCAATGGCTTGACCATGTCTAATACCATCTCTGCGACAATATCAGATTTTTCCTGCGCTAATTGATGAGGGTCCATATCAATCTGATAACTGTTGATGACAAACTCGGCAATCTTCCAAGAAGGCGAACCATTCAGAGCGATTACCTTTTCTAAATCCAGCGCCATGCCATATTTTGCCAGTACCTCCGTCCAGGCTCTTCGATGCCCTTCTTCCGTGTCCAGCAAGGTGCCATCCATATCAAAGATCAACCCCTGATAGCGGTCATACATGACAGACCTCTCAATATTTAGGTAACAGATAACAAACTATTTGGTTACTTTAACTTAAAAGCCAATTAATGTCGCTTATTGAGTTAACTTGGTAGCTGACTATGTTATATCTAATAATCCCCTTCATTTATTAAGGTAATTTACAGAATTAATAAAAGAAGTAGCTATTTCCACGAAATCATTATCTATTCAGAACAATATGTTGTAACTGATACACCACATAAATAGTGCGTTTATAGTGAATTTCATACCTGCTTTTACTATAATACCCAACGGTTCACCGCTAGGGCACCATGCCAAACAGATTCTATGCGCGACGTTTTGTTATTTGGAAACGCGCAGAATAGGGACATAAACATATACTGGAAAGTCATTCTCAAATTATGAAAGCCGTTATTACTACATCAGCTCTTTTATTCACGTTGTCCTTCAATGCCATTGCAGAAGAGGCCACAGATGACGGTATTTGGGAAACCATTAAGAGTAATGTTAAACAAACTTGGGACTCCCCTACGCGTGACCTGTATGTACCTCTGAATACTTGGCATAACCGCGCCATGTACGACAAAGATAAGGTTGACTCTTATAACGAGAGGCCTTGGGGTATTGGCTATGGCGTATCGCGCTTTGACAATGATGGTAACTGGCACTCTATTTACGCCATGGAATTTCAGGATTCACATAATGAATTTGAACCCATCGTCGGTTATGGCTATCAGAAAAACTGGTATTTTGGTAAAGACAGAGATTGGCGTTTAGGATTGGGTTTTACTGCCGCTATTACTGCACGCCACGATTATTCCTATATTCCACTGCCGTTACCGCTGCCGTTATTCTCGATAGAATATAAGCGGTTTGCTATCCAAAACACTTATATTCCCGGTACCTATAATAACGGTAATGTCCTGTTTACCTGGGCTCGCTGGCAGTTCTAGCGGAACGCTTTCTCCGAGCCAGTCGCTTTAACGCTTTTTATCAGGTAAGTTAACGCTTAGCCTGATTATTTTTTAGCCCTGTGACTAAAGTTCTATTAATATTCATTCTGAATGTAATAAGAATAGAACTTCACTTTATCATCTGATTATCCCTTAGCCACAGAGAGAGTTTATGGATCAAGCACAACACCATCCTTCAGGCAAAACGCGTCATAAAGAGTATTCACTCATTCTGACTATGATTACCATCCCTGTACTGCTCTTTATGCAGTACAATACTAACCTTCTGATTACTGTCTTAATTAACCTTCTTGCTCTGATTACTATTCTGGGAGCAGCTTTTAGCGTGGTTCGTCATGCTGACGTACTGGCCCACAGACTGGGAGAACCTTACGGTTCACTGATCCTGAGTCTGGCGGTGGTGATACTGGAAGTCAGCCTAATTTCTGCGCTGATGGTGACCGGTGACACTGGACCAACGCTGATGAGGGATACGCTATATTCTGTCATTATGATAGTCATGAGTGGGCTGGTGGGGATCTCTTTATTACTGGGCGGTCGCAAGTTTGCAACTCAACACGTTAATCTCGCGGGTATTAAACAATATTTAACAGCGCTACTGCCGCTGGCAATTATCGTTCTGGTATTACCCGCAACGTTTGATAGTGGAGCCTTTAGTTCTGGTCAACTCTTAATCATTGCGCTGCTGTCTGCGGGAATGTATATCGTCTTCCTGACAATTCAGACGAAAACTCATCAGAATTTGTTTATATATGAACACGAAGATGAAGGAGATGGCCCGGATGAACATCACGGAAAACCCTCTGCTCACGGTAATGCTTGGCATGCCTGTTGGTTAGTGATTCATTTGGTCGCCGTTATCGCCGTCACTAAAATCAATGCGGGTTCACTAGAGTACTTATTAACTGAATTACATGCGCCACCACAGTTTACCGGCTTCCTGATCGCATTATTGATTCTTTCACCGGAAGGTCTAGGTGCACTGAAGGCCGTAATGAATAATCAGGTGCAGCGCGCGATGAACCTGTTTTTTGGTTCCGTACTGGCGACGATTTCTCTGACAGTACCAGCAGTCGTTGTTATTGCGATGATCACCGGTCAGCATCTGGTCTTTGGCCTATCAACCTCTAACGTTGTATTACTTGTTACGGTGTTACTACTTTGTCAGAGTTCGTTTGCAACTGGCAGAACTAATGTACTGAATGGTGCAGCTCATCTGGCCGTATTTGTTGCTTATATGCTAGTCCTAATGATGGGATAATCGCCTATTTCGCCAAAACGTCACTGAGTCCAGTGACGTTTTTATTTCCACCTATCTGTATTTCCTTCGCCCATCAGGCTTTTCATTTTTTCACTCAATTAAACAAACACAAATGCTGTTTATTGACCATGATTAGAGGTACTTTGTGTTACACAAATAAAGCTCAGTTTCCCCTTATCTGCATTAATAAAGGAAGCCGTCATGAGTCAAAGCCCAAATATCAACCGTCGTATTGTTCTTGCTTCCCGCCCTTATGGTGCCCCTACGCCAAGTAATTTCCGCCTAGAACAACAGCCAGTTCCCGCAATTGGTTCGGGTGAGTTGCTGCTACGTAATGTCTACCTTTCCCTCGATCCTTATGTACGTGGACGTATGAGCGATGCGCCATCCTATTCTCCTCCGATGGAGATAAATGACGTCATTGTTGGTGGTACGGTCAGTAAAGTGGTGCAATCTAACCATCCCGAATTTCAGGCCGGTGACTGGGTGGTTGGCCAAGCTGGTTGGCAAGATTATGTGGTTACTGATGGCCAAGACATCATTAAGCTAAACAGTGCAATCCCTCATCCTTCCTATGCGTTAGGGATCTTGGGAATGCCGGGATTTACCGCTTATATGGGGCTTTTGGATATTGGTCAACCCAAAGCAGGAGAAACATTGGTTGTTGCTGCTGCAACAGGGCCTGTGGGCGGTACTGTCGGCCAAATAGCTAAACTAAAAGGATGTAGGGTAATCGGTATTGCTGGCGGTGCCGAAAAATGTCGCTATGCGGTAGAAACATTAGGATTCGATTTATGTCTCGACCACTATCAACCAGATTTAGCCCAGCAATTGGCCAATGCTTGCCCTCAGGGTATTGATATTTACTATGAAAACGTAGGAGGAAAAGTATTTGATGCCGTTCTTCCTCTGTTAAATCCACGCGCCCGAATTCCGGTTTGCGGCATCATCTCTCAATATAACGCAACAGCCCTACCCGATGGCCCAGACCGACTCAGCCTGTTGGAAAGCATTATTCTGAAAAAGAGAATCCGCATGCAGGGGTTCATTATCTTCAATGACTATGCTCACCATTTTGGTGAGTTCATCCAGCAAATGAGTCAATGGGTAGCAGAAGGAAATATCAAACACCGGGAACATCTGGTCCAAGGGTTAGAAAATGCACCAGAGGCATTTATTGGTCTGTTAACCGGCGAGAATTTCGGAAAATTAGTTATTCAGCTAGGTAATGAGAACTAATTATTGTCACTCCACTATGCTTTATCTGATTTTATTATTCGGTACATCAGTCATCGGCATGTACCTTTCTAAGGAGATATGAATGTCCCACTTCGTCAATCCACAACGGTATACTTCCATGCAATATGCCCGTTGTGGTCGCAGCGGAATACAGCTACCAAAAATATCGCTTGGCCTTTGGCACAATTTTGGTGATGTTACCCTGTATGAAAACAGTCGTGAAATGATCCGCACCGCTTTTGATGCGGGTATTACTCATTTTGATTTGGCAAATAATTACGGTCCTCCTCCTGGTTCAGCAGAAATCAATTTCGGGCGCATTTTGAAGCAGGATTTTCAGCACTATCGCGATGAAATGATTATCTCTTCCAAGGCCGGATATACCATGTGGCCCGGCCCTTATGGCGATTTTGGGTCTAAAAAATATCTGGTCTCCAGTCTTGATCAGAGCCTGAAACGTATGGATCTCGACTATGTTGATATTTTTTATCACCATCGCCCTGACCCGAATACTCCACTGGAAGAAACGATGTCAGCACTCGACTTGATTGTGCGCCAGGGCAAGGCGCTGTATGTCGGGCTTTCCAACTATCCAGCGGATAAAGCCACAGAAGCTATTCGTATTCTTAATGCCCTAGGAACGCCTTGTCTTATTCACCAGCCCAAGTACTCCATGTTTGAACGCTGGATTGAAAATGGATTACAAGATGTTTTACAAGAAGAAGGGGTTGGATCAATTGCGTTCTCTCCGCTGGCAGGGGGTCTTTTAACCGACCGCTATTTGTCGGGTATTCCAGAAGGTTCACGTATCGCCAGTGACAGTCCGTTCCTCACCAGCGACCAGTTAACAGACGCACGGCTAACTCAAATTCGTCAACTCAATGAAATAGCCCAACGCCGTGGACAAAAATTGGTTCAAATGGCTCTGGCATGGGTTTTACGGGAGGGAAAAGTGACCTCCGCTTTAATTGGTGCCAGCAAAGTCAGCCAAATCAAAGATGCAGTAGCTGCGTTAAATAACCTGACGTTTAGCCAACAGGAACTGAATGAGATAGAAACAATTCTGGTCAAATAAAATAGATAGCTCCCATAGTCGCCACGGATAACCTTTATCGTGGCGACTATCTGCTATAAGAAGAAACTAATTAGCAAATAGATATTCAGGCTAACGACCAATCCTACGATTATCCGCCCAATATTTTGCATCAATGGACTATTGACCAAGTCCCCCATCAGCTGTCGATTTCCAGTAAAGCTCAGTAGTGGAATAAGTGCCAGTGCAATACCGAAGCTGAGGAATACCTGACTGACAATCAGAATACGGGTAGCATCCATACCGCTCATAATCACTACAAACGAGGGCAGCATCGTCACTGCACGGCGTAGCCAAAGCGGTATCTTGAAGTGAATAAAACCTTGCATCACAACCTGTCCAGCCATCGTTCCGACAACAGTAGAAGACAGTCCCGCAGCCACCAAACTGAGACCAAAAGTCACCGCAGCAAATTTGCCTAACAAAGGCTCTAACGTAACATAGGCCTGATCCAGTGCAGTAACACTCGTTTGTCCATGAAAGTGAAACACGGCTGCCGCCATTGCCATCATCGATAAATTAACAAAACCAGCGATGGTCATCGCCACAGCAACATCCCACTTGGTAGCTGAATAGCGTTCTTCCCGAGAGCCTTTTGAATTTTGTGTCAATGCAGAATGTAGATAGATAACATGCGGCATGATAGTCGCACCCAATACCCCCGCAGCCAGAAATACGGCCTCGTTATTTGGTAATCCCGGTATTAACATGCCGGTAGAGAGCTCAACAACATCAGGTGCTGAAAAAACCAACTCAATGATATAGGCTCCAGCAACAAATAGCAGAAAAGTACCAATTACCCGCTCTAACGGTTTATCTCCCCTACTCTGCAACATTAAAATCAGAAAAGTACAGATGCCAGTTATCACTGCGCCGTTTAACAAACTCACACCCAGCAATAATTTGAACCCAATCGCTGCGCCAATAAACTCCGCCAGATCCGTCGCTATTGCGACCAACTCAGCCTGCACCCAATAGAACCAGACAACCGGACGTGGGAACCGATCGCGAATATGTTCTGCCAAGTTTTTATTGGTAGCAATCCCCAGCTTAGCGGAAAAAAGCTGTACTATCATCGCCATGATATTGGCCCAGACAACAACCCAAAGAAGCTGGTAACCAAAAGCTGAACCAGCCTGAATATTGGTTGCGAAGTTACCTGGGTCGATATAGCCGATGGCGGCAATAAAAGCAGGCCCCATCAAAGCAAGTCTAATCTTTCTTGATACTTTACCTGACTGAACGATGGCACCTGAATCTGACATGGCTATATTCCCCGAATCAACACATACTTAAATGATAATGATTCTTATTCAAATATCAATTCAATTACACTTATTGCTCAGATAGGTGAAATTAAACAGCTAGATTGTATTTCTTATCGAAAACCGCAGCTGTATTACCTAAATCAACGTAAATATTATGGTTACTATAATACAGTAAACTATAGCGCACATCACAGATGCAACATTTAAGAAACCAAATGTAACAATAATAAAATTATTCATTAACAATCATTGCATTAACCATAGAATAAAAACTATTCATAATTTGTTATAGCCGGTGACCACAAGAGCGTCAGATTTATTCCACAGGGAAATATACTGGAGAAAACAGAAGGTAATAAACTGAATTTAAACAGGTATAAAGAAACGGGCTAACGCGATTTAATCAAGATATGACGATAATAATTTTGTATTGAATCAAGTAAATCGCGAATCCGTGTCATACCCACTGACAATTAATTAGAGACATCCACCACTCTTTAGTCATTTTCCACTTTACCTTCAGTAATCAAAAAACATATAGTCCAGTAGGCCTATCATTCAGTTGAGCACATTTCAAATAATGAAAAATTAACCATCGAAACCGATTCATTCTGAAATATTGCGACAACATAATCTTAAACGCATTCACCAACGGACCAGATACAACTATGACTCTCACTCCTGTAATTGCCATCCATGGTGGTGCTGGTGCCATCACCAGAACAGCCATGACTACAGAAAAAGAACAAGAATTCCGTCAGGCACTCTCCGAGATAGTTACCGCAGGTCAAACCATTCTTGCCTCAGGAGGCAGCGCACTGGATGCGGTAACCGAAGCGGTTCGATTATTGGAAGAAAACCCGCTATTCAATGCAGGAAAAGGGGCCGTTTTCACCCATGCTGGTACTAATGAACTCGATGCATCGATTATGGATGGTGCCACACTAAATGCAGGCGCTGTTGCTGGCGTATCTCATATCCGTAATCCAATTTTGGCCGCCCGTGCAGTGATGGAACATAGCAACCACGTAATGTTTATTGGCGATGGCGCTGAAGCATTTGCTAAAACTCAGAGAATTGAATTTGTAGAGCCTAAATATTACTTTACTGAAGCACGCTATGAACAACTCCAACGCGCTTTGCGAGAACAAAGTGGTGCGGTGCTGGATCACGATGGTGCAACAAAGGAAGCTCAAAAAAGCCAAAGTGAACCTATCGATCCAGACAAAAAATTCGGTACTGTGGGCGCTGTCGCTATCGACATTCATGGCAATCTGGCTGCGGCTACTTCTACCGGCGGCATGACCAATAAACAAGTAGGCAGAGTGGGTGACTCACCCCTTATCGGCGCTGGCTGCTATGCCAATAACCACACCGTTGCGGTATCCACCACCGGTACAGGCGAAATGTTTATGAGAACCGTTGCTGCATATGATGTTTCCGCCATGATGGAATATGCCGGAATGTCACTAGAACAAGCGACGGATAAAGTCGTCATGGAAAAGTTACCCGCCATCAATGGACGCGGAGGCTTAATTGCCATTGACTCAAAGGGAAACGTAGCGACCCCGTTTAATAGCGAAGGCATGTACCGGGGCATTGGCCGCGTGGGGCAAACGGTATATGTGAGTATTTATCGGGATTAGTGGTTGGCATGGGTGGGGCATTCAGACCCTGCCCTGTTTTTTTCGTTAAAAAATAAAAAAGCCGACTTCACAGTCGGCTTCTTCAAATTTGGTGGAGCTAGGCGGGATCGAACCGCCGACCTCTTGCATGCCATGCAAGCGCTCTCCCAGCTGAGCTATAACCCCAAATCTATATGATGCGTGTCTGGTAACAACATCGTTAGGACGGGCGCATAATATGAAACATCAGGGAGGTCTGTCAACGGCTAATTTGCAGAATTAATCTGAATGATGAAAAAGAAAGCAAAGCTGTCAATTTATAGGTAGAACAATATAAAAGTCGGACCTTTTACAGCCCGACTTTTATTATTCACCTAATAACCTTCTCCGTCATTAGATCTATTATTGTTGTGATTCACGCTCAGAAATGAATGCCAGTGCGCGATCGATTCGAGCCAGACTACGAGACTTACCGACTGCATGTACCGTTGCATCAACTCCCGGAGACTGACCGCAGCCGGTTACCGCAACACGCAACGGCATACCGACTTTACCCATCCCCACGTCTAATTCGGCAGCGGTGCTTTCAATCGCATGATGAACATTCTCAACGCTCCAGTCACTAATTGCACTCAGTTTAGCCCGAGCCAAATCCAGAGCCTCTTTCGCTACCGGGCGCAGATGTTTCTTAGCGGCATCGGCATCAAATTCATCAAACTCTTCATAGAAATAACGGCACGATTCCGCCATTTCTTTCAGAGTCTTACAACGCTCACCCAGCAGTTGAACAATTTCGACTAACTGTGGACCATTCTGAGTATTAAAACCTTGTTCATGTATATGCCATGATAAATGAACTGCGACATATTCAGGTGGCAAATGATTAATATAGTGATGATTTAACCACTGTAATTTTTCAGTATTGAATGCACTGGCTGATTTGCTAACAGCGTCCAGCGTAAATAGCTGCTTCATATCATCAACGCTAAAAATTTCCTGATCGCCATGAGACCACCCCAAGCGAACCAAATAATTCAACAGCGCCTCGGGTAAATAACCTGCATCACGATACTGCATCACGCTGGCAGCACCATTACGTTTAGACAACTTCTGCCCGTCATCACCCAGAATCATTGAAACATGGGCATATTCAGGAATTGGTGCACCCAGCGCTTTCAAAATATTAATTTGGCGAGGTGTATTATTGATATGATCTTCCCCACGGATTACGTGAGTGATCTCCATATCCCAGTCATCTACCACGACACAGAAGTTATAGGTTGGAGCACCATCAGTACGACGGATGATTAAATCATCCAACTCCTGATTGCTAATTTCAATTGGGCCACGAATTTTATCATCAAAAATCACTGAACCTTCTTGTGGGTTCAGGAAACGCACCACATGAGGTTCATTATCCGCATGATTGCACTGCTCATGAAGGCAATGACCATCATAGCGAGCCTTTTCGCCACGAGCCATTTGCTCTTCACGTAATGCTTCCAGACGCTCTTTAGAGCAATAGCATTTATACGCAGTACCCGCCGTCAACATTTCATCAATAACAGCGTTGTAGCGGTCAAAACGCTTAGTCTGAAAATAAGGGCCTTCATCCCAATCAATACCTAACCAGTTCATGCCATCCATAATCGCATCGATTGCTTTCTGGGTTGAACGTTCCAGATCGGTATCTTCAATTCGTAAAATGAACTCACCGCCCAAATGACGTGAAAACAGCCAGGAATAAAGCGCGGTACGAGCACCACCGACGTGTAAATCACCGGTTGGACTTGGAGCAAAACGTGTTTTTATTTTCATGGTCATGGAGCGTTAGCCTTGTTACAAGATTTAATTAGCAAAGATCAATTTAATATCTACCTTTCGCTATAGTGGCGCACATTCTATCACTCCATACTGAATCCTCAATGTTCAAGGCACACTGAAAACAGAGATAAATTTAAAAAGTATTTACCATACTGACTAAAATTACGACGAACAGTCAGTTTCATTCAAAAAATCATTGACTCAGTTGGACGGATCCCTATAATGCACCTCCACACGAGAAGGGTGATTAGCTCAGTTGGTAGAGCATCTCCTTTACACGGAGGGGGTCGGCGGTTCGAGCCCGTCATCACCCACCATTCTTTGTGTACTGTAGTAAAAACGCAGTAAAATAACGGCATGTAGTATTGGGTGATTAGCTCAGTTGGTAGAGCACCTCCTTTACACGGAGGGGGTCGGCGGTTCGAGCCCGTCATCACCCACCATGATTTGTGTAGCGTAGTAAAAATAGCAGTATTGAGTTTTGGGTGATTAGCTCAGTTGGTAGAGCACCTCCTTTACACGGAGGGGGTCGGCGGTTCGAGCCCGTCATCACCCACCATTAATTGGGTCGTTAGCTCAGTCGGTAGAGCAGTTGACTTTTAATCAATTGGTCGCAGGTTCGAATCCTGCACGACCCACCAATTATGGATAGTTTGTGATAGTATGGAAATGGCGCTCAAGGCGCTTTTTTTATGTAAACTTCCAGCGTGGCCCGGGTGGTGAAATCGGTAGACACAAGGGATTTAAAATCCCTCGGCGGCAACGCCGTGCGAGTTCAAGTCTCGCCCCGGGCACCATTTCAAATGTAGCATCCTCTTGTAAGTACCCCATCAAAACGAGCCATTCACTTTTAGAGATCTTCTGACATACTGATTATATCCCCAGAGGAGATCACCATGCGTAAAATCCGATTCACAGAGCACCAGATAATCGCCGTTCTTAAATCCGTTGAAGCCGGACGAACGGTGAAAGATGTCTGCCGTGAGGCCGCTATTTCTGAAGCCAGCTATTACAACTGGAAGGCGAAGTATGGCGGTATGGAAGCTGCTGATATCAAAAAAATCAAAGATCTTGAGGACGAGAATCGTCGCCTGAAACAGATGTTTGCCGATCTGAGTTTGGAATGCCGAGCGCTGAAGGATGTCATCGAAAAAAAGCTTTAAAACCAGCGATAAAGCGTGAACTCGTCGGCTATCTGACTACACAGTTTACGATGAGCATACGCCAGGCATGCAGGACGTTATCGCTGAGCAGGACAGTGTTTCGCTACCAACCGAATACGAGACGTGATGAAGCGGTGATCCAGGCGCTGACTGAAGCGGCTGAGCGTTATCCACGCTACGGATTTAAGAAACTTTTTCAGGTGCTTCGCAGGCAGGGGCATGCCTGGAACCACAAACGTGTGCACCGGATTTACTGCCTGCTAAAACTGAATTTTCGTCGTAAAGGTAAGCAACGCCTGCCGGTGCGCAATCCGGCTCCGCTGGCAACGCCGGACGCACTTAACCAGAGCTGGTCCATCGATTTTATGCACGACGCATTGGTCTGTGGCCGACGTTTTCGGACCTTCAACGTTGTGGATGATTTTAATCGTGAGGCTCTGGCCATAGAAATTGATCTGAATATCCCGGCACAGCGCGTCGTTCGAGTACTGGAGAGGATAGTGGAAAACCGGGGATATCCGCTGAAGATGCGAATGGATAATGGGCCGGAACTGATATCACTGACGCTGGCACAATGGGCTGAAGATCATGGTGTGAAGCTAGAATTTATCAAGCCAGGCAAGCCGACGCAGAATGCGTATATCGAACGGTTTAATCGGACGTATCGGACAGAAATACCGGATTTTTACCTGTTCAAAACGCTGAATGAAGTACGGGAGATCACAGATCGCTGGCTGAATGAATACAACAGTGAGCGACCTCATGAATCCCTGAATAACCTGACACCGGAAGAATACCGGCTGATGGCTGAAAACTCAGAAATCTCAAAAAATATGTGGTACTAAAACGGGTGTACTTACACTCTTATTTTCGCTTCTATAACCGATCTCAATATCAAAAATACAAAAAAAGAGCCTGAACAAGTCAGACTCTCTCAAATAACTTTATCCGCGTTTTAATGGTCGGATAACATTATCCAGCCCTTCTATCTTTAACGCTAAGGTCAGCTCCATCAGTTGCCCTAATGGACCCGCAGGAAAACCTTTCTTAGAAAACCATAATAGATATTCGTCGGGTAAATCCACCAACATTCTGCCCTTATATTTACCAAACGGCATTGGCGTATTGGCAATCTGAAGCAAATGTTCTTTCTCTATCATTCCATCAGTATCCTGTTTAGCTATTATGCGTCAAGTAAGCGGATCATCTCTGCCTCATCAATCACCGGGATATCCAACTCTTGAGCTTTAGCCAGTTTTGAACCTGCTGCTTCGCCGGCAATTACCATATCCGTTTTTTTCGACACGCTTCCACTAACCTTTGCGCCTAAAGCAATCAGTCTGGCTTTAGCGTCATCCCTGGACATTTGACTAAGTGACCCCGTTAGCACCACCGTTTTACCAGCAAAAGGACTATCTATCTCTTCGGCAACAATCACCACGGGTGCAGGCCAATGAATCGCAATTTCAGGACCAGTTAGCTCGTTAATAATGTGCTGATTATGCTCTTCACACAGAAAATTGAAGGTATGTTTAGCCACAACCTCTCCTACATCCTGCACAGTTTTAAGCGCATCCATATCCGCAGCTTGCAAAGCCTCTAGAGAACCAAAATGGCTGGCAAGATTAGCTGCCGTTGTTTCTCCCACTTCACGAATACCTAAAGCAAACAGAAAACGAGCAAACGTGGTCTTTTTGGATTTTTCCAGCGCTTCGACCAGATTCTGTGCTGACTTAGGCCCCATGCGTTCAAGGCGACTCAGAATACCAATCGACAAGCGATATAAATCAGCAGGCGTATGAACATATTCTTTATCCACTAACTGCTCGATGATCTTATCCCCCATCCCTTCTACATCCATGGCCCGGCGAGAAACAAAGTGCTTCAGAGACTCTTTTCTTTGAGCGGCGCAAACCAAGCCACCACTACAACGAGCGACTGCTTCACCCTCTATCTTTTCAACGCTTGAACCACATACAGGGCATTCGGTCGGGAAAACGATTTCTCTTGCGTCTAAGGGACGTTTTGACGCGATAACGCCGACGACCTGAGGAATGACATCACCTGCGCGACGAATCACTACCGTATCGCCAATACAGAGCCCTAAACGAGCAATCTCATCGGCATTATGCAGAGTCGCATTACTCACAGTGACCCCAGCAACGGTAACCGGCTCCAGACGAGCCACCGGCGTTATTGCCCCAGTACGTCCTACCTGAAACTCGACATCACGTAATATGGTCATCTGTTCCTGAGCCGGAAATTTAAATGCCGCTGCCCAGCGAGGTGCTTTAGCCACAAACCCCAACTCTTTCTGGAGTGCTAAATCATCAACTTTGATAACGACACCATCAATATCAAAACCTAGGCTAACACGCTGCTCTTGAACCTGATGATAAAAATCCAATACCTGCTGACTACCCTTACATAATTGAATACGATCGCTGACAGGTAATCCCCAGCGCTTAAACTGCATTAAACGTTCCCAGTGGCTATCAGGAAGTTCTCCGCCATCAATCAGGCCCACACCATAACAAAAGAAAGTCAGCGGCCTTTTGGCCGTAATTCTTGGGTCCAACTGCCTTAATGACCCTGCTGCGGCATTACGTGGGTTTGCAAATATTTTTTCATGATTACGTCGAGCATGCTCATTCAACTGTTCCAAGCCTGCCTGCGGCATAAAAACCTCACCCCGAACTTCAAGACGATGTGGAATATTTTCGCCCGTCAGACGTAAAGGTATAGCGCCAATTGTCCTCACATTCGAGGTAATATTTTCTCCGGTAGTACCATCGCCCCGAGTAGCGCCCTGTACCAGACGACCATCTTCATATAGTAAACTGACGGCTAATCCATCCAGCTTCAACTCACAACAAAACGTGATATCTTCATCGATCTTTAAACGGTCATGTAGCCGTTTATCAAAAGCCAAGTAACTTTGTTCATCAAATACGTTATCCAACGATAACATTGGGACTTCATGAGTTACCTGCTCAAATGCAGATAAAGGCGCAGCGCCAACGCGTTGTGTTGGTGAATCATCGGTTACCCACTCAGGATGAGCGCCCTCAATATCTCGCAGTTCGCGCATCAAACGATCATATTCAGCATCAGGAATTTCTTGTGCATCAAGAACATGGTACAGATATTCGTGATGACGCAGTTGTTCACAGAGTTCAATTAAACGTTGCTTAAGGGATTCCATCATTCATTCACCGATAATGATAAAAAACCCCCGGCTAGCGGGGGTTTTATTAAATAAATAGATAATCAAATAACAGCCTTATTCATTATTACTTGGATGCACTCTCAAGTACTTCTCTGATTTGGGCCTTATAAGTTTCAAGCTTTTGAGGAGTTATCATATGACGAGCATCATCTAAAACCACGCCACCGACATCATCAGCAATACGCTGTGCAGACTGAAGCATCAGCTTAAAGTTCTGATGAGCATTGCCATAAGACGGCACCATCATAAACATGGAGATACCAGGCGTTAAAAAGTCAGCCATATTTTCTGGATCAAACGAACCGGGTTTGATCATGTTAGCCAAACTGAACAATACCGGGCCGCTTCCTGCCGGATCAACATGGCGATGGAATATACCCATAGCGCCAAATTTAAATCCTGCATGCAAAATACTCGGTAACAGTACATCGCCAGCAATACTACCGCCATTCAATGCAGAAACGTGTAATACAATCACCAGTTCCCGTGGTTTATCCGTAAGCTGAGCTCTGGTCTCCTCCTGCACCTGTGCAGAAGCAGTAATAACCTCCACGATTTCTTGTTCTACCGGTTTAGGTTCTTCCGGGAAAGCCAAAACATCATCAAAAGACATCTGAATCGGTGAAACCTCATCATCTTCAGGCTCCAGCTCTAATTCAGAGGCTGGCGGCTTCAGCTCGTTTGATACTAACGAGAACTCGGGCAGTGGTTTAGTTTCCACAACCGGTTCCTGAACAGATAATGGTTCGGTTCGAGATACTGAAACTGAGCGAACACGAACTTCTCCAACCCCTTCCTCCAAAGAGTCAAAAGGCCTTGAGTTTTCTTGTGTCATCCCACGCTTCGGTGGTTTATCCCGAAAAATTGACGAGCGTTCCTTACGGCTGATCCATAAACCGTGTATTAACAACGCTAAAATTGCTATAGCTCCAACAACTATCAATACTAGACGCAAATTCTGCATCATCGCTATCTCTGCTCTTCTAATACATGCCACCGCGGCAAACATTCACCCTACTAATCTATTTGTCCGCGTATCCAAGTGCAAGCCTGTGCTTGATTTTATTCTCGATAAATACGTTTTTTTACTTTTTTGCTTACTTTTTAGCCTTCACAAAGTTCGCAATGTATTTATCATAGAATATGATAACCTGATTTGCGTTTATAACTGGAACTTTTAATGCATGACAATACAATCTGATCAATATGACCAATCCGCTAAAAGCGGTTTTCACTATATCACACAAGGTTTTAAGCTTGTTACTCTTCCTGGTATCAAACGCTTTGTTATCCTCCCCCTATTAATCAATATTTTGCTAATCGGTGGTGCATTCTGGTGGTTATACAGCCAGTTAGGCGAATGGATCCCCACTCTTATGAGCTATGTTCCGAACTGGTTGCAGTGGCTGAGTTATTTGCTCTGGCCTGTGTCAGTGATCACCATTCTACTAATTTTTGGTTATCTTTTTAGTACTATAGCTAACTGGATTGCTGCGCCATTTAATGGCCTCTTAGCCGAAAAGCTTGAAGCAAAGTTAACAGGAAAACCATTACCTGATACCAGCATCATCAAAGATATCCCACGCATTATGAAGCGCGAATGGCTAAAACTGGCTTATTACCTGCCTCGAGCTCTACTACTGTTGGTTCTTTACTTTATTCCTGGCGTTGGCCAAACACTATTTCCTGTTTTATGGTTTCTGTTTAGCTCATGGATGCTTTCCATCCAGTACAACGACTATCCTTTCGATAACCATAAAGTTAGTTTTAAAGATATGAAGCTAACGCTGAGTCAGGAAAAAGTTCGCAATATCCAGTTTGGCGCAGTCGTCAGCCTGTTCACCATGATACCGTTTCTGAATCTGTTCATTATGCCGGTTGCCGTGTGTGGTGCGACGGCGATGTGGGTTGAGAGGTATCGGGGGAAGTTGGTCGGGGAATAAATAACCAGATAAAACACGCAATATGGCCCATTTCAGTAAAAATGGGCCGCCTACGAAATTTAAATTAACTTAATACATATTGCAGCTAATGCCGTTCGCCAATCAGACTCTTCAATACCTGAATATTGCTTGATCTTTTGACAGTTCAATATTGAATATTTAGGCCGGGCAGCTGGTGTTGGATAGTCTTTCGTTGTAATTCCTTTTACTTCAGGACTACCAGAGTAACCTACCATTTTCGCTTGTTTAAAGATGGCTTCAGCAAACTCAAACCAACTAACGTCTTTATCGCCACAGTAATGGTAGATACCACCTTTAACATTGCTATTTTGCACTAATAACAATATAGCATTTGCAATATCTCCAGCATAAGTTGGACAACCACGTTGGTCGGCAACCACTCCTAAGCAGGCACGGTCTACTCCTAACCTCAACATAGTTTTTACAAAATTATTACCATATTCACTAAAAACCCAAGCTGTACGAATAACGATAGATTCATCGTTCACAGCTAAAACTGATAATTCACCATCCAGTTTGGTTTTTCCATATATACCTAATGGATTAGTAACATCTGTTTCTTGATATGGAGTTACCGCATTCCCATCAAATACATAATCCGTTGAGATATGGATAAATTTAGCATTAACTCGTAATGCTGCATTAGCCAAATTTCTAGCACCATCAACATTCACTAGTGATGCAATTTCAGACTCTGATTCAGCCTTATCCACGGCAGTATAGGCTGCTGCATTTACAATTAGGTCTGGCTTGAAAGAATCGACTTCAGCAAACACAGCTAAACTATCAGTAATGTCTAATGTTTTTGCATCAGTTTCACGGATCACCCACCCGACAGGCAAACGATCCTGAAAACACCGACCCAACTGCCCATCGGCACCAGTAAGTAATACACGCATCAAAAAAGATCCTTAAATCTTTTACCTAACATATCTTTATCTGAAAGTATTGGGTTATCAATTGGCCATTCAATACCAACGTCAGGATCATTCCAGATCAAGCATCCCTCACTAGCTGGGTTATAATAGTCAGTACATTTATACTCAAAATCGGCAATATCAGATAACACCACAAAGCCATGTGCCAATCCAGGAGGAATCCAAAATTGAGTTTTATTGTCTTCAGAAAGAAACGCACCGTCCCATTGACCAAATGTTGGCGAATCGGGACGAATATCAACTGCAACATCAAAGACTTCACCGCGCACTACTCGTACTAACTTACCTTGAGGATTTATACGTTGAAAATGTAAGCCACGAAGCACACCTTTTTGGGAGCGCGAATAATTATCTTGAACAAACTCAACGTCGAGTTCTAAAAGATCTTGGTAGCGTTTTTTTTCATACGTTTCAAGAAAAAAGCCTCT
This sequence comes from Limnobaculum parvum, assembly GCF_003096015.2. Taxonomy (NCBI): domain Bacteria; kingdom Pseudomonadati; phylum Pseudomonadota; class Gammaproteobacteria; order Enterobacterales; family Budviciaceae; genus Limnobaculum; species Limnobaculum parvum. The sequence goes on along the minus strand of NZ_CP029185.2, from coordinate 1,108,375 downwards.
CTTATCACCAAAGACTTTGGGCTCAATAATTTTTACACCTGATATTTTAGTTTTCTTTATTAACATATCTCATTACCGATTAGAGAGAACAATAACTTTTATAACCTAGATTTTATTCCAAACGAAAAACCTAAACTGTGTAATGTTGACTTCAATGAAAATCTTAATGCACTCTTTAAATGCCAAAAAAATGCTTTTGACATCAGTTTTCTATTATCATGCTGGGCGTAGTGAACTGCTTTTACTTCGGGAAGATAAGTAACTAAGATACCTTTATCTTTTAATCTCCAACATAAATCCACATCTTCACAATACATAAAATACGATTCATCAAATCCACCAATCGAAATAAAAGTATTAGATTTGATTAAAATAAATGAACCCGCACACCAATCAACTTTTGTATGGCTAGATATATTGTTTTTATTAAGGATAGTTCTATTTTGACGAAATAATAAAGAGGAAACAAAATCAATAATCGTTGGGAATGTTCTAATTGAATTATCAGAAAGAGTAAGTTCATTATCTCTAAATAAATTTACCGTTACGAGTTCATAATTATTTTGGATAGTGATATTATAAAGTTCTCTTAAAGAATCATCGGTGATACTAACGTCTGGATTTAGAAATAAAAAATAATCATCATTATGAAACTCATGATTCTCATTTAAACATCTAACAACTTCGTTATTATTAGCTCCAAATCCTAGTGAATTATCAGTGACAATATAACCTATATTATTTTTAGAACAGAAATGTTTAAGAGCATTATCTTTTAGATTATCTTTCACATAAAGATTATAAAAATCAGATGAAGTGTTAAGCAAATTTACTAAGTTGTAAATAAACTCAGTATGGCCGTGCGAAACAATGACTATGTTAATCATTTTTAACCTTATATATGATAAATTTTAGAAAATCATCCCATCCAAATATTTCCCTTGAATCACTATGATTATCATCACTATTGTTGCCCTTATTAGAAAAAGAAAAATCATTTTTTTGATTTCTCAAATCCAACAATAAATTGGCTAACTCTTTAGGTGATCCAGGAGAAAAAAAACTAGCATAGGGATACTTTCCTACAGTTTCATGAGCATAAGGTAAATCAGCGGCAAAGATTCTTAAACCATAATCTTTGGCTTCGCTAATTGGCAACCCCCAAGTTTCCAGCATCGATGGAAAACAAAGAACGTCCGAATTCTGATATGCCTGTTTCATCATTTTGGCTGATTGATAACCAAGAAAATTAGCATTCCTTAAATGTGAATATTTTCTGTATAACTCTTTAGAATACTTATTTTCACTACCGTCAATTGTAACGTTAAATGAAAAACCACCATCTTTCTCAACTAACTCAGCCACCTGAAAAAGATATTCATAATTCTTAAAAACCCGAGGCACCGCAGGATAAATAACCCGGATAATCTTATCATCAGCAAATTCTTTAACCCTAACATCAACATTATTATCAGAGTTACGTGAATCAGTGGGGTATGAAACAACGATATTATTAACATCATATCGTTCTTTAAATGCTTTAGCTAACCACTGTTGCTGAACGAATATCGCATCATTTTTTCGGATGTTAAATCGATAAAAAAAGCTATAAAGGTATCTAAAAACGAAAAAGGATGGTTCTATAGTTAATTCCCTCAACCCTGCTCGGCGATAAAAAGGCGACGGATTATGGCAATAAACAAAACGATACTTGCTTACAACGTTCGGCGTAACATCATGCAAAGATAAGCATGCCTATTCCATTATAAGCCACAAGTAGTATTGCTACGCGTATTCTTTGTAAGGAATGTATAGATAAATATATTTCCTTAAAGCATTCATAATGAATATTATTAAAAAATATAGCTTTCGTATGGGTTCACTATTTTCATCGTCGACATATAAAACAGAATACCTACAATTATAATTAAGAAACCATATAGCAGGCGACTTCTATTATTAAGACACATCAAAGGTAAAATAAGCGTCACCATATCAAACAAGCCTATTACTTCAACTGTTCTTAATGCTATCGCATCATTCCATGATAATGCGGCGTGAAAAAACAAGCTCAGAGAAGTAAAAAATAAATAAATTTTATATTCAGATATCAATTTAGAATAGCAGATAAACATTAAAAAATAGAATACAAAAAATCTCACTAAATAATAGGATGTAAGTAGTGAAACTTTCTCAGTCATATACTCACCATTGAGATAAACATTTAATCTATCAGAATTTATCAATGGTAAAATATTTTTTATTCCCTCCCCCATAAAAATCCCCAGAAGGGGTAATGCTAATAATAAGAAAAAAAACATCCTTTTGTTTTTAATAAAACCATATATTACATACAAAACTATTAATAATAATGAAGATAGATGTATTAACCCAGCAAGCAATACAAATAAATATGTCTTTTTCTTATGATATTTCATTAAAAACACTATACTATATGACGCTAGCGCAATCGCAAGACCGGCTCTAACCTGTGTGAAATCATGTAATAAATAGAATCTAGAAAATATCAGAAAAAAAATTAATAAAGTAAATTTTCCATTAAAAATGGTTGATGAGAATTTAAGTTTGAATAGAATGGAAAGAAAAGAGACTAAAGTAAAAAATAGAATATAACCATCGCTAAAAATTGATGAAAATTTATAAATTAAAATAAACCCTATATCTTTACCTTGAGCTACTACGTCACTAAAAGAACTTCCAATATTATCGATCCAGCGGGTATAGCCAAGATAATCTCGATCAACCAATGGCTTTCGACTTCCAGAAAATACAGATAAGAAAATTGCCATAGATAGCAACATCAATGACTGAAAGTGTTTTTTGGGGCTTACATATATCTTAAAAAGCCCCGTCAGACACAAACACAGAATCACTCCTGTATAAAGCATCTGATACATTATTTAAAATGCCCTTTATACATATTACGAAAAAAACCATCTATAACTGCTTTACATAATAACCCTACAGAATAAATTTTTCTTTTAGATACAGTAGAATAAAAAATAATATAACACGGGATTTTAAAAAGAAACAATAAACGACTTCTGAATCGAAGACTATTATTAAATAACAAGTAGGTTGCATTCCTGACAATAAAATAGTTTCTAAAATCAGTATGTAAATTAATATTTTTCCCCGTAAATTTAACGAAATCATCGCCAATACTATGTTTCATTAAAACTGAAGGTATAATAAAAGTATAATAACCCAGCTTATTGCATCGCTCTCCCCACTCAATATCAACCCAATCTATAAATAATTTTTCATCCATCATACCAAACTTACTAAGAATGTTTGTTCTTATTAAGCTACCTGATGCAATAATATAATCACTCTTAATATATTCTTTATTTTCATCTATAGGTATTTTTTTAGTATGCAGCAACTTAACATTAATCGCCGGAGCCTTTTCACCTGTTTTTTCATCAATAAATGCAGGTCCAACAGCAGCTACTTGTATATTGTTGTTTAGCAGTTTATGTTCTGCATCAAGCAAATCACGGACCATACTCAATGGTAATTCACTATCTTGATCCAAAAGTAACACGTGGGAAAAAGAATTACCTTGGGAGAATTTAATACCTACATTCTGCGCTGCAGCTATTCCATAATTATCACCAAGGGGTTTATATATGATTTTATTATTAAACTGCAAAAAAACCTTCTTTAACTCTTCTGTATTAGCATTAGGAGTATTATCAACAATAATAATTTTTTCAACCTGATTGACAACACTAATTAGTAGTCGACTTAATGTCGAAAAGTCAGGATTAAAAAGTACAATTATAGCTAGTACGCTTTTGTTAGCCATTAGTAGTAATTACCTTAAATATATTCGTTTGATATCGCAAAATTCATTTCTCTCTAATACATCAAGAAAAAGAAGTTATTATTTTTCATAAAAATACATTACAAGTATTCAATTATTTTTTGTAAGTATATTATTAAATTCAATACCGACTATATCCCATGAGATTTTTTTTATTATTTTCAAGTTACGTTCAATCTCATGATTTATTTCTACATCACTCAATTCCAATGCTGTATTAAGGCTATCAAATATGTAGTGAGCACCAAAAGTAGTTAGTACAAGTTTACTATTGGTACCTACTAATGGTGCATAATTAGATATAACCAAACACCCGGAAGCCATTGCTTCCGCACATGGATAATGAAACGCACCATCTTCAACTAACCCAACGGCCAGCATAATATCATTCATACGATAAAAATTTGCCAGTTCCTCATCTGAATTGATATCAATATACGTATAAGACATATTGTTTTTATCTAGCTTAATTTTATTTTCTTCACTCAAATAAACCGCGATATTAATATTAAATTGGCTACTAAAACTGCCCGATATCAAAATATCAATGACTTCATTAGTTCCTTTATGCGCTTCTTTTCTTCCTACCAACCCAACAGTTTTTTTCCTTCCTTCGTTTTCATTTATTCTTTGTCTAAAGAGATCTGTATCAACACCTGCTGAAACTATCCCATCAAAATTATTGATACTTCTTGGCAACAACTGGGCACTATTCACTATTTTTCTTAAAGGTAAAATATAGCTTAAATAAACTATTGCTCGTCGCCACAACTGCTTATAAAAAACGACCTCATACGCTTGTATATAATAAAATTTCTTTAGCTTAGATGGTAACAGAAAAACTAAAAATGCAGTTGGATGAAAACTAGCTATTGCACAATCAGGTTTAATAGCTTTGCAAACTCTCAATATTCGATAAAAATTAATTACCGAACATATTATTTTTATATATCGAGTTTCTCGTTTAACCTTTACAATATCAGCTGAGGTCGGATAATACGGCTTAGCATTATGTTCTGGAGCTATAAAGATCACATCATGACCGCAATTCTTAAGTTGTGTTGCTAGTTTTGAAATTACTCTTTCACCACCAGATTTCCCAAACCCAAAAACAGGAAATATTATTTTCAACTTATGGCCTCTTCTTTCTTTATGCTTATGATGTTTGTGTATGTAAAAGCAAAGATAAAATAAAGTATATAATTAATCATATAACCTATATTTGCTCCTTGAGCTCCATACAGTTTAACAAAAATTAACGATAATATAACAAAGCCGAATGAAAATAGCACTTCAGATATAATATAAATCTTAGTTTTACCTTGAGTCAAAATAGGATATGCATAGATAAATGCAGCCACTTTAATTACATCACCAATTAACTGATATAAAAACAGCTCCCTAGCTGCTCTAAACTCTTCTGTGAAAAGTAAAGTAATGCAGATATCTCGCATAAAATAAATACCAGCAGCCATAAGAACAACAATCGGTAGAATATTTTTCATTAATACTGCAACTTCTTTCTTAATAACTATTGGATTCTTAAGCAATGAAAGCTTTGGTATAACATATGTGCTTAGTGCTATTGTAATTACACTAAGATAAACTTCAGATATTTTCCATACTGACTGCCATTGACCAGCTTGATTCCAACCGGACTCCTCAACTATGATATTACGCACTAATATTAGAGCAATGGGAGCCGTTACTGCAGTGGTTAATGCCATAATGGTATAACCAAATATTCCTTTTAAACTTTCCTTATCTGTCTTTCCTATCCAATACTTTATTTTAAACCATGATGTTGTCATTGCGTAAATAAGCATAACTAGTCCAGATAAGGCGCTACCTAGTACAATAGCAATCAATCCACCTGTTAAGCCATAATTGATTATCAGTATTATTATTAAAGTCGTAGATATAATAACGGAAAACATACCAAGTGAAATAAATTCCTTATACTTCTCCTTACCATTTAATACTGATGATATAATCGTATTAGCCAACGAGAATGGCAATACCACACAACCTAAGATAATTAACCATGCGTATTTATTCGTAGAAAATACATAATAAGAAATAGTATCCGCACAAAAGATTACTAAAGGAATTATGCACAACATTAGAGCACATGAAATACATAAACATGCTCGCCACCATGGAATACATGAAACTATACTCTGGTTATGATTTTCTGCTGTATATCGTACAAGACCATTGCCTGCCGGGGCTGTAACAAGTCCATTGATAATAACAATAATACTTTGCAATTGGCCAAGCATCGCCATACCTGACGGTCCTGCATATATTGCAATGACTTTGCTAACAATAAACCCAGCCGCCATCTTTAGAAGTGTATAACATCCAGAAAAGAAGGTGACTTTATAAATTTTTTTCATTATCTAAAGTTATTAATGATATTTACAACACAATCAATTTCAGCAGTCTCCATAACAGGACTTATAGGGATAGATAAAATTTCCCTGTGAATCTGTTCCGTTAGAGGTAAAACATAATCATTGAACTCTTGATATGCCTTCTGTTTATGTGGAGGAATAGGATAGTGAATTAGTGTTTGAATGCCATTTTCTGATAAATAGCTTTGTAATCTGGACCTTTCTTTGCATCTCAGCACGAATAAATGCCAGACATGCCTATTTCTCTCTTGATAATTCGGTAATGTAACTAGCGGATTATTAATTTTTGATAAATAGTACTCAGCAATTTTCTGTCTAAGTATAGTTTCATCAGCCAAGTATTTTATTTTCACTCTCAACATTGCAGCTTGGATTTCATCAAGTCTACTATTGACCCCTTGGTATAGGTTCTCATATTTTTTATGTGAGCCATAGTTTCTAAGAGCAACTAAGATATCAGCTAACTTATCATCATTTGTTGTTATAGCACCGGCATCACCTAGCGCTCCCAGGTTTTTACCTGGGTAGAAACTAAATCCACTGGCATCTCCCCATGCCCCAGCTTTAACGCCAGCAATTTCTGCACCATGTGACTGAGCACAATCTTCCAGAATAAGTAAATTGTGATCTTTTGCTAACTGGCAAATCTCATCCATTGGAGATATGGTTCCATAAATATGGACAGGTAGAATGGCTTTTGTCTTAGATGTAATACACTTTTTAATACCCTGAGCATCAAGATTATAAGTATCTATATTAGGCTCACACAATACCGGTTTCAATCCGTTTTCAGAAATTGCTAAAATTGATGCGATGTAGGTATTCGCAGGGACAATAACTTCATCGCCATCATTGAGTAAGCCAAGTTCTTTCCATGCTCTTAACACCAATATTAAGGCATCAAGCCCATTAGCTACTCCAATACAATGCTTAGTATTGCAATAAGAAGCAAATTCAGCCTCAAACTCAGTTAACTCTTTTCCCATGATATACCAGCCAGAATCAATTACTCTGCTACATGCTTCTTTTAATTCATATTCGTATTGAGAATTTATCTTTTTTAAATCCAAAAAAATAATATTATTCATCTTGACTCATCCACCTAATTACTTTTGCAGGATTGCCGACAACAACAGCATATGCAGGAACGTCTTTGGTCACCACGCTGCCAGCACCAACCATAGCCATCTCGCCGATAGTTACACCGGGAAGAATAGTTGCATTTGCTCCTATTGAAGCACCTTTTTTGACTTTTATTTTTAAAAACTTATCAGGATATATTTTTGAACGTGGAATTTTATCATTCGTAAATGTCACGCACGGTCCAATAAATACATTATCCTCAAGTTCTACACCATCCCAAATGTATACACCACTTTTAACGGTGACATTATTTCCAATTATTACATCATTCTCTATTAAAGTATTTGCACAAATATTACAGTTTTCACCAATAACAGCGCCTTTCAATACAACGACAAATTGCCAAATATTAGTCCCCTTACCTATAGACGTTGATTTTACGTCACTAAGACTATGGATGTTCATTTATATCCTCCATAAACTCTGTATAGTTACGAATATAATCGGCCTCATCGTAAAAATCATTTGCTAATACCATTAATATACAATCATCACTAAAATCATACATCTCATGCCATATATATGGTTCAATTAATAATCCCTTTGCGGGATCATCCAATAATACTTGTTTTTTTAACTTTCCATCATCAAGATGAAATTTACATTGTCCTCTAACGGCAATAGCTATTTGTCTAATTGATTTATGGGCATGATACCCCCTGCGAATGTCTTTCAATGTATCAAACATATAATAAACACGCTTTATAGGGAATGGAATATTCTTTTCCTCTTCCAGTGCAATTAATAGACCTCTTTCATCGCCATGTTTTTGTAAAGGAATTAATTGAATTTCCATTATTTCTCTCGTAATATGTAATTGTGATATATGATATTCTTTAGCAAAGATATATGATTTTTAAATTAAAAATATATTATATCTTTGTATTTATCTGCTAATTTATCTTTTTCAGAAAGCACAAAAGAAACACTGTCACCAGGCCAATTTATATTTAATGATAGATCATTATAAATAATACTTCTTTCACATTCTTTGGAATAATAATTTGTCGTTTTGTAAACGAATTCAGCTAATTCACTCAAAACAAGAAAACCGTGAGCAAATCCTTCAGGTATCCAAAGTTGGCGCTTATTCTCAGCAGATAAATTTACTCCAACCCATTTACCGCAGGTTGGTGAATTCTTACGTATGTCAACCACTATATCAAAAACCTCACCCACTATACAGCGAACTAACTTAGCTTGCGCAAATGGTGGCAATTGATAATGCAAACCGCGTAAAACACCTTTGCTTGATTTAGAATGATTATCCTGAATAAAGTCTATTTTATATCCTACAGCCTCTTCAAAAACCTTCTGATTAAAACTTTCAAAGAAAAATCCACGGTCATCACCAAAAACTCGTGGTTCAAAAATTAATACATCAGGGATTTCAGTTTTAATAACATTCATCATTTATAGATAACCTTTAATCATTTCCAGCAAATATCTATTGCAATCATTCTTTACTGATGCAGTCTTGAAAAATAATACAGTTTTAGATTTCTGTGGCAGAAAATAACTCTACCAGCATCCTCTTAACACCAACTTCCCATTCAGGTAATATTAAGTTAAACGTTTGCTGGAACTTCTGTGTATTCAGGCGTGAATTATGGGGACGAGTTGCAGCTGTTGGATAGGAACTTGTTGACACCGGATAAGTGTTTTCCACAGCCAAAACTAAACCAGCCTTTCTCGCTTCATCAAAAACAAATTTAGCATAGTCAAACCACGTAGTCGTTCCCGCAGAAACGAGATGATAAAGCCCTGTAACCTCGGGTTTATCTAACGCAATACGGATAGCGTGTGCAGTACAGTCGGCAAGTAATTCAGCACCTGTTGGTGCCCCGAATTGATCATTAATTATCGAGAGCGAATTACGTTCTTTTGCCAGCTTCAGCATCGTTTTTGCAAAATTATTACCCTTACATGCGAATACCCAACTGGTACGAAAAATCAGATGTTTTGTGCAATTATTTTGAACTGCCAACTCCCCCCCAAGTTTAGTCTTGCCATAAACATTTAGCGGGACAGTCATATCTGTCTCCAACCAAGGTTTTTCGCCGTTACCAGGAAAAACATAGTCAGTCGAATAATGAACCAGCCAAGATTTTAGCTTTTCAGCCTCTTTCGCAATAGTTTCTACACTAGTAGCATTCAGCAAGTAAGCAAAATCAGGTTCGCTTTCTGCCTTATCTACAGCAGTGTGTGCTGCAGCATTGACGATAATATCGGGTTTTACACTGCGCACAGTCTCAGCAATTCCTTCCGGATTGCTAAAATCACCACAATATTCAGTAGAGTGGACATCAACTGCAATGATATTTCCCAACGGCGCCAGTGAGCGCTGCAACTCCCAGCCTACTTGCCCTGTTTTGCCAAACAAAAGAATTTTTGTCATCGACATTTCTATTTCTCTATAATAGTTCTGTTTAATTCAACTGTTATAAACACAACTTTTAACATTTTCAATGTATTAAGTTATCCAAATACTAAATTCAACGCTTTCTGGTAACTTCTAACTCAGGATATAGCTAGTTGCTTAATAATAGTGTCTAAAAGCGAAGAACAATAAATCATATAAAATTCATATACGAATTATCTTTAGTCTACTTTCTTCTTTTTATACCATCATAAATTAAAACCAAAAAAGAACTCACACACAATCCAAATAAACTACCAAATGTAAGTATTAATAACTTTCTGGGTTTATCTTTATTTACTGGAAGCGTTGGGCTTTTCAAATAACTAAACCCTTTAGCATCTGTACTATCAACCTTGAAATTATCTAAATTAATCCACTGGCGCTGCAAATCATAATAAAAATCACCTAATGTCAAAGGCTGCTTCTCAATGCTTTCAGACATAGCACTCAATGCATCTTTGCCTAATAAAAACAATCTGTTGCTATCTAGTTGAGTTAACCCAGTTATCGCTGGCTTTTGAATATTAGTTCTTTCTGCAATGGTAAGCGCCATTTTTATATTCTTAACTTCTTCCTGACGCTGTTCTTCAGCCACTTTCTTAATAGCTGCCATCTGATTTTTTAGTGTTTGCTTTTTATTCTTTATTTGAGAAATTAACTGGGCATACCAAATCTGGCTAACATTAGCATTAACACCATCAATATATTTTTCCAATAGACTCTTTGCTTGAGAAGGTGTCGTGGCTGAAAGACTAAAAGAATAAATTGAGCTTTCCAGATTCTTCGTTAACTTCATATTATCAATAAGTTCATTCAATAAATTCGCTTTGCTCTGTTCGTTCTTTCCTTCAGCTAACTTCTTAAAATAATCGCTTTCACTAATAAACCTACTTAACTCATTATAGGAGCCAGCCTGTGAAATAAATTGCTTGAAAAATTTATTAGCAACTTCTTCCGATGAGGTAGGTTTATCAACATTGCCTTCCAACAGCCTCGCACCTTGATAATAGTTATCCATTGTATCGAAGCTTGGTATATCAACCACAGCGGTTGCTGTCCACTGTTCTTTAGCTGTAAAGGCATAAACGGCCGCCACAAGTGTGGTTGCCAAAATACAACCAATCACCCAGTATTTTTTCTTCCATATTTGTACAATGAGATCAAATAAATCGATCTCATCATTTTTCGGCGCTTGATACATAGGATAGTAACCAGAAATAACTGGTTGCAGGTGTGGCTGAATTTGCTCTTTATCGCTCATTGACATCCCAATTAATTGAAATTTAATGTATTTATTAAATAATAAAGCTCTTGTATACTTTTTACACATGCTACCGCCCTTAGGTGAGGCTCCTAAAAGCATAATAGTTAATGATAAAAGGTAGTTACTAGCATATCTAAGTTAACTAGTTAAACCAAAACCAATATAAAAAAATAAATTTGTTTATATTTTATACAGGCTTATAAATATGATGTCATATTCTTGGTCGATTATACTCACTTGCCCCCCAATCGCAAGTAAAGCGCGGTATGCTGTTGTAAGTACCCCATCAAAACGAGTCATTCACTTTTAGAGATCTTCTGACATACTGATTATATCCCCAGAGAAGATCACCATGCGTAAAATCCGATTCACAGAGCACCAGATAATCGCCGTTCTTAAATCCGTTGAAGCCGGACGAACGGTGAAAGATGTCTGCCGTGAGACCGCTATTTCTGAAGCCAGCTATTACAACTGGAAGGCGAAGTATGGCGGTATGGAAGCTGCTGATATCAAAAAAATCAAAGATCTTGAGGACGAGAATCGTCGCCTGAAACAGATGTTTGCCGATCTGAGTTTGGAATGCCGAGCGCTGAAGGATGTCATCGAAAAAAAGCTTTAAAACCAGCGATAAAGCGTGAACTCGTCGGCTATCTGACTACACAATTTACGATGAGCATACGCCAGGCATGCAGGACGTTATCGCTGAGCAGGACAGTGTTTCGCTACCAACCGGATACGAGACGTGATGAACCGGTGATCCAGGCGCTGACTGAAGCGGCTGAGCGTTATCCACGCTACGGATTTAAGAAACTTTTTCAGGTGCTTCGCAGGCAGGGGCATGTCTGGAACCACAAACGTGTGCACCGGATTTACTGCCTGCTAAAACTGAATTTTCGTCGTAAAGGTAAGCAACGCCTGCCGGTGCGCAATCCGGCTCCGCTGGCAACGCCGGACGCACTTAACCAGAGCTGGTCCATCGATTTTATGCACGACGCATTGGTCTGTGGCCGACGTTTTCGGACCTTCAACATTGTGGATGATTTTAATCGTGAGGCTCTGGCCATAGAAATTGATCTGAATATCCCGGCACAGCGCGTCGTTCGAGTACTGGAGAGGATAGTGGAAAACCGGGGATATCCGCTGAAGATGCGAATGGATAATGGGCCGGAACTGATATCACTGACGCTGGCACAATGGGCTGAAGATCATGGTGTGAAGCTAGAATTTATCAAGCCGGGCAAGCCGACGCAGAATGAGTATATCGAACGGTTTAATCGGACGTATCGGACAGAAATACTGGATTTTTACCTGTTCAAAACGCTGAATGAAGTACGGGAGATCACAGATCGCTGGCTGAATGAATACAACAGTGAGCGACCTCATGAATCCCTGAATAACCTGACACCGGAAGAATACCGGCTGATGGCTGAAAACCCAGAAATCTCAAAAAATATGTGGTACTAAAATGGGTGTACTTACACCTCATGAGTCCCTGAATAACCTGACACCGAAAGAATACCGGCTGACGGCTAAAAAACCGGAAATCTCAAAAAGCACATGAAACTAAAAATAGTATGTTTACAGTTCAGTTCATTATCTTTAAATATTCTATTTTGGATACCCGTCAGGATTATTTCTTTGCCAATTCCATGTATCCCTCATCATATCTTCCAAGCTATAATTTGCATACCAATCAAGAATCTTATTGGAATGGGTAGGATCTGACCAGCACTCAGCAATATCTCCAGCCCTTCTGCTACTGAATGAATAATTAATTTTACACCCAGAAACTAATTCAAATGCATGAATAATTTCAAGTACAGAATAACCTATGCCAGTACCTAAATTGAATACATTAATATTCGAAAGATTATCTCTTTTTTCTAGAGCATTGATATGACCGGCAGCTAAATCCATAACATGGATATAATCTCTTACACCAGTCCCATCAATAGTTGGATAATCATTTCCAAAAATATTCAAGCATTCTAGTTTTCCACTCGCCACTTGTGAAATATAAGGAACTAAATTATTTGGTATTCCATTTGGATTTTCACCAATTAACCCTGAAGGGTGAGCACCTACCGGATTAAAATATCGAAGAACAGTAATTGTTAATTCACGGCAAGTCTTAGCCAAATCAAACAATATTTGTTCAACCATATGTTTACTAGTACCATAGGGATTCGTTGTATTACCTGTATTTGATTCTTCTTTTAAAGGGAGCCTATCTGGTTTGCCATATACAGTAGCAGAAGAACTAAAAATAAAGCTTTTGACTTTATAGTCTTTCATTGTATTCAGTAAAGATAAAGTTCCGCTAACGTTTACTGAATAATAATGTAGTGGATTTATTACTGATTCGCTAACAGACTTAAGTCCTGCAAAGTGTATAACATCAGATATATCATTTTCAGAAAAAACATTATTAAGAAGATCCTTATCAAGTATAGAACCTTGATAAAATTTTATATGCTTATTGGTCAAATGCTCTACTCTACGTAATGATTCGTAGGATGAGTTTGAAAAATCGTCTATAACTACCACATCATAATCATACTCTAATAAAAGTAGGACTGTATGTGAACCGATATAACCCGCACCACCAGTTACTAGTATTGACATCTTAATTACACTCGCACTTTCATAGAATATTAATTACTTTCTTTTATGAATCGCATATAAAATATAGAAGAAAAAATAATAGCCACTTTTTATTAAAGAAAATCCAAGTACATTGCGATATATTTTCAATTGCCAAAACATCGCTCTAACTTTATTAGATGAAAGAGATTTATCAGTAACTCTATATAAAGCCAATGATTCTTGGACACAATAAATTTTTTGAGCTTTCTTTACTAACTCTAACCACATTACATAATCTTCATGCCCAACTTTATTTTGATAAATTTTAGATAGCTTATCAGAATTATAAATTCCAGTAAGGTTACCAATGAAGTTTGATTTAAGCATTTCTTTATAACTGATTACTTCCGGTGAAATACGTAAATTCAATATATTATCGGGTGAACCTGAAAAAGTTTGATAGTTACTACATACGATATCCCACCCTTCCAACAATAAGTTATATTGTATTTCTAGTTTTTCAGATTTCCATAGATCATCACTATCTAAAAATGCTATATATTTCCCTCTTGATTCTTTTATTCCTAGATTTCTTGATTCTGACACCCCTAAGTTAATGTTATTTTCAATATAAACAATACGTTTATCACTAAAACTCATAATAACATCTTTTGTCTTGTCAGTTGAGCAATCATTTACTACATATAGTCTAAAATCGGTAAATGTTTGTTCTAAAACAGACATAATACTTTCATGGATAGTATCAGCAGCATTATAAGCAGGCATGATAATTGAAACGATTTCTTTCATTTACTCTCCTCGGATAATATCTTAAACCATTCATTTTTAACTTCCAAGAAAGTAAATCGTTGAGCATTTACAAAAGCCTTTTTACTCATATTGCTTAAACATGCTGCATCATTCATAATCGATTGTAGCTTATTAATAAAATCATCATCATCATCGTATGGAATAATATATCCGGATTCATTATTTTGAATAATATCAGCTGGCCCTGTTTTACAATCAAAAGATATAGCAGGCAGACCAAAACCCTGAGCCTCAATAAGAACCATTGGTAAACCTTCATATTTAGAAGTCATTACATATACTTTTGATCTTTTATAATAGCTATCAACATTTGGTGTTGCATCATGAATAAGTATATTTTTAATTTTCAGATCAACAATATCATTTTCAAGCTTCTTCTTCTCAGGCCCAGAACCAATAATCAGTAACTTCCAACCTAAATTTTCAAATTTGCTCCATAAATTGATTAACCTGGAGAAATTTTTTTGATCTGTCAATCTCCCTACAGCTAATACGATATTTTCTCTCTCATTAATATCTATATAGTTAATGTTTTCATATGGATTAATATTATCTATTGAATACGCTTTAATTTTTGGCAACTTAGATTTCACGAATTCAACATCATGCCTAGTTAAAAAGATTGTTCCTTTTGAAATTAGATATGAAAAATATTTTAATATTCTTATATGCATCCCAAATGATTCAAATGAGATATGTTCATAGAGATAAATATTTTTAAATAAGCATACTCTAGCCAAAAATGAAACTTCAATTGAAAGTCGCCCCATAGAAACCACTATTAACTTAGCATTATTTCTTTTTGCATAATTAATCGCTTCAATGATAGACAATATTCTTATATTACTTTTAGCATATTTTATTAGTGTTTTACCACTGGAATAGAATGGTATATTATTTTCTTTATTCAAAGAAAAAATTTCACACGGAACATCTTCTTTTTGAAAATTTCTCGCCAGCGTTAATGTTACTCTTTCTGTACCACCAGGCTTGGTAATATCATGTATAAGGAAAATTATCTTCTGCATATTATATCTTCAGTAAAATTTTGAAGTACACTCGTTTAATCGCATAAATAAATTGCCATTTAGATACGATTGATGCCAAGAAGAAAAATCCAATCTTCTTAATCTTATTAGACTGCATAAAGCCTTTCTTAATAAATTTAATTGATAGAGCATATAATTTAGCTTCTAAACTACCCTCGACTATAAAATTCTTAAATTCCTTAGCAGTAAATAAATCTGACTTTTTATTATTACTTTTCCTATAATCGTAAAGTCGTACCACATAGTTGTGCGCTTTTCTTTGCTTTAATCCTGCAATATCAGCAGTATTTCCAGTTCTACAACGAATCTTCATCAATGGAATATCTATATTATCAATTCCATAACCATAAGTTACAGCTCTCAATAAAAAATCGTAATCTTCTGCCGGTGCAAGTTGCCTATACCCCTCAAGCTGTCGATAAACTTCAGCACGAGCTAACCATATATGAAAACACGGTGAAAATAGAGTAATTGTTCTATTAATTTTATCCTTACCTATAGGTACATTAGAAATTTGCTTCCCTTTCCCATGCATATCAACCGTAATAGTGGATGAACCAACAATATCGATATTAGAATGTTCAAGCAAATATTTAAGCTGCAACTCAATCCTATTATTAATAGCAATATCATCTGCATCCATTCTAGCTATAAATTCCCCTTGGCAATATAATAATCCATAGTTAAGTGAATCGACTATTCCAGAGTTCTCTGATTTTGAAAATACACGAACATGTTTATTCTGACGCTCAATTTCTCTCAGTACAGATAATGTATTATCGTTAGAGCAATCATCCACAACAATAATTTCAATATTATCATATGTTTGATCTAAAAGGCTATTAATAGCCTCCTCGACATAATCTTGTACATTATAGGCAGGTATTAATACACTAACCAAAGGATTGTAGTTCATTATTTAGCCAATTTTTTAGGTAAGGATCTATAGATGATATAAAAAAAAGATACAATTATAATTGAGTAAAACACTTGTGAAGTTAATTGACCAATAGAGCCCCTCGGCAATAAAAATATATATGGTAATATAAGACAGAAAACAGAAAAATATTTTCTATTCGTCATTGCCTTTATATTAATAATTTGAATAAACGAAAAAAATAGAAATAATACTGGTAAATATATCCCCAGATTATTACCCGAAAAAGCAAATAATTCTACAAATATACTACTACCTACTCCATATCCTTGCTCAAAATGGGAGGAGCTAAGACCAGAACTAATCCAGCTACTTATTGTTGCTGTCTCTGGAGTAGATATTGATAAAGTCTGGAATATCCCACCTAAAGGTAAAAGGCTGGCGAGTATTGTATGAACTGGCGGGATACCTGATATTGAATAAAAATATGGCATAAAGAAGGTCATTCCTTGATTGGTGAAAAAGGAAAATATAACATTATCCCAATGACCTAACCCACTACGATAAGCTTCAATAAATTGAAACAATGGCAAACAAACTGCTCCTAATACAACTAACATAAATGTAGAGTTTCTTTTTTTCTTAAAGCAAGTCAAATACCATATATAAACCAACATCCATGACCCAAACGCACCTCTTTGCCCAACGATCAATGACGCAATAAGGAATAAACTAAGAATAAAAACAAACTGCTTTTTTATTTTGCTTTCATTAATAATTAGCGCTAAAGAAAACATTATTGGTATAAAAAATGTAATCAACCTCAGAAAACTAAATGAATACTCTGTTTGTCCACTATATAGACCAGCATATCCACCACCTATAAAAGCTAATAATTTTGAATAAGAACTTATTGGTATTAGTATTAGGCTACTATAGTAGCAACAACTAAAAGTAAAACGATAAAATGAATAGTCAATATTGTCTGAAAAAGAATAGGCCGACTCCTCATTCACTTGTTTATCAAAAGATATGAAAGCTATATATAGAAATAAAAGAGTATATGACCAGAATTCGAGTAAACTATCAACATGATGACTATCTAGATTATACGCTCTTCCCCAAATCACACTATATACATCAGTATTTCCAAAAGCACCAATAACTCCTCGACCAAGGATGAAGACAATAACAGCTAAAAGGAAAAGGGTCTGAAGTTCTATACGTCTCTTATAAAGAGAAAAAACAATAACAATCGCCACACTTAATACAAACAGAATGTTTGAACTAATAAGATCACAAGAATACAAAAAAATCAAAAATAACGTTATTAATATTAAGAGAGAAGAGTTAACCATCTTGGAGTGTAATTTCATAATCTTCACATTCAAATATATTCTTTACCCATAATATAAAGCTGGCTAATATGGCTAATTCTATTTTCAGGAGAAGGTACTTTCATATAATCACCAAATCTATGAGTAAGATACCTATGTGGGTCTGCTGGCATATAAAACTCATATCCATTAATACAAACTTCTTTTTTAAATGGATAAATAGCCCTATCCTCTAACCACAAATTCGTTATAGCAGATTCTATTCCGTAACCTACCATCCCACTATGTCTATTTTCCAGATAGTTAATACCTGCTTTAATGAGATAATTTACAATAAATGAAGGAATGAATTTAAAAAGCCTGATGAATAGTCTATGTTTAAAAGGTAATGTCGACATTGGAAAACGAGACAGAGACTTCTTGATATTGATTTTACCCAAATATAGATTTAGAAACTTCCCAAAATAATTATCGGGATAATAATCTATAGGAAATATGTCAATAAAGATACCATTGTTTAAAAACCGCTCACTCACTCCATTTTCTCTTTCATTTAACTCGATTACTCTGGTATTCGGATTATGCAATTTAGCTGGTGTGGCAACTTTATAATAATCCTCATCACCATTTTTTATTACTTCAATATCATCCAAATTTTTCCATAACTCTTGAAATCTATTAAAATCCTCTCTGGGCATAAAAACATCGAAATCATCATCCCATGGAATAAATCCATGGTGACGAATGGCGCCCAGTAATGTGCCCCCACAAATGGCATATTTTAAATTATTATCCTGACAAAATTCATGAAAATATAATGCAATTCTTAACATTTCTTTTTGTATGATTTCTAATTTAGTTTCCACTTCTCTTCCTCAAACTAATGAACATCGAAACTCTAATAATAAGAACAACAAACTCTATAATGCAAACACATAAAGACACATTAATTGCCGTTATATTATTACCGCAATATAAAATTACGAGTCCCAGTATATGCAGTACTGCAGCAATATAAACTGAAAGATTTACAAGATCTAACCGATCATATATAGAAAACGCAGGGTAACCCATATTTATACTGATGAAACTGAACAGTGATGTAATAAGGAACACTCTTAAAACTGGAGCTGCATCTTTATATAAATCACCATAAAAAATAATAATTATATTTTCTGTATAAAATAAACAGATAAAGACAGTTACCACTAACAATGGAAATATTACCAGCAGTATTTTAAATAATTCGCCTATATTTCTTGATCGTGCCAAATATGGAAAAATTGCTTGTGATATAGGTGATGATATACTTAACCCTGCTTGATACAATTTTTCTGCGCTTGAATATAGAGCCGCTTGACCCAGACCAGAAAAGCTTCCGACGATAAAGGTACTGGCGCTGGTATAAATACCCACCGATGCCCGAGAGATAAAAAAATTAAAGCTAGCTTGGATAACTTCTTTTATTAAACTTATATGTGGCCAAGCTAGTTTATAATTCTCTTTATAAATTCTAATTATTCCTAATACTGCAGAAACTAAAGAACTTAAAGCAAGGCATAATAAGACAATATCTGAATCACTTTTTCCTTTTACAAATACAAGAACTGAAATCAAATAAATTAACTTAGATGCCACCATGCAAATGGTGACGTTTTTCATTCGCTCAATTCCCTGAAAAAACCACATTGGCTGATAAGATTGAAAAATTATTGTTAATAATATACCAATAACCAATAAGGGCTCATTTAGAAAGTTTTCTTGCCATATAAAAATATATAGAAGAAGAGAAAAAACAATTACAGCGTTTAACATCAATTTAATTAAGTAGATAGCACCTATATAACTTGCCACGTTTTTTTTATCATTTCTATTCTTAGATATCCAATAAGTACCTGACAAACCAAAGCCAAAGTCAGTAATAATCATAGCTATACTACAAATAGAAAAAGATATTACTACAATGCCAAAATTTTCCACACTCAATATACGAGTAAGATATGGTAACACTAATAATGGCGCAATATAATTAGAAAACTGAACAATAGTCAGCGATAGTATATTTTTAAAAAGTCTATTACTATTACTCACAAGAGACCTTATAGAGTTTACCTAGTTGTCTTAACAACTTCTATTATTTCAGTAGTTGATATTGATGGTGTTCTTGGTAAATAAATTACGTTACACGTATCTTTAACCCAGTCAAAACGCCCTTCCCAATCATCTCCCATAACTAATACATCAGCCCTATACTTCTTTATATACTCCAATTTCAATTCTAAAGATTCTTCTATAAAGACTTCATTAACAACTCTCATTGACGAGATAATTCTCACTCTATCCTTTTCATTATAAATAGGATATCTATTCTTCTTTGAAAAATTCAGTTTGTCTGATGACACGCCAACAACTAAATGCTCACCAAATTGAGCTGCTCGTTCAAGTATATTTATATGCCCAATATGAAACACATCAAACGTACCAAATGTTATTACTCTTTTCATACAATTTATACCTAATATAATACGTATCTATAATAATTTTAAACGTTCAATTCGAATTTATTCAGAAATAAATGTAACATCGTCTTCTTTAACTTTTACAAATTCATATTGTATCGTACGATCAATGCTCTGCGATAAAGTGTATGGAGCAAGAAAAGAAGAGTCGTGCGTTTTAGTTGCATCAAACTGCGTAGTTGCACAGAATTTTTTTACACGCACTGAGCTAATAGGGTACTTTTTACCAGAGATTTTACTTAAGACATCAAAACCGAAACCACCTAATACGCCTAAAGTATAGGGTAAGTGAAACGATGGAATTTTTTTACCCAGACTTTTTTCCACTTCAGCTACCAGTTGATTCATACTAAGGTCTGGTTTATCAACATAATTATAAACCTCATATCCTTGAGATAGATTTTCTAGTCTATATTTAATAAATTCAACAACATTACCAACATAGGCCATAGATTTATAATTATTTCCATCTCCTATCATGGCGAATTTTCCGCTGGCAATTTGTCGAAGTAAATTATAAACATTCCCTCGATTACGCTCACCAAAAATAACCGTTGGTCTGATGATAGTTAATGAACGCTCTTGAGGATTACGATGATACCACTCCCTTAGTACCTCTTCGGCTTGCCACTTACTTTTACCATAATGGTTAAAAGGATCGACAGGGTGCCCCTCATCTGGGTTAACTTTATTCAGTCCATAAACTGCCACAGAACTTGTAAAAATAATATTTTTAACATTCTTTCTGTCCATTGCAGCTAAAACATTTCGAGTGCCCTGTACATTTACATCATAATAAAGGGATGTAGGGTGAACATCATCACGATGCTCCGCAGCAAGAAGGATCACTGTATCTTGCCCTTCCAGGTGACTATCAAAAGAGTTCTGATTACGAATATCACCTAATGTCGTAATATTAGGATAAAAATGACTCTGTTGTTTATCTAAATTCTTAATATCAAAATCAGAAATTGTCTTTTCAATAAGACGAGTGCCAACAAAACCTGAAGCACCGATAAGAATGACCTTTTTTTTCATATTATATCCTATAAATAATTTTAGCTTTAATAAAACAACTTACATAGCCCTTTATCAAACACTGGCTTTATACTTCATTGTTTATTTAAGCAACTCCATGTAACTACAAAATATTACAAATGTTAAATCAACTTAAATCATTATAATTTCAATGGGTTATTGATGAGTCAGATGCACGCATTACGAAAACAGACTTTAATAGTGGCTTCCCTTTTGGATTATAATTTGATTGGCTTTAATGATTTAAAATAAAACTCAAGAAAATAGATACAAAACAAACAAGTTAATAAAATTATTATTTACTGAGTATTAGTTACAAGCTACAGCAAAATTAAATTTACGTTAACTTTCTTAAATATTTATTTATAAAATCAACAATATAAGACCTTACAATCAGTGGGATTTTTACTCTAAAAAATCTACGCTACCGCCCTTGGTTCAATAAACACCAATGCAATACAATCAAAATTAATATACTCACAACAATGTAACAAAACTAAAACCCATTATTAATCCAAAAAAAACAATTTAATATTTAACATGACTAATACATAAGTTATGAATTATATATTTCCAGACACACTTATGATTACTAATTAAATTTCAGATGAATTAACGGTGTATAATCATGCTCATTAAAAGCTTAAACAAACCAATAGTTGATCATGTTGAAAATCACTATTTCAACTATTACATGAGGTACCATAGGTTTATTCTCCGACTATACTACGTCAACCAAAGATCATCAAAGATTATGTGACTTCTTATAAAACTTATTCCCTAATCACATATCGATATATCAAAACTTTCCTTCACTCTCATAAGTTTGGCGCTATGCTATATGAGTTCTCTAAAAAACTCATAATATATACAGGATAAACCATGACTAAGATTTATGAAGATAATTCACAGACCATCGGTCATACCCCGCTGGTGCGCCTGAATAGCATTGGGAATGGAAAAATCCTAGCAAAAATAGAATCCCGCAATCCCAGCTTTAGTGTGAAGTGCCGAATTGGTGCAAATATGGTTTGGGATGCAGAAAAGAGTGGTGCATTAAAGAAAGGTGTTGAGTTAGTCGAACCTACCAGTGGTAATACTGGGATTGCCTTAGCATTTGTTGCTGCCGCCCGTGGATATAAGTTAACGCTTACTATGCCAGAATCAATGAGCCTTGAGCGCCGTAAATTGTTAAAAGCGTTAGGCGCAAACCTTGTGTTGACCGAAGCAGCTAAAGGAATGAAAGGTGCAATAGCAAAAGCAGAGGAGATTGTTGCATCCGATCCTGCACATTACTTAATGCTGCAGCAGTTTAACAATCCAGCTAACCCCGCAATTCACGAGAAAACGACCGGCCCTGAAATTTGGGAAGATACGGATGGTAACGTTGATGTATTTATCGCTGGCGTTGGTACCGGTGGTACATTGACGGGTGTAAGCCGCTATATTAAAAAGACTAAAGGTAAAAAAATTATTTCAGTCGCTGTAGAGCCAACCGACTCTCCGGTTATTAGCCAGGCATTAGCCGGTGAAGATTTGAAACCTGGACCACATAAGATTCAAGGCATTGGTGCCGGTTTTATTCCAGGCAACCTTGACCTTAGTCTGATTGATCGGGTTGAAAAAATCAGTAATGAAGAAGCTATTTCCACAGCTCGTCGTTTGATGGACGAAGAAGGCATTCTGGCCGGTATTTCATCCGGTGCCGCGGTGGCTGCTGCTTTACGTTTAATTGAGAAGCCAGAGTTTGCCGGCAAAAATATCGTAGTGATTCTGCCTTCATCTGGAGAACGCTATTTAAGCACCCCTCTTTTTGCTGACTTATTTACCGAAAAAGAGTTGCAGCAGTAAGAGAGCACTCACTAACCATTATGCTAAAAGCTACTACAAAATTTCTTGCGGTAGCTTTTTTACTTGAATAAAAAATCAACTTTTTTAGATTACCAGATAATCAATTTCCTATTAAATATTCGGTCGTTAAAAATTATCCATTCTGTTTAAACCCATGATTCAATCAATAACATTTTTGTAACCAATGTCATTTTTAGTCTGTTTTCTGTGCACCATATCTCGCTTTTAAATAAAAAAATTTGATTTTTTTCGTCTCAGCGAGTATCAAGCTAAATACTTTTTTCGATGCGCGAATTAAATCACTTCTTAATCGTTTAGCTTCTTGCTAAAAGGAGCCATATATAATAGCGTAAGTGATATAGCGTAGTTCGGAACAACAAAACGGTGGAGCATTAAAAGCACCGAAGTTCGTTCCTTCTATCCCGCGCATCCCAGCATTAATATGGCAATGTTGCTGTTACGCTAACGCCGTATTAATAAAAATAATAGGCTAAACTTAAGTGTTAACGCCAAAAGCTTTAATCCAACTAAGTTGAGGATCACTATGTTCCAGCAAGATGTTACAGTAACCGCGCCAAACGGACTGCATACCCGCCCAGCAGCACAGTTTGTAAAAGAAGCTAAAGCTTTTACTTCTGATATCACTGTCACTTCAAATGGCAAGAGCTCAAGCGCTAAGAGCCTGTTTAAATTACAAACGCTTGGTTTGACTCAAGGTACTGTGGTAACTATTTCAGCTGAAGGCGAAGATGAACAACAGGCTGTTGAGCATCTTGTAAAATTAATGGCAGAACTTGAATAAGCCCTGTATTACATTTTAACACCCGTTTTAGATTAAGGTAGGCTTATGATTTCAGGCATCTTAGTATCTCCAGGCATTGCATTTGGTAAGGCTCTTATATTAAAAGACGACCCTATCGTTATTAATAGCAAGAAAATTTCCAGCGATAACATCGAGCAAGAAATAGCCCGTTTTAAAGCTGGTCGTGATAAAGCCAGCACCCAGCTTAATGCCATTATGGAAAAAGCGAGCGAAACGTTTGGTGAAGAAAAAGCGGCCATCTTTGAAGGTCATATCATGCTGTTGGAGGACGAAGACCTCGAGCAGGAAGTCGAAAGCCGAATCAAAACGAAATTAGAAAGTGCTGATGCCGCCGCTCATGGCGTGTTTGAAGCTCAGGCTATCGAACTTGAAAGTCTGGAAGATGAATACTTAAAAGAGCGCGCTGCTGATATTCGTGATATCGGCAAGCGCCTATTACAAAACATTCTGGGGATGTCCATTGTCGATCTGGGTGCTATTCAGGATGAAGCTATTCTGGTTGCAACCGATCTGACTCCATCAGAAACCGCTCAGTTAAATTTAGATAAAGTTCTCGGTTTTATCACCGACTTAGGTGGCCGGACGTCCCACACCTCCATTATGGCTCGTTCGCTAGAAATTCCTGCGATCGTCGGCACAAATGATGTCACCAAACAGGTGAAAAATGGTGATTATCTGATTCTGGATTGCGTTAACAACAAGGTTTACGTCAACCCACCAACAGAAACCATTGAGCAGCTAAAAGCGGCTCAGGCTCAGTACCTGAGTGATAAAAATGAATTAGCTAAACTAAAAGATCTGCCAGCAATTACGCTGGATGGTCATCAGGTTGAAGTCGCCTCTAACATAGGTACTGTACGCGATGTACCGGGTGCTGAGCGTAATGGCGCTGAAGGTGTTGGGCTCTACCGTACTGAGTTTCTGTTTATGGATCGCGATGCTTTTCCAACAGAAGAAGAGCAATTTCAGGCTTATAAAGCCGTGGTTGAAGCCATGGGTGATTTACCTGTTATTCTGCGTACTATGGACATCGGCGGTGATAAAGACCTGCCGTATATGAATTTGCCGAAAGAGGAAAACCCATTCCTTGGCTGGCGCGCTATCCGTATCTGCTTAGACCGTAAAGAAATCCTTCATGCACAGTTGCGTGCAACTCTGCGTGCATCTGCTTTCGGTAAGTTACGTATTATGTTCCCAATGATCATCTCAGTAGAAGAAGTGCGTTTACTGAAGACTGAGTTGGAAATGCTAAAAGATCAGCTAAGAAAAGAAAATGTTGCTTTTGATGAGTCTATTGAAGTGGGTGTCATGGTAGAAACCCCTGCCGCTGCTGCTATCGCACATCACTTAGCAAAAGAAGTTGATTTCTTTAGTATTGGGACAAACGACTTAACCCAGTATACTCTGGCAGTAGATCGTGGCAATGAGCTGATTTCTCATCTCTATAACCCACTCTCTCCATCTGTGTTAACCTTAATCAAACAGGTTATCGATGCTTCTCATAAAGAAGGCAAATGGACGGGTATGTGTGGTGAGTTAGCGGGTGACGAACGTGCCACCCTATTGCTGCTCGGCATGGGCTTGGATGAATTTAGTATGAGTGCAATCTCAATACCTCGCATCAAGAAAATTATTCGCAACGCGAACTATTCTGATGTAAAAACGCTGGCGGAAAATGCATTAGCACAGCCAACAGCTGAGCAGATATTAGCGATTGTAAATAAATTCATTGAAGAAAAAACGCTCTGCTAAGTTCGCTTTATAATAAAAGCCGATCCCTGTAGCCGCTATTGTTACAGTCACTTTGTGCCGAATTAGTGAACAAATACCTCAAGCGACAAACGTATAATTGAGGTATTTTTACACTACTCAGGCACAAAAGAACATGTAAAATAGTCTAATAGGTAAGCTTAAGGCAACGCCGATTAAAATATTATTGCTGAGGAGAAAATCATGGGTTTGTTCGACAAACTGAAACAACTCGTTTCTGATGATAAGAAAGATGCAGGCAGCATTGAAATTGTTGCTCCGCTGTCCGGTGAAATTGTCAACATTGAAGATGTACCTGATGTTGTTTTTGCTGAAAAAATCGTTGGTGATGGCATTGCAATTAAACCAACCGGCAACAAAATGGTTGCTCCTGTTGATGGCACCATTGGTAAAATCTTCGAAACTAACCATGCGTTTTCTATCGAATCTGATAGTGGTATCGAGCTGTTCGTTCACTTCGGTATTGATACCGTTGAACTGAAAGGTGAAGGTTTTAAGCGTATTGCTGAAGAAGGCCAACACGTCAAGAAAGGCGATTTAGTGATCGAATTTGATCTGGCTTTACTTGAAGAGAAAGCTAAATCTACACTGACTCCTGTTGTAATCTCTAATATGGATGAAATCAAAGAGCTGACTAAGCTTAGCGGCAGTGTTGTCGTGGGAGAAACGCCCGTCATTCGTATTAAGAAGTAATGATTAAATTTTATTTGAGAACGGAGCCCCTTCTGGCTCCGTTTTTATTGGTTTGAATATTGACTGGTTCAGCACCCTTCCCAAAGCGGAAGGTGAATATCGATAATCAATCCACCATCTGCACCATTCTTAGCTTCTATAGTGCCACCGTGGGCCTTAACAACCTTCTGAGCGATGGCTAACCCCAGTCCATAGCCTTTTCCTGAAGCCGCTGACTTCACCCGAACAAATGGGTCGAAAATGCTGGAGAGTTTATCTTCATCCACACCAGGCCCCTGGTCGCTGACCTTAATAACAAATTCACTTTCTACTTTACTCAATTCAACCCGAATCTGCTGCCCGCCTTTCGAAAAGCGTAATCCATTACGTACAATATTCTCTACCGCGCGTCGCATTAGTTCAGAATTACCTTTTACCGTAGCATCCTCTTTGACACAGTCATCAGCCTCAAGAAGGATATCTACTCCAGGCACCTGAGCCTCATAGCAAACATCGCTGACTACAGCTTCCAATAAGCCATACAGGTCAAAATACTCTTCATCAGAAAGGCCGGCGGCGTTAGTCCGAGACAGCGTTAGCAGCTCGCCAATCATCTTATCTAACCGCACAGATTCATGCTCAATGCGCTGTAGAGAGTTTTCTACATTTTGCGGATTCTGTCGCGCTAACCCTATAGCCAACTGCAAACGCGCCAGCGGAGTACGCAATTCATGAGAAACATCGTGTAGTAATGCCTCTCTTGCCCCTACCAATAACTTTAAACGTTCCACCATAGAATCAAAATCACGCGCCATATCGCTGAGTTCATCCCGACGTTTATTCATCACAGGATAAAGTCGCACATTCAGGTCACCCTGAGCAACCCGATCAAAACCGGATCTCAACAGACGCATTGGGCGGGTTAAGTGCCATGCCAATATAAAACTAAATAAGAAGCCGCCTATTCCACCTAATATCAATAATGGATTAGGAATATTGAAGAACAATACTCTACCTGAACGATTTGGACGATATTCCTTCCTAAGCGCTTCCACATCGTATTTCAACAAATAGTATTTACCATCCCCACCTTTAACATGTTCAACCCGCACATCATCCGTGAGTGGAATCAATGATGTGCGTTGAGGATTTTGAGTTAATGGGATTTTCAGTGGAATAATCGCAATATGCCGTTGATCGGTAGTTGGCCAGCCATCGGTCATGCGATTAAGGCCATCAATACCTTCGGCTTCCAGCACGGTGACCGCCGAGGTAAATTGAAGCGAAACAATGCGATTGGCGATTCTGTTTTCAAGCGGCTCTTTCTGACTGGCGTAATAATAAAACACCAGCCATACCGCTTGAGTAATCACAATGAAGGTTATCCAGAAACCAATCAATATTTTCCAAAACAGACTTCGGCGCATAATTTGTTACCTGATGCGGTAGCCAATGCTACGCACTGTCTCAATGGATAAGGTATCGCCAGCAATCTGACTCAATTTTTGACGGATATTACTGATATGAACGTCTACGCTACGGTCATAAGCTTCCCTTGGTCGCCCCAATCCCTGCTCAGACAGTTCATCTTTAGAAACCACCCGGTCTTTCTCTTTCATTAACAGCATCAGTAAATTAAATTCAGATGCTGTTAATTCAAACGCATCCCCTTTCCATTCACTGGTGCGTTGAGATGCATCTAGGCATAAGTCCCCCAGACATATAATCACTTCATCCTGAGGCTCAACATGCTCCTCAAAACGGCGTAATACGGCGCGTAGGCGAGCGACTAACTCTCGTGGGTAGCAAGGCTTTGGTACATAGTCATCAGCCCCCATCTCCAGACCAATCACCCTATCGATATTGTCGCCTTTTGCCGTCAACATAATGATGGGTAAGCGACTTTTCTTACGGACTTTATTCAAAACATCAATACCGCTCATATCCGGCAGCATAATATCCAGAATCATGGCGGCATATTCTCCCGACATGGCACCATCAATGCCCGCCTGTCCGGTTAAGGCGACGGTAGCCGAAAAACCTTCAGCCTGAAGGTATTCCCGTAGCATACTGCCAAGTTCCACATCGTCATCGACCAAAAGAATTTTCATGCCTTTCTCCTGATTATTCTGTTTATATCCGTTAGATTTCGGGCTGCCGGAAGGTAGCAAACGCTAAAGATGACGGATATATTTTTATCATTCTCACGTCTTCGGTTGTAATATGCAGCTACTTTTACTTAAACCTTACACTTTCCTTATGATGAGCTTACTCCAGACGCCATAAACTCATTGTACATTAGTGCATAATCCATAACGGACAGCGAAGTCCTCAAGTTTTTATTCCATGTTTAGTACTTTTAAGGCAACTGAAACTTATGCAATTACCTACATCCAAACTACGATATGTGCTGATTATTGCAGCCATTTTGATCGCCGGTTGGTTGATAAAGCTATTCTTTTTTCCCGAAGTGGTAAAACCTAACTATATTACTACGCCGGCAACGAAGACGAGTATAGAGCAAACCGTTCTGGCAGACGGCTCCATTAAAGCCTTAAAACAGGTTAACGTAGGTGCTCAAGTTTCTGGTCAGATTAAAGCGCTGCATGTAGAGCTGGGTGATAAGGTTACCAAAGGCCAGGCGCTGGCAGAAATTGATGATCTACCGCAAAACAATGACTTACATAATGCTGAAGCTGGCTTAAAAAGCGTACAGGCCCAACGTCAAGCCAAATTAGCCGCGTTAAAAAACTATCAATTAGCCTTCAATCGCCAAAGCCAAATTCTGGCAAAAGGCGTTGGTGCTCAAGCGGATTATGATGCGGCTAAAGCCCAATTAGATGTCACTAAAGCGGAAATTGAATCACTGGATGCGCAAATTATTCAGGCGCAAATCGCGATGGATACCGCCAAATTGAATCTTGGCTATACCAAAATCAGCTCCCCTATTGATGGCGTTGTGGTCGCTATTCCTGTTGAGGAAGGACAAACGGTTAACGCCGTACAAAGTGCTCCAACGATTATGAAAGTTGCTCAATTAGACACCATGACTATTGAAGCTCAAATTTCTGAAGCAGATGTACCTAAAGTTAAAATCGGTATGCCGGTTTACTTCACTATTCTGGGAGAGCCAGGCAAACACTATAGCGCCAAGTTACGCGCCATCGAGCCTGCGCCAGACTCTATCAATAGCAGCGATACCACCACAACTACCTCATCTAGTGCTACAACCACCGCAATTTACTACAACGGTCTGTTCGATGCGGAAAACCCGGATGGCAAGCTACGTATATCCATGACGGCTCAAGTCTACATTGTTCTGGATCAGGCTAAAGACACCATTGTTATCCCAACCACGGCGCTCAACAATACGGATAACCAAGGTAACGCCAGCGTTCAGGTTGTTGACACGTCGGGAAAGATCGTCCAGAAGAAAGTCAAAACCGGTATCAACAATAACGTTGACGTACAAATCACCTCTGGTCTGGAAGAGGGTGAAAATGTCATTATCAGCGAATCAGGGGCTGCGGGATCGACTCAACCGGCACGCATGCGGATGAGGATGTAATTTGATGAGCCAACCGTTACTGCAACTGGATAATATTTCTCGCCAGTTCCCGGCCGGAGAGCAAACCGTTACCGTCCTGAAAGGAATAAATCTAACGATTCATTCCGGCGAAATGGTCGCAATTGTTGGCGCCTCCGGTTCAGGTAAGTCAACGTTGATGAATATCCTCGGCTGTCTGGATAAGCCCAGCGGCGGAACTTACCGTATTGCCGGGCGAGCCACCAATGAACTGGCTCCCGATGATTTGGCGGAGCTACGTCGTGAACACTTTGGCTTTATCTTTCAGCGTTATCACCTACTGGGCGATCTAACCGCCGCGGGTAACGTCGAGGTTCCTGCTATCTATGCAGGAACCGAGCGTCAAAAACGCAAGGAACGGGCCGTAGCGCTATTAACACGACTAGGTTTGGATGAACGTACCAGCTACCGCCCTAGTCAGCTCTCCGGCGGCCAGCAGCAGCGTGTGAGTATTGCTCGTGCGTTGATGAACGGCGGCCAGATTATTCTGGCGGACGAACCGACCGGTGCGTTAGACAAGCACAGTGGGCAAGAAGTACTGAAGATCCTTAAGGATCTGCACAGTCAAGGCCATACTGTGGTGATTGTTACCCACGATATGCAAATTGCTGAACACGCAGAACGCATTATCGAAATCAGCGATGGCAATATTATCGCCGATCGAAAAGTGCATAAAGCACCAGAAGCTGTAGTTCAAAAATCGTCATCATCCCATGCAACCAAAACCAACAACGGTTGGTTTGCCCTACGCGATCGCTTTGTTGATGCCTTCAAGATGGCGCTGCTGGCTATGTTTTCCCAGCGCTTACGCACCTTTCTGACCATGTTGGGTATCATTATTGGTATCGCCTCGGTGGTTTCCGTGGTGGCATTGGGTGAGGGATCTCGTCAGAAAATTCTGGCTGATATCAGCTCAATGGGCACCAGTACACTGGAAGTCTTTCCCGGCAAAGACTTTGGCGATCGTAAAGCCTCTACTATACACACGCTACGCGGAACAGATGCGGATGCCCTCAGTCAGCAAAGCTATGTCCACAGCGTTACCCCCAGCGTCTCCACCTCCACGACTTTTCGGGTCAATAATCAGTCAGTGACGGGGACGGTGAACGGTGTAGGCCAACAGTTCTTTGATGTACGCGGCTATAAAATGGAACTGGGTATGGCCTTTAGCCAAAGCAGTGTCGATTCTCTGGCTCAGGATGTGGTCATTGACGCTAACACCAAAGAGAAGCTGTTTGGTAAGAGCAGTAATCCCGTTGGTCAGGTGATTTTATTGGGCAACCTGCCTGCCCGCATCATTGGCGTAGCAGAAGAGCAGCAAAGTGGCTTTGGCAGCAGTGAAAGCCTTAACGTCTGGCTTCCTTACACTACCGTGATGAAACGCATGCTTGGTCAGTCATATCTGAGAAGTATCACTGTGCGTATCAAGGACAATATTGATATGGATGTGGCTGAACAAGGGGTTACTAAGTTATTAACCCAACGCCACGGCACTCAGGATTTCTTTATTCTGAATACCGACAGTATTCGCCAAACGATTGAAAAGACCACCGCAACGCTAACGCTACTGGTTTCCATGATTGCCGTAATTTCACTGATCGTGGGTGGTATTGGCGTGATGAACATTATGCTGGTATCGGTAACCGAACGAACTCGGGAAATTGGGGTACGCATGGCCGTTGGTGCCCGCTCCAGCGATATCATGCAGCAATTCCTGATCGAAGCGATTCTAGTCTGCCTGCTAGGCGGCGCATTGGGCGTGGGGTTGGCTCTGGGTATTGGCGCCATCTTCGATCGGTTAGTCAGTAGCTTCTCCATGATCTACTCCATCACATCCATCGTTGCCGCGTTTGTCTGTTCAACGATGATTGGTATGGTATTTGGTTTCTTCCCCGCCCGCAGAGCCGCAAGAATGGACCCTATCAACGCTCTGGAGCGAGAATAGCATTTCCTGTAAAAGCAAAATGCCCGCAACGACTGTGGGCATCAGATCAAGAATAAAATCTGATAGTCTAATTTTTGTACCTTAAGATAGCTAATCGTCGGGAGGGACGGGTGTTGGGGTCGACTTGGCGTGAGCCAACGAAGCGCCCCTAGCCAGGCCAGGCCCGACGCACGCCATTGCTAAGTACAGACGGTTCACCGACCGCATTCGATGCAGATATAAGCACATTGTTTTTACGGTCGGAATATTTGCAGGTGCTGATTTATTAAGTTTATAACCAGCTCACAACGACTACAGGCATTCACCATCAGTAGTATCCAATACTATTCATCAAATACCCCAGTAGACAAATAGCGATCCCCACGATCGCAGATAACCGTCACAATCATCGCTCCTTTATTCTGGGCAGCAATACGTAATGCTCCCGCGACCGCACCGCCGGAACTGACTCCGCAAAAAATACCTTCACGGATAGCCAACTGCTTCATGGTAAATTCCGCCTCAACCTGACTGATATCCATAATGGTATCTACCAGTTCAGGGCGAAAGATACCCGGCAGATATCCGGGAGACCAACGGCGAATACCCGGAATGCTGCTGCCCTCGGCAGGCTGCAAACCAATTATTTGAACAGATGAACTTTGCGATTTCAGATAACGGCTAACGCCGGTGATAGTTCCGGTAGTTCCCATACTGGAAACAAAGTGGCTAACCTGACCTGAAGTTTGCCGCCAGATTTCTGGGCCCGTCGTGGTGAAGTGCGCGTAAGGATTATCATCATTATTGAACTGATCGAGAATCTTCCCCTGCCCCTCTGTGGCCATCTGTTGCGCCAGATCCCGGGCACCTTCCATACCTTGCTCACGGCTTACCAGAATTAACTCCGCCCCATAAGCACGCATAGAAGCCTGACGTTCACGACTCATATTGTCCGGCATAATCAAACGCAGAGAGTACCCCTTCAGTGCAGCAATCATCGCCAAAGCGATACCGGTATTACCACTGGTGGCTTCAATCAGTCGATCGCCCGGGTGAATTTCACCCCGCTGTTCAGCTCGCTGGATCATTGATAGAGCAGCGCGGTCTTTCACCGATCCTGCCGGGTTATTGCCTTCCAGCTTAACCCAAACCTCACTTTCCAGTCCTTCCGCCAGCCGCTGTAGTCTTACCAGCGGCGTATTTCCAATATAGTCTTCTAAAGTTGACACGTGCTTTTCCGGATGCAGATGGCTATTCACATAGAGGCCTCAGGCGCTTTTTGCGTAGGGATAGCTTTGCAACAACAACTTATCCCCGGCATACAGACGCGCCCGCTCTCCTCCGATATAGTAGCGCTCGCCTTTTTGTGGTGGTGCGCCATGTTCATGACTAAAGGTAACGCTAAGTGGCGCTTGTTGCCAGCCTGACGGTTGCAATGTGAGCTGCCAGTAATGGCCTTTTGGTATGCTGTCCATCACCTGTACCGGCAATACACAACGAGATGTCGGTTGTGCACTTAGCTCTACTTCCCACGGGCGTAAATAAAGCTCCACCGCCCCCTGATGTATTGGCGATACGTCCAACGGCCAGTGATGCGATCCCACCAGCAAACGATGACCTTTAATTTCCGCCTTAATCTGGTTAACTTCCCCAAGAAACTCCAGCACAAAGCGACTTTCCGGTTCGCGCATCACCGCTTCAGGTGTACCAACCTGCTCAACATGCCCTTGGCTCATTACCACCACGCGATCGGCAATTTCCATCGCTTCTTCTTGGTCATGAGTCACAAATACACTGGTAAATTTTAGCTCTTCATGCAACTGACGCAGCCAAGTACGCAGCTCTTTACGAACCTGAGCATCTAACGCACCAAAGGGTTCATCCAGTAATAAGATTTGTGGATCTACCGCCAGCGCACGCGCCAATGCCACCCGTTGACGCTGCCCCCCGGATAATTGGGAAGGGAAGCGATTTGCCAGATGGCTCAGTTGTACCATTTCCAGCAGCCCTTCAACCTTTTGTTTAATTACCGCTGCCGTTGGGCGTTCACGGCGAGGCAGCACCGTCAAGCCAAAGGCGACATTATCAAACACCGTCATATGGCGGAATAACGCATAGTGCTGGAATACAAAACCGACCTGACGATCCCGAGCATGAAGGCGGCTCACATCTTTACCATTAAAACTTAACAGACCGGAGCTTTGATACTCCAGCCCGGCAATAATTCTCAACAGCGTCGTTTTTCCTGAGCCAGATGGCCCCAGCAGCGCCAGCATTTCACCGGAATGGATATCCAGAGAGATGTCCTGCAAGACTCTGGTTTGGTCAAAGTATTTATTAATACCTTTAATCTCAATGCTCATGATTTATCTCCTGAGTGTCTTGCTTTTTCTGACGGGCAATACGCCATTGCAGGGTACTTTTTAAGAACAAGGTAACAATCGCCATCAGGGTTAGCAGACCAGCAGCAGTAAAAGCGGCAGCCGTATTATAATCCTGATGAAGTAGCTCAACCTGTAGCGGTAAGGTATAGGTCTCGCCCCGAATGGAACCTGACACCACCGAAACCGCACCAAACTCACCAATCGCCCGGGCGTTGGTCAATACCACACCGTACAGCAGCGCCCAGCGAATATTGGGTAGCGTGACGCGTCGAAACATTTGCCAGCCGGAAGCGCCAAGCAGTACAGCGGCTTCATCTTCTTGACTACCCTGACTCATCATTACGGGTACCAGTTCACGCACCACAAACGGACAGGTGACAAAAATAGTGACCAGAGCCATACCCTGCCACGAAAACATCAGTTGAATATTGTGTGATTCCAACCAGCCGCCAACCACACCGTTTGAACCATAAAACAACAAATACAGTAGTCCCGCCACCACTGGCGATACGGCAAAAGGAATATCAATCAATGTCAGCAGAAGCTGGCGGCCACGAAACTCAAAACGCGTAACCAACCACGCCAGCAAAGTACCGAAAACCAGATTCACCGGTACCGTAATTAGCGCAATAAGGACAGTCAACCAAACCGCGTGCAGCATGTCTGAATCGCTCAGGTTATTCCATAGCGCTTCAAGTCCGGCAGAAAATGCAGTGACAAAAATAGCCACCATCGGTATCACTAACAGCAATAACGAAATCACCACACCAGTGATAATAAGCGCCCACTTACCCCAGTTAATCTGGCGAAAGCTCAATGTCTGTTGGACAGTGAAGTCTGTCATTAGTGGCCTCCAACGCGTTTGCCATAGCGGCTCTGCAAAACGTTAGCAATAAATAACAGCACCAGAGAAGCCGCCAGAATCACAGAAGCGATGGCGCTAGCCGCCGCATAGTTAAACTCCTGCAGGCGAATAAATATCATCAGCGAAGTCACTTCCGTCTTCCAAGCAATATTGCCGGCAATAAAAATCACTGCACCAAACTCCCCCAAACTGCGAGTAAACGAAAGCACCGTGCCAGTCATGAGTGCTGGAGCGACTTCGGGTAAAACGACCCGACGAAAACTTTGCCAGCGGCTGGCTCCCAGCGTTTCGGCGGCTTCTTCATACTCAGGCCCCAGCTCTTCCAATACCGGTTGAACGGTTCTCACCACAAAAGGAATACTGGTAAATGCCATAGCAACAGCAATACCTAACCAGGTAAACGAAACTTTAATTCCCAGTTCCGCCAACCAGGTACCGTACCAGCCGGTGGTTGAAAACAGGCTGGCCAACGTTAAGCCTGCAACCGCCGTTGGCAGAGCAAAGGGTAAATCCATCAGGCCATCCAACAGCGTCCGGCCTGGAAAGCGATAACGGGTTAAAACCCATGCCATCAGCATGCCGAAGGCCGCATTGAAGATGCTGGCTACTGCGGCAGCGGCTAATGTGACCTCATAAGCCGCTACCACCTGTGGATGGGTGACTACCTGCCAGTATTCATGCCAGCTCATCTTGGCGAGCTGCATAACTAATGCGCTCATGGGCAACAGCAGAATTAAGCAGGTAAATAACAGGCTGCTCCCTAAACTCAGGGAGAAACCCGGTAATACACGCTTAGCAGGTATAGAGAACAACATTAGCTTTTATGCCCCGCAGCCAGCAGTTGGTCTAAGACACCATCGGTATTGAAATGGACTTTCATTACCTGCTCCCAGCGACCAAACTGATCTTCCACTTTAAACAGTTTTACCTGTGGGAATTGATCCTTCACCGCATCCATCGCCGCTTTGTCATAGACGCGATAGTTGTAACGAGTAAAGATTTGCTGGGCTTCCGGGGAATAGAGGAAATCCAAATAGGCTTTAGCCTGCTTTTCCGTACCGTTACGTTCAACGTTACGATCGACCCATGCCACAGGAAACTCCGCCAGAATGTCGACGTCAGGAACCACCACATCGTAATTATCGGCACCGTACTGCTTCTGAATGTTCTTCACTTCAGATTCAAAACTAATCAGCACATCACCCAATCCGCGCTCAACAAATGAGGTCGTAGCGCCGCGTCCGCCCACATCAAACACCGCCACGTTTTTCAGCAAGCGGGTCATCCATTCACGAGTTTTCTGTTCATTACCACCATCTGCCAGATTAGTGGCTCCCCAGGCTGCCAGATAGGTATAGCGACCGTTACCAGAAGTTTTAGGATTAGGGAAAACCAGCTTCACGTCATCTCGAACCAGATCGTTCCAACCGTGAATCTTTTTCGGGTTTCCTTTGCGTACCAGAAACGCCATAGTGGAATAATAAGGGGAGCTGTTATTTGCCAGACGGCTTTGCCAGTTGGCTGGGATCAGATTGCCTTTATCATGAAGAATCTGTACATCAGTCACCTGATTGTAAGTGACCACGTCGGCTTTCAAGCCCTGTAAAATCGCTAGCGCTTGCTTTGATGAACCCGCATGAGATTGTTTGATCGTTAACTCTTCGCCAGTTTTTTGCTTCCATGCTTTTTCGAATACCGGATTAATTTCAGCAAACAGCTCACGAGAAATATCATAGGAGCTATTCAGCAGCTCCGCAGCAGAGACAGAAGAGGTCGCAATCATCGTTGCGATAACCCAGCTTTTCAGCCCTAATTTTTTCATTTTACCCTCTCACTTATCGCTAAAAATGATGCTTTGATAAGTCATAGTGTATGGGCTGAATTCACTTTTTTATAACATTTTCATATACCGTTTCGCACTGATTAAGAGCGAAAAAGAATATGCAATATGGACGTTGGCATGAAGGAAATAACAGAAGGGAATTTATCAGAAAAAACAATCGAACAGCGCGGATTACCTCCGCCCTGTTCTGATTCAAATTATAAAGAGAGTAACTTATCTAACGATGGTGCGAAGAAATAGCTGCCGGTTACCGGTTTGCTGAATCTTAACAGTTGATCGGTTTTACCATCACGTTCACCAAACATACTCAGCAGTTGCTGCTCAATATTGTGCAAATGTGCACAATAAGCGATAAAGAACAGACCATGTTCACCGCTAGCAGTCCCGTACGGCAGGCTCTGGCGAATAATTTTCAGCCCTTTGCCATCTTCTTTCAGGTCAACCCGCCCCAAATGAGATGTTGGTTGGCGCTTGTCGGATGGTAACTCTTCGTTATCCACTTTGGTCCGACCCATCGCATTTTCTTGTGCCTTCACCGGCATATCGTTCCAGACATCAAGATTATGGACATAACGCTGTACCATGACATAGCTACCACCGGCATCTTCCCCTTCAGGAATAATACCTACACCGGGACGCGCCTCCCCTGCTGGGTTTTCTGTACCATCGATAAAGCCGCTTAAATCGCGCTCTTCTGTCCAGCGGAAACCGTGAGTTTCTTCTTCCACGGTAATGGCTTTACCAAAGGCTTTTAATGCTGCCTGAACCAGAGTGAAATTAACATCGTGGCGCTGAGATAGAATATGAATCAGTATGTCGCGCTGAGTCGCGGGTGCTAATCCATTACCCAACGGAGTAAATGGCTTAAGCTCACTCGCGCCACGACCATCAGACAAGGTCTTCCACAGATTGGAGCCGAAGGAGATGACAGCACCTAATGCAGCGTCAGGAAATTTTTGTTGCAGTTCGGTCAATGTGTTAACAAACGTTTTGCAGCCGGTACGGATCTGTTCTAAATCCTCGCCAACCTTAGCTTCAATAAAAATACCAAAACGACAGTGTTCCGGCAAAATACCGCTCTGAACCTGAGCCATGACTCATCCTCATATCAATGAAAAGCGGTGCTGTTTACAGGCACCGCTTTAATTAAGCATCGGTCTATAATAACTAAATCAGACGGCGCTATCATGCGCTAGCTCAAATCTGAATAAAGATTTAATCTACTACTTTGATTGCCATACCATTTTACTGATAGTCCAGACTTTTAACTTATCATCTGAAGGCATAATCTCTGATGGCCCCATCCACTCGCCGCTAAACACATAAGTGATGCGAGTACTTTCCGGTGAACGACAAAGCACTTTGCCGCTATCATCTCCGGTACCCACTCGGCAAACATCAAATGCTTTCTGATACAGATCGCTGAATGGCGTCCCGACATGAGAGCCTTTTGGTGTCTCAATAGACTTATCCATCACTTCAATGCGCTCAACCCGGTTTGATGGATTGCCATGGAAAACCAATATCACTTTATCGCCGTCCAGCGCCTCATAGTAGCTGGTCATCTGACCGGCACTCATCCCCATCCCTTTACGCAAGCGGTAATCACCATTCAACGTTTGATTCAGCGCGTTATCTTCCATCGGAGTCATAGAGGAAATCGCTCCTAATCCTGCATTATTTAACTCCAGAGCACTGCCAAACCAATTCGTTGGCGATAGCTTAGACCAGGAAAAGTTACTGACTGTTGAACACCCTGTAATTAAAAAAGGAACCAACAGTAAAACAATACGTATATTCATCTATTATCCTATTAAGTGAATAAAATCAGGGCATCATACAACGTCTCAATACTCCTGATCCTCAATCAGACGTTTACCAATGCACACCGTATCCAGGATTTCATAACCCAGTTTCTCATACATACCAATAACGGCATCGTTATCGTCACGCAATAAGAGCTGTAATTTCGGGCACCCACGCGCTATCAACTTTTTTTCCAAACGGCTGATAAGGGCATTGGCAATGCCTCGGCCACGATAGTCAGGGTGTACACCAAGATAATAAGCGGAGCCACGATGACCATCATATCCGCCCATAATAGAACCAACTACCTCACCTCCGACCTCCGCAACCAAGAACAGTTCAGGATCGTTATTCTGTTTACGTTCAATATCAGTTTCAGGATCGTTCCACGGGCGTAGCAAATCGCAGCGTTCCCACAGCGTCACAACATCTTCAAAGTCATCTTGTTTATAGATACGGATTTCCATCATCTTCACCGTTTAACCCTGTTATAGTGCACGATTATGGTAAGTTTAGCGTTAAGTGCAACAGATAAGTGAAGATTCACCGGTTCATTGCTTAAATTAAGTACTGAATCTTCACTCAATTTTCCTGATGATGACATCAGAGCGATAAGGATCAACTATGCAAATCTGGGTCGATGCCGATGCCTGCCCCAATGTGATAAAAGAAGTGCTATTTCGCGCCGCGGATCGCGCGCACGTCATGGTCACCTTGGTAGCCAATCAATTCATCAAAACGCCACCTTCCCCTTATATCCGCAGTATGCAGGTTGCATCAGGCTTTGACGTAGCAGATAACGAAATCGTTAAACGCACCGAACCCGGTGATTTAGTGATCACCGCCGATATTCCACTGGCTGCCGAAGTGTTGGAGAAGGGTGGTGCCGCCATCAATCCCAGAGGTGAACGCTACTCGCCAGCCACCATCCGTGAAAAGCTCACCATGCGCGACTTTATGGACACCATGCGCTCCAGCGGCATCCAAACCGGAGGCCCCAGCACCCTGAACCAACGCGATCGCCAACAGTTCGCCAATGAATTGGATAAATGGTTGTTGATGTTTAAGCAGCAGAAATGTTGATCGCTGACAAACCAAATTAATCAACATCAGTGAATATTCCGACCGTAAAAGCCGTGTGCTTTAATGAGCACCGAATAGGTCGGGAGAACCGCCATACTTAGCTACCGTGTGCGCCGGGCCTAGGCCGCTTAGGGGCACTTCGTTGGCTTACGCCAAGTCGACCCCAACAGCGCCCTCTCCCGGCGATTGGCTACTTAACGCTATCCCCAGTCAAAGTCTGGAAGTATATATTTATAGATTTTGTTGTTTAAATAACCGAAATAGAAAAACCCGCAAACTATGTTTGCGGGTTTTTAATATTAAGAAACTCAAACGGAGGGAGAGATTCCCGTTGGGGTCGACTTGGCGTAAGCCAACGAAGCGCCCCTAGGGAATCTAGGCCCGACGCACTCTGATGCTAAGTGCAGATACCCTCCCGGCCGGGTAAAGCGCTTATATAAGCACCCTATCATTACGGCCGGAATACCCTAAGCAGCCGACTAAAGCAATCTCGTCAACCATAATCTCAGCATTAGAACCCGTTCGGGATCCCCGTCATATCCGGAAGCTTATGCGCAATCCCCTTATGACAATCAATACAGGTTTTACCCTCTTTAATCGCCATAGAGTGCATCTTCCCGGCTACAGTTTTCTGCTCGGTAAAGTCCATGTAATCAAAGCTATGGCAGTTACGGCACTCTTGAGAGTTGTTACCTTTCATCCGTGCCCACTCATTCTTCGCCATTGCCAAGCGATGCTCATCAAACTTCTGTTTAGTATCGATAACGCCCATCGCTTTACTATACAGCTCTTTTGATGCCTGAATCTTACGGATCATCTTAGGAATAAACTCTTTCGGCACATGGCAATCCGAACAAATGGCGCGCACGCCAGTTCGGTTAGTGTAGTGCACCGTATCCATATACTCCTGATAGACGTTATCGCGCATCTCATGGCAGCTGATACAGAACTTTTCGCTGTTCATGACTTCCATGCCGGTATTGAAACCGCCCCAAAAGATGATTCCCGCCACAAAGCCCATTACCAACAAGGTACCGATCGCCAGACGACTGGGGGTTCGGAACCAAGTCCATGCCCGGCGAATTACACCTGGTTTTTTATCTTTACTCATGAATCCCCCGATTACTTACCATATCCCGGTGCCGGTGTGAACGTATTACCAATGATTGGTGCAGCATCAGCCTGAGGCACGTGACAAGACTGGCAGAAGTAGCGGCGCGGTGCCACGTTACTGCTGACATGACCTTCACTATCAACAAAGTGAGTTGGGCTGATACGCGGTGCGCCGGTGGTACGATAGCTTTGTACCCCGTGACACTTCAGACAGGTATTCACTTTAGCTGTCACCTGATAGCCTTCCACGCTGTGTGGAATCATCGGAGGTTGGTTTACATAATCGAGCGCCATACGAGATTGTTCTTTAGGCATAACAATTGAGCCTTCAGCGGTACCAGATACTTCCGGTGACTGGCTCAAATCAACGCTATCGGCAGCAAACGCTACACTACCGGAAACTAATGCTACCAGC
Source organism: Limnobaculum parvum (assembly GCF_003096015.2). Lineage (NCBI taxonomy): Bacteria > Pseudomonadati > Pseudomonadota > Gammaproteobacteria > Enterobacterales > Budviciaceae > Limnobaculum > Limnobaculum parvum. The sequence continues at coordinate 1,066,907 of NZ_CP029185.2, read as the reverse complement.
ATAGTCCATAAAGTAAGCTGCTTTTTCAAGACGTTACTCTTCATTCCTCTACTCCCGAACGATGGAATCGTGTTTTTATTTGAAATACTTTCTCTGAACAGACATCAATACAGCGACCGCAGGAGATGCATTCTTTGCTCAGCACTAATGGGCTCTCCTGTTTACCAAACAGGGGGCCTCGCAGCACCTGCGGTTCCGGGCAGATATGAATACAATCCATGCAACGGGTACAGTCCTGACGATTTTCCGCGCTGATGCGCAGTACACCTTTACAGCCAATCACGCCGTAAAGAGCACCAACAGGGCATAAGTGACCACACCAGCCATGCTCCACCACCAACAGGTCAAACAGGAATACCACCACAATCAGCCATATGCTGGCACCAAAACCGAAGATCAAACCGGTAATAACACCAGATGATGCTGAGTGGCCGAACCCACTGATTAACCCCCGACCCAATGCGGATACTGGGTTTACCCATTCCCACACCAGCGTGCCAGTAATAGCACTGCCGATGATAATGGCCACCAAAATGCCGTAGCGCAGCGTCGCCGGAATCGTTGCGCTACTGCGCAACCCCAGCTTACGCCTTAACCAAGCAGCGAAATCGGTGACCAATCCTAACGGACAAACCCAACCACAAAACAGCCGACTGGCAAACAGCGCGTAGGCCAGCGCAATGATTATGCCACCTATTAGGGCATACCATTCAGACCATGCAGCCCAGCCAGATTGCGCTGGCACCTGAGGTACATGACCGCTGACCAGCGTTTGCAGCATCATTAATGGATCGCTAAGCGGAATCACACCCAAGAGCATACTGCCGCTGTAATTACCACGTAGAATCCAGACGCCAAGCAACGGCCCGGTCAGATACATCGCCAGAATAAGCAATTGACTAATACGACGCAAAACCAGAAAGCGGTGACTATACCACCAGCCATACTTCACGAGCGCCTCATGGCCTGCGTTTTTAGCTGCATTTGCCATTATTGCCCCCCTTCCGGTTTACGGGTTGGCAGAGTCAGAGTCTCAGGGATTAATGAATGCCCCGCCTTATCTTTCTCTACCCATCCCAGCCGATAGTGTTTACCCAGTTTGCCCTGCGCCAGTGACAGAGGAAGCACCTTAATTGCGGCTTCCTCCAGTACACAAGCCTCTTCGCATTTACCACAGCCGGTACAGTATTCACTGTGCACTGTGGGTAAAAACATCGCGTGTTTATTGGTTCGCTCATTACGATGTAATTCCAACGTAATCGCTTTATTAATCAACGGACATACGCGATGGCAAACGTCGCAGCGTAAACCCTGCCAATTCAGGCAGTTTTCATGGTCAAGCAATACCGCTAGTCCCATACGGGAATGATCAATATCTGTCAGAGAAGAATCGAGAGCGCCGCTCGGACAGGCTTTAACGCAAGGAATATCATCACACATTTCACAGGGAATCTGGCGAGCGACAAAATACGGAGTGCCCGTTGATACCGGTGACAACAGAGTTGCCAGCTTTAACGTATCGTAAGGACAGCCCTGTACGCATTGCCCACAGCGGATACAGGCGCGATTAAACGCCTCCTCAGGCAACGCGCCAGGTGGACGCAGAGCGACCCCCTCACGTGCCTGAGACTGTTTCTGTGGAATACCCAGCAGCAGCGTCAGCCCGGCCAAACCGCCTGCGCTGCGCGCTACGTCGCGTAAAAAGCGGCGACGTGCGGGTCCTTTATCCCTTTCATTAGCCATCATCGTGCGCTCTGTTTTCCTTATGCTTTAACGACTTTAACCGCACATTTTTTGTAGTCAGTTTCTTTTGACAGTGGATCGGTTGCATCCAATGTCAATACGTTAACTAACTGTGCTGCGTCAAAGAACGCCATATACACCAGCCCTTCTGGCACTCGGTTACGGCCGCGAGTTTCCACAATAGAGATGACTTCACCACGACGTGACTGAATCTTCACTTTATCGCCACGACGCATGCCACGTTTCTGAGCATCTTGTGGATGAATAAACAGTACTGACTCAGGGAAAGAACGGTGCAATTCCGGTACGCGACGCGTCATTGAACCCGTATGCCAATGTTCTAGCACACGACCCGTTGACAGCCACAGGTCATATTCTGCATCTGGGCTTTCTGCCGGTGGTTCATAAGGCAGAGCAAAAATAACCGCTTTACCATCTGGCTTACCGTAGAATTTGACGCCTTCACCCGCCTTAACATACGGGTCATAACCTTCGCGGTAACGCCACAGGGTCTCTTTACCATCAACAACCGGCCAGCGCAGACCGCGAGCTTTGTGGTAATCATCAAAATTAGCCAGATCGTGAGCATGACCGCGACCAAAAGCGGCATACTCTTCAAACAGCCCTTTTTGTAGATAGAAACCAAAGTCATGGGATTCGTCGTTTAATTGACCTTCCGCCAGTTCATCCAGCTTAAACTTATTAACCTGACCGTTAGCAAAAAGAATCTCATACAGCGTTTTACCGCGATATTCCGGATTCTTATCTAACAGTTCAGCAGGCCAGACTTCATCTGTTTTGAAGTACTTGGAAAACTCAACGATTTGCCACAGGTCAGATTTTGCCTCACCTGGAGCTTTAACTTGTTGACGCCAGAATTGACTACGGCGTTCAGCATTACCGTAAGCCCCTTCTTTTTCCACCCACATTGCCGTAGGCAGAATCAGGTCTGCGGCCAGCGCACTAATGGTTGGGTAAGGATCGGATACCACCACGAAGTTACGCGGATCGCGCCAGCCCGGCATACGGTCTTCATTGATATTTGGACCAGCTTGCATATTGTTAGTACACAGCGTCCAGTAAGCATTCAGCTTACCGTCTTTCAGCGCACGGTCTTGAGCTACAGCATGCAGGCCGATAGAACCCAGAATGGTACCTTCCGGCAATTTCCACTTCTGTTCAGAAATTTTGCGGTGTTCTTCATTGGTCACCACCATGTCCGCAGGCAGGCGGTGTGCGAAAGTACCCACTTCGCGAGCGGTACCACAGGCAGACGGCTGACCAGTCAACGAGAATGGACCACAGCCAGGCGTGGAGATCTTTCCGGTTAACAGGTGAATGTTGTAACACAGGTTATTGGCCCATACACCACGGGTGTGTTGGTTGAAACCCATGGTCCAGTAAGAAACCACTTTTACATTTGGATCGGCATATAACTTCGCCAGCTCAACCAACGAATCTTTTGGTACGCCGGTCATTTCAACGGTTTTCTCCAATGTGTACTCTGCAACGAACGCTTTATATTCGTCGAAAGTCATTGGGGTTGATTTGTCGCTGTTTGGGTTTTTAGCTGCTTTTTCCAACGGATGATTTGGACGTAAACCGTAGCCGATATCGGTATCACCACGTCGAATGTTCACGTGTTTGTCTAGGAAGTCCTGATTAACCGCATTATTCTGAATAATGTAGTTAGCAATATAGTTCAGGATAACCAGGTCCGTTTGCGGTTTAAAGATAATTGGATTATCGGCTAATTCAAAGCTGCGGTTTTCATAAGTCGACATGACCGCAACTTTAACATTTGGATTAGACAGACGACGGTCAGTAATGCGCGACCACAGGATCGGGTGCATTTCTGCCATATTGGAGCCCCACAGTACGAAGGCATCGGCATGCTCAATGTCATCGTAACAGCCCATTGGTTCATCCATACCGAAAGTACGCATAAAACCAACTACAGCGCTAGCCATACAGTGACGGGCATTTGGGTCAATATTGTTAGAACGGAAACCCGCTTTAAACAGTTTAGCTGCGGCGTAACCTTCCCAAATAGTGAACTGACCGGAAGCAAACATACCGCCACCGTTCGGCCCTTGATCTTTAAAGGCTTTCTTATATTTTTCACTCATAACGGTGAAGGCTTTATCCCAGCTAACCGGAGTAAATTCACCATTTTTGTCATATTCACCGTTCTTCATCCGCAGTAGCGGCTGAGTTAAACGGTCTTTTCCATACATAATCTTAGGTAAGAAGTAACCCTTGATACAGTTTAACCCACGGTTAACTGGTGCATCCGGGTCACCCTGAGAAGCCACTACGCGACCGTTTTGCGTACCAACCAGTACGCTACAGCCGGTACCGCAGAAGCGGCACGGAGCTTTATCCCACTTAATTGATTGTTCCCCTTCAGCAGCAACAGCCACTGTTGGGATAGTCATTCCTGCGGCAACTGCGGCAGCAGCTACTGCATTTGCTTTCATGAAGTCTCGACGACTGAGTTTCATGGCGTATCCTCACCTTGCTCATCTTGCTGGTGATAAACCAGCGACACCGCCAACACACCGGCTATATCTCGTGCTGACTCAATTTGGGCAAACAGATCATCTGAATTGTCCGCCTGCATAACAACAATTAACTTTCCTTCGTCTTCATTCACCCCGGGAATCTCTGTTCCTGGTAGTGCGTACAACGCTTCACTTACTTTAGGTATGTCCTGTGGACGAACCTGAACAATCAAACTACAAACGTGCCAGTCATTATTTTCCGTCATTATCTTTATCACTCTCACGGGTTGTTATTGCCTGAACCGGACAGCTTCGGACACAGCCCCCACATCCTGTACAGCTTTCTCTTTCGATCTCCGGTTGAGCAATGCCCCCCAACCGCAATTTGAACTTAATCGCGTAAGGCTCACAGGCATCCTGACAACTTCGGCAGGCCACCCCCTGATAAGTGAGACACGTTTGATTAATCACCGCATAACGCTGCCAAGGCTGACTTTCAGTTGAATGAAATATCGGTTCCGGACAAACTTCCACACAACGTTTGCAAAACGTACACTCGGCATGTTGAAAATCAAGCTCAGGAAAACCTTGGTTACCACTTACGGTAATGACCCCAGTTTCACAGGCCTCAACGCAAGCATGGCAACGGCTACAGCCATCGATAAACAACGCTTCATCTACCGACCACGGCGGCCTAATAACATCGTGGCCTCGCCATTGACCACGTAACAGATTTCGCCGGGATAAGATTGACATGCTTTATTACTCCACTCCTTCAGGAGGACATCATTTATTACTTACATCATCTCTATTACCAAAAACAACCTATTTAGAGATTCTGGCCAGAGTAAGTTAATCCTTGCGAGGTAGATATATAATTACTCTTAAGGGGTAAATAGGTAGGTAGCTTGCGCTAGATCAATCGTTCGTTGGATTTTTAATCCAATATTTGCCCCACACTGCATCCTATTTAGTTATTTTTGGGTTAAAGCCCCGCAGAATAATCAGTAAACTAATAGTAAAGCAGGTTATCACCACTACAGATTAACAGCGGCAAACTGATAATTTGTCTGGTACACAGACAACAAAGTACAAATCAATTAACGCTTTGGGGATTTATGGCATCTGTTAAACGTTCAGTAACCAATAGTATAGCCCGTATGCTGATCGCAATCGTGATCCTTTCGATTCTTTCCACAGGGCTTGCTTTGATTTCGTTAGCAGCCAGCCGCACGGACGCCGAGGCAATAAATATTTCGGGTTCTTTGCGTATGCAGAGTTACCGCCTAGCCTATGATCTGACCACTAACTCCCCCTATCTGAACCCCCATATCCAACAGTATGCGCTGTCGATAAATGCCCCTGCATTAAAAGAAATTAATGAGTTTTACTTTCCAGCAGATATACAAAAAAAATACCAAACCTTACTGGATCGCTGGCAAGAATTGGAACAAGAGTTAACGCATAATAACGGTGATATCTACATCGATCAGTTAGCTGATTACGTTAATGAAATTAATGAGTTCGTGCTTGCCATCCAACTTTTTTCTGAATTGAAACTAAAAATAGCGGTTTTTATCAGTATTATCAGCGTACTGAGCACTATTGGGCTGGTATTTTATGTTATTCACTTCAGTCGTCGAGAAATCGTCGAGCCACTTAGCCGCATGGTTACCGCCAGCCACTATATTCAGACGGGACGTTTTGACCATCAACCGTTAGATGTAGGACAGCATAATGAATTGGGTGTATTGGCAACGGCTTTTACCTCCATGTCATCTGATTTGGAAAAGATGTATCAATCGCTGGCAGAAAAAGTGGAAGAGAAAACCGTCAAGCTAACTCAGGCCAATCGTTCATTGGGCGTGCTATACGATTGCCTTCAGGCCCTGAGCGTTAGTCAGGTTGACCGCCAGTGTTTCGAGCAGGTTCTGCATATTGTACGTACCAGTGAAAATCTGGTAGCGATTCGTCTGGAAGTTCAAGACGGCGGCGAAGGCCGCTGGGTACTTGAAGAGGGTGCTGAAGATGAAAGCCGCACATGGCAGCATCTGCCACTACAACAAGATGAACAAATTCTAGGTAAGCTGAGTTGGCAATGTTCTGACACGGCCGTTCACCCTCAGCTAATTGAAAACGTCAGTAATATCCTTAGTCGAGGGATCTATTTTAACCGGGCACAAAAGCGTTATTTGCAGGTGTTACTTATGGAAGAACGAGCCACTATCGCCCGGGAACTTCATGACTCGCTGGCACAGTCTCTTTCTTTTTTGAGAATTCAACTCACCTTGCTTAAACGCGTTATTCCCAGTAATAATGAGCAAGCTATGAGTGTAATCACTGATTTCGATCAGGCACTGTCCAGTGCCTATCGTCAGTTAAGGGAACTATTAGCAACATTTCGACTCACAATTCAGGAAGCTGACTTACACGAAGCGCTAAATCAGTTAATCACTCCGTTGCAAGGGCAAACGGAAGTTCCGATTCAAATGCACTGTGCCCTTTCGTCACAGGCATTAAATGCACAACAACAGGTTCATGCATTACAAATTGTTCGAGAGGCCGTCCTGAATGCCATAAAGCATGCCAACGCAAGTCTTATCAGCATCAACTGTGAGCCTACGAATGACGGTAATAATATGATTAGCATTACCGATAATGGAGCTGGGATAAAAAGTTTAGATGAGCCTGAAGGACATTATGGACTCAACATTATGAGCGAACGTGCTTCACGTTTAGGTGGAACGTTAGCCATTGGGCCGCATAAAGGTGGTGGGACATTAGTCCGTCTCATCTTCCCTCAACAATAAGAATGGCAAGGTTAAAAATAGATTTGCGGCGCCTTTCAATAATTTTAAAAACGGAGTAATGACAGTGCAAGAACAATGCAATATTTTGATCGTAGACGATCATCCCTTGATGCGACGTGGAGTCCGGCAGTTGCTTGAACTGGAACCTTCACTCAATATTGTTGCAGAAGCCAGCAACGGCAATGAAGCAGTTACCTATGCCTGTCAATTGTTACCTGACTTGATTCTGCTGGATCTGAACATGAAAGGTCTGTCCGGTCTGGATACGTTGAAAGCCTTACGTAATGAGGGTATTGCGGCCCGTATTATCGTGCTGACCGTTTCTGATTCCCGCAGTGATATCTATGCGCTGATTGATGCCGGTGCCGATGGCTATTTGCTAAAAGACAGCGAACCTGAACTGCTATTGAAGAAAATTCTGCAAGCGGCCAACGGTGAGAATGTGTTTAGCGACATTATTCTTGAATACCTTGGTACCCGCGATGATCAGAGCGATCCATTTGAGTCGCTAACTGAACGTGAGCTAGATGTTCTGCAAGAAGTGGCTCGCGGTATGTCTAATAAACAAATCGCCTCTCATTTGCACATCTCCGAAGAAACGGTAAAAGTGCATATCCGTAATATGCTGCGTAAGCTGAACGTGCGTTCACGCGTGGCGGCAACCGTGATGTATCTGGAAAGAAAAAGCCAGTAACTATCGTGGATTCATGCGGTGATAAAACCGGGCTTTCGGTGGGGAGTCCGGTTTATTAGTCAGGTATGAGTATTTTCAGATTCCGAGCGTAGTCATATATTCTTTGAGTTTTCAGTTTCGATTTTGCTAATTGATTTGAAAACAAGGTGGGTATTAATTCAAGGACAGATCAGGTTCCCTTAATTATTTTATTGGATTACTTATCCCCTAAACATACAAACGGACCATCATTATTCTTATTACAAGGTAAGTAATCAACAATATCATACAATTTATTAGCTAAAACACTTTTACACAAAAATTATATTCTTTATCATTTTTCAAAGTTCGTACACCCAGACTTATTGACTCAACTCCATTTTCTTGTGTATCTTTCAATGTATAAGAGTATCCTTTATTATTGAAGGTAATAAATAAATATGATGTAAGCGGACGACTATAATACTTATATTCAAATGCTTTCAGACTATTTTTTAAATCTAAAGATGGGTAAGTAATCTCAGTTTTATTCTTATATCCATATGAATAAAATAATGAGACTGGTTTCTTTTCATTGTTTACATCTCCATATAATGCAATAAACTTTCCTTTATCGGTTTCACATAGAAAGTAAACCTTGTCAAAACTGTATGAGGAATTGAAATAATCTTCAAGATTAATAGCATAACTTTGAAAAGACAAAAAACACACAAGAATCCCAAAAAAGCATTTATTATAATCCATTGTATATCCCCTCAAGTTTTGTATCATATTCATTCTTTTTATAACCAGCACCATTATATAGAATGGCAAACTTAGTCCATTTTTTATATCTAATGACTTAATTAACCGCCGTCTCTCCGGATAAATTTTATTTATTTTTTCCATTGCCAACCTAGCATTTTCATTTGATTCATTTAGTTTTTTTGGATACTTCATTTAATTGTTCATTCTCTTGATTATTAAATACTGAATGGCAATTAAAACTGACCAAAAAAAGCCCTATGCAAAAAAAGTTCTTAACTCACCTATTAGCATATGAAACCCTTCGATTATATCTATCTACTAATTGAAAATTCATCAACACTAATCCAAGCAACAAGTATCTTATTATTTTTCATTAAATATTTTATTTTATAAAAACCCCCATCATCACTCATGTCAATCAGATCAAACACATCCCCCTTGATCAGATATGCTCTTAACTTATCATTTGAATTAGCTGATTTTAGAAGAATGGCTTTATTTACTGAAATAACACCTGATATTGTCTTTCTTTCCGTGAAGTTGTCATCACCAGTAAGTAAAGCTGTGCTTTTTATTTTATTTTTTGAATATACTGTCCTTTTTATAAGGTCACATCCAATGCATTCATCCCGAAAAATCAACTCACCCTTTGAATCCTTCATTTGATAAATATCTTCATACCATTTACCACCATCACGCCAATGACTTACAAAGTTATTATTTATAATTTTATAATTACATATTTGGTTACCTTTTGGAAAAACAGAAGTATCATCAATGCTATTTTCATTTATTGAAAATAAAATAGAACACTTATTAATTTCATTATTAGATGTGATTGTCAAATATCTTTTATTAAGCAAATTCACCACCTCTATATTATTATAACCGCCATTAATTAAATCTTTAATGCTCTTGGGAAGGGCAATTCCACCACAAAAATCAATTGAACAACTCTTATCTTCAGCCTGTAAATCTGAAATAAAAGAAAGAAAAATCATCAAAAAAAGCGATATAAACTTAATCATTTCATTTCCCACTCTTTTTTAATTTTATCAAAATTACTTTGTCTTTCCTCAAGACCATTACTCCCACCATTAGCAGCTATCCTGCAGCATTAATTTTATATAAATAAATTTTATCTCTTGTTACTTTAAATGTGTATATATATGAAAATTCTGGACAACAAAAACCATCAACAGCCGCTCCTTCAATATTCATATTTATGTCGATAAAAATATCATTATTATCAGTTTTACAATTTAATGTGAGTATGTATTTTTTATTTCCATTAATATATTCTTTTTGTGTAATAGTTTTAAAATTATATAACACCCATTTTAAAAAAGACCTTGTATATTTATATGAATACATATCTGGGAAAAGATAGTTTATGTCACTTTTTGCATTATTTATTACATCTTTTTTATTAAGAACGGCCTCGATTTTCGCTATATAAAAAAAACCTCAGCATATAAAAATGTGTTAAATTCCTCATCGGTCAGTTTTTTCTTACTTATAAAAGAAGATAGTTTATTTATAGAGGAATTAAATTTATTTACTTCAGCCCTTAAAGGAAATGATGATAATATGAGCATAATCAATACCAATAATAATTTCCTAATTAATTCATTCTTGTTAATTATGAGTATTTTCATATGTCATTTCTCCTCCTGCTACATTTAGCACTGGTAACTTTTCAGATTCTGAGGAAACTATATATCCTCTGGGTTTCATATAATATAGCACTGCCCCACTACCAACACTTGTAATATTCATATAATAGTTACCCTGATTCCCCCCTAATGCCACTATTCTACCATCATTAGTTTGACCTACGACAAAAGCAACATGACTAAAATTAAATACAACAATTGCCCCTAAAAATGGCACACCTTTCGGATCTCTATCTATCCCATGAATTTCACCCTCAGCCCAGGCATTTGGTTTCCATCCATAAGCTAATGCAGGGTAACTATAGGTATTAATATATCCAGCTTGATTCATACACCAATTAACAAATGAAGCACACCAAGAAGTACCTGGGCCCATTCCCGCTGCATTAGTCGTATTATGATATATTCTTATTGCTGATGATAATGGCTCATCAGTTTCCTTCACATCTTTATACTTGTGATATTCTCCCCATGCTATTTTTAACCATGGACATGAGATATCACTTTCTGTGGTGTTAAATCAAGGACAGATCATGGATACGATCCCTCCCTCAATACTAGTTACTCTAAAGTATTTTCCGGATGGAGATAAGAGGTTTGTGGATGATTTCGAATAATTGTAATAACGCTCATTTTTTGATATGTCTATTTTTTTTCCGTTTTTTATAAAAAATATTTTTTCCCATGAGTTACTATCAATATTTTTTCCTTTTAATGGAGTAGAAAATATAATTTCATTTCCATTAGATGATTTAATAACCTCAATCAGCTAATACTGGTATCGAAAAGAGAAAGCTTAATATTATTATCAATAGTCTCATTTCAATTCCCCTCAATTGAGCATATAACTATAGAATCTATATCCCTAACAGTAAAAACATAACGCTACATCATTAAATAGCACCAGTAAACCTCAATTAATTAAATTTATTTTTTAGATAATTTCTTAATGATGAAGAATCTTTGTACTTAAAAAATGATTCTTCCCCATTAAATCCCCCATCTAAGCCATTCAATTATTCTTACCAATTATATTCACTTCCCCAGAGCCTCACAGTTAAATCCCTCTATAAATATTAATCAATTCTTTTCTAATTGAAGATGAATCTTTAAACGAACACGATACTATATTATTATTTTCATCAATACCATCAAAGCAATAATTAAACTTATCATACTGAGGTTCTTTGGGGAAAAAATCCACATAAACACCATCATTCCCTTCAATAACCTCAAACTGTAATGCTCTATAGTATTTTCCTTTCAAATTTTTTACATCAGAGGTCTTTGTTGACAAAACAAATACTGGTTTACCTGGTATGTTCACAGAAAACACAGATATTACTTTCCAATCATTAAAACTAAATATGAAATTCATCTTATTATTTTTCATATTAATGCTATACATACCAGTACAATACTTTTCACCTTCACTCTGGCATGGTAATTGAATGAATAACAAGATAGTTTTTCCTTTAGCTCTATCTATTGTAATTGGTGAATGCGGTATTGTAACGTCACTATATACATAAGTGCATCCAAAGAGAACAATAATAAAAATAACAAATTTACACATCATGCAAACCTTAATCATTCCCCTAAAAAATATAACCACATTGTCATTTCTCTTATTTTTTAGTCATTCAATTCTAGATGAGAAACTTATTAATCACAAACAATAAGGCTAGGAACTTAATCTTACAAACACTCTTTTTGGAATCTTCCCCCCCTTTCCTTTTTCTATCATAAAATCTTTATACTCTTTATATAACTGCTTAGATTTATCATATTTATTATATTCCTTGCCTAATTCCCAATATACATCTGCAAGATTAAGCTTGGCTACTACTCTAGAAGGATAGTTGTTTACTATTTTCTCTAGTATAATACCACTTGATATCATATCATTTTTAGCAAGAAAAAATGCCAAATCATTTAATAGAACAACATTGTTATCATCTAAAATATCTGCATACTCTATTGCATCGTAAATACTAACACCTGAAATAGCATCATCTGTCTTTTTTTCGTTTATTAATACTTCAATTTTTCTTAAACTAGAAATGACTTCTTTTTTCACATCAACATCTGGCACAATAATATATTTCTCATTACTACCAAGAACCCTACAGCACTTTACTCTATCTATTTTCAATGAGGGGAAAAAAACTTCAGATATAGGATCTGCTCTTTCACCAGTTATGACTCTGGTAAGAAAAAACTGCTTTTCATTTAAAAACCAACTATATACCTCTGAATAAACTTGCCCCCCCATACTGTAGTAGGTACTATCTACTTCAATATCACCTTTTTTATAGCTTTTATGGATGGATGGAATAATTTCACTATCGTCCGGTTTAATAATGTAATTGATTCTTTCATTTACAGAGGACAAGTACATGGTTAAATGTAAAATGCCATTAATTTTATTTTCTTCTATCTTATCGTGAATACCATCATTATCATAATCATAATCATACGTAATCACATTAGCATACGTGTAATTTTTAAAAATAAGAGTTACAAAAAAAACACATAAAAACCTTATTATAAAATTTTTAATTTTCATTTAGATAACTCCAAAATTCTATTCTCACTGTGTTCTCTTGCATCCGAATATCCATACCATTTACCTTTTTGCTCTGGTTTTCCTGCAGCATCATGTAATGAAATATATCTTCTATATCCTTTCAACGCTTCTACCTTAGACTTTTCACTTATCCCTGACTTATTACCTTCAGGGTCATTCCATAACCCCCACGCAAAAATACCTCTCATTTCATTATATGCTTGACTTTCCTCTATATAATATATTCCACTATGATTCTTTTTAAAACATAACGCCCCATTAGTTTTCTCTATAAATTTATTTAACACTGATAATCTATGGTCATACCCATTATATCCCCCATTAATTTTCCTTGTTATCCATATAAAATCGTCATTATCTGCATGTGGTGTTAGTATTGCTTTAACATTCCAATACCAAATAGCTGAAGTTATGCTATGAGGTTCAGATTCAAGTTTTATATAATTTGTTCCCGAAGTGACATCCTCATTAATATAATCACCATATTCCTTATAGTTATCTTTAAATGTTATTTGTATCAAGCCCCGTCCACGCCAAGGGTCATAACTTAAATCATTACCTAACTCTTTTGTGTACTGAAGATATCCACTTTCAGTTAAAAGTTGAGATAAAAAATGTCCCTTCCGTAAACATGTATCAACATCATATGTTACAAAGCTTTCATTAAAATGACTTAAGTATTTATTTGCATTTCGCTCACTAACAGAAAGTGATTTTAGCAAATCAATAGTTAATTCTTGTACACACCTACAACTTCTATCAGCCAGCATCAAATCAACAACCCCCACCGGATGAAAATGCCACACCCTCCCATCCTCCGGCAACCCCAACTTCCCCGCCACATCCTTATACCAAATCAACGCCTTAATCTTTTCTCTCTCATTTTCCCAGTGCTTTGCATCTTTATTTTCCGGATCCAGAACGTTAAACAGTGCTTCCCATTTACTCAGCCCTTCATCCGCATACCATTCACTTTCATACTTCACCACCAACCGGGCCATTTGTTCTGCTAGCCAAGGTTTAGACAACGCCTTCTGATATTCATATACCATCAGTCGATCATCCTTCTCACCCTGCCCATCGATAATTTCATGCAGCTTCTGTAATAACTCTCCCCGATCTGCCTGATTGGCCTGAGCTCGCAGGTTGACTTCCTTTTTAGTCCCCTCTTCTGACGCGGGATCGCCATGATTAAGTTCCTTCGCCGCCGCCTGCTCAGAAGGCTGACTTTGTTCTTCGATTAACTCAAATCCGGGCCACGACCAAGGAGAACAGCGGGTAACCGTTCCCCCCTCCTTGACCCAGCCACTGATATCCTCACCCTGTTCATTCCCTGACTCAATTCGCCACCAGATCGTTTGCCCCTCACTGACTTTATCCTCTTTCTTTATCTGAGACAGCGGCAACACTCGCATAAAGCCGGTAACAGGGCTTTCTGCCGTCACCTCTTTCAATGGAAAACTTTTCCATGCCGGCAAGGCTGATGCAGTATCCGTCCTGCGCCCCCGCTCATTAAGACCCCCTTTGGCCACCCAGCATGGCTGAGCATCCGTCGGGGAGAAACCAATCAGCCGTGCTTTCTTATCATTCTCCTCCAGTTCCTCAATAAGTTTGACGCTAGCCGGCATCTTAGTGGCATCCAACGACACACTGTCAGCAATCGCCTTTTGTTGATCTTTATTTATCGCATACTGCTTTTTCGCTGCCGTATAAGCACCTAACTCAGTGCTTCTATCTAACACTTTTACAAGATAGAAAATTTTAACTTTTAACCAACCACTATCTTTTGGCGAATCGCTTTCAGGCTCAACATCACACCCCGCAGGGATCTCTGTATCAGATGCTGACGGTTGAGTCAGACGCGTACCTTTGTCGACTTTTAACAAGCTCTTCTGATTATCCGGTAGACGCCCTGCAAACTCCCTGCTCTTAACCATAAACTCGGGAACGTTATCACCGCTAAAAAACTCCAGATGGAGAATGGGATAACCATGACAACCGTATCCTGCCTCGACTTTCAAATTATCAGTGCCCGGATAACCCACCATCTCGCCGGCTTTAATAGGAACAGGCGACTCTAATATTTGTATTTGATCCAATTTTTCAGGAACCGTGGCAACCACCTCTAAATCAGCAGTAGATAACCAACCGGGTAAATTTCCTTCAGCGTCAGCTTTTAATGGTGGAACCGTTGAGTCCGCCGACTCAAGCCCTTTAAGTTTACTGCGGCTTCCCGTTGCCTCTCCCAACGTGACTTTTTTATCCGGTAATAGCACCGCCAGTATCTTTGACGTAGCGTCTGCCGTTTCCCGAATATTCTGTCCTTTTACCGTTTTCAACACCGTTTCTTCGTGTGGATCTTTGGACTTTACTCCCACAAACCAAAGATCAGTTTCTCCCGGTACCGCCTCCAGATCGTTGGTAAATACATAGCCCTCCGTTGTGCCATCCCAGGCAGGATAGGCTGCGCCAGAGACAATCTCTTCCACCTTTTTATACTTAGGCTTGGTTGTCAGCGCATCGCCAACACGAATGATACTTCCCCTCGCAATGACGCATAGAACAGATTTGTTATTGATATCCTTTGTCACACCCGCTTTCAGTGGCCGCATACGAATACCGATAAGTGCATCGTTCTTTTTATCTGCTTTTATCTGATATTGGGATTTACCCCAAAACGCGGGAAGCTTAAGCCCTTCTTGCTGATACATTTTCCACGGCAGCATATGCATAAACAAACTGTAGAACGTCATGGACGGACGTGGTTCCGGTGTTGCCGCTGGGGGTTCTGTGGGTGAAGCTGGAGTTTCCGCAGGTGCGTTATTGCTGTCAGGCGTAGCGGGTACGGGGGCTTGAGCAGGTTGTGTGGCCGGTGCGGGCGTTTCCTCCGGTTTAGTTTCTTTCTCCGCGGGAGGCTCCGGAGGTAACTCAAGGCGATGGCGGATTAAAGCAAAGCTTGAGGAAAATAGCACCTGTGGCTCATCTACGTTGACAGAGACATACTCATTATTAATTCGAGTGGCGACCACTTCACCATCAGCCAAATTATATAAAGACATAGCCCATTGAAGCTCAGAGCCGTAATCAAAGTGAATACCACCATGCCATATACCATGAACACCCATGGGATAAAATCCGCCAGTTGCATTAGCCTGACGTTGATAGTAGATAGCGGGCTCCTGAATAATTTTTCCCGGTTTGACCTCTGCAGGAGTTTCATTTCGATTAGGGGTATTGGTTGGATTCGCTTTATCAGGCCCCTCTTTTAAAAACAGAGACCATTTGTTTACCGGTGCGAGTGTACTCATCATATATCCTTATTATCCATATAACAGTGAGTTACATAGAGAAACTAAATTTTTTGGTTGAGGGTTTCACATACTTATAGTGAGTAATTGGCATTGGTTTACGCTCATTATTTAACTGCGCTGGCCCCATCTTCTGCATCGCAATCGACTTAATGGTGACATTCTTCGAACAACCCAGTTCTATATTCCCATTTGCGATTTTGATGTATGCCCCTTCACAAACCAATATCAGCTCTTTACTCGCCGCAATGGATAAGGTTCCATCCACACTGGCAATCTCCATATCCTGCTTCGAGGCCAACTGCATCGCGTCATTTTGCGCCTGAACCTCCACCTTTCCCTGATTCGCCAGCAGTTTCATGCCGTTCTGCTGAGTAAACAGGCTGATGCCGCCGCCCGTTGCCAGCGTCAATTTTTTACCCACGCCGATATCCGCATTGCTGCCCGTATTGATATACAGATTACTGGACGCCGACAGTTGCATATCGTCACCGCTGGCGATACCAATACCGTCCGGCGCACTGGCCAATATCACGCTTGCCGTCAGGTCTTTTAGCTTCTGCTCTATTAACGTCTTCTGTGCCGCGATTTCAGCCACCAGCGCCTGGGCCTGCTCTGCCGCATGGTTTAGCCCTTGCATTTGCGCATAGGCCGCGTCTAGCAGGCTCAGTGCAGGCTCCATCCCCCGCACTTCACCTTTGGCTTTCGGTTGCCCATCCGCACTAATAAACAGCCCTTTCCCCGCCCGTATAGCCCCCCACTCATCGGTGCGTAGCTCAAACCCTTCTCCCCGCTGTTTCCGTTCGGCATCCACCAGATGCCCCATATTCAGCTGGGTTTTGCCGTATTCGGTGGCGACTTTGATGTGCTCTTTGCCGCGCTCGTCGTCCATTCGCAATTTGTTATTGGCTGGGGTGCGGATCAGGTTGCGTTTATGGTTGGCAAGAGTGACCACATCCCCATGACGGGAGTCGTGCATGGCGTGGGCGATATACGGTCGGTCGGGGTTGCCTTCGGTGAAGGCGATAGCCACTTCGGTGCCGTCAATCAGCGGGAAGTGGATGCCGTAGGTTTCACCGGCGTAGGATTTCGCCAACCGCATCCACAAACTCTCTTCCCCTTTACGCCAGTTGTCGTTCAGGTCGAAGTCCATCTTCACCCGATAGCGACCCTGTGCGTCGATATAACTGTAGGTGTCGTTATCTGGGCTGGTGACCCTTGCCGGTAAGGTGCCGCTGATGGTCGGCCAAGGCAAACGAGCTGGGCGGTAAGGGCGCAGAACGTCGTAAGGAATACCGGTGAAGCTGATGACATAGGCCTGTTGACGGTCGCCCTGCGTCTCTACTGAAACAATCAGAATGCCGCTGCCCGCTTCCGCTATCGGTGAGCCGGATACGGTCAGAATTTGCCCCGGTGCCAGATGGGATAAGGTGGTCTTTCCGCTGATGGTGATTTGTTCAGTCATAAAGCGCTGATGGCGCAGGCGAGCATACCACGCGCCTTGACCCACGCCTTCTGGCTCTTCGCTGGCAGCAGCGTCACTTTCACTGTCGCTCAAGCCATTGAGCAGGTCTCCACCTTTATCGGATAAGCCTCCCAGCGAACTGCCGACGCTGTCGAAAGCCCCTTTGGCCTGACCCGCCATGTTCTGTACCGTACCGGTCACGCCGGAAACCGCTGAACGAGCAGAGGAACCCACTGACCCCGCGGCAGCGCTGGCGATATTGCCCATACCCGCAGCCGATGTTCCACCGGCGATACCCGCTGGCGAGGGTAATGAAACCCCACCCTTAACGCCGCTGACCGCACCGCCCACCGAGCCTGCCACGCCGCTTAACTGGCTGACGCCGGGGATATCCCCTAAGCCGTTTGGCATCATATTGCTGAACTGACCGACTAAATCATCCTGTGCATTGGCGTGGTTGGTGTCTTCGCCTTTGTCGCGATAGTGCTCACCGTAAACATAATGTTGACCGCGGGTGGTGTTATCTTTTTGCGCGCTGTTAACGTCGGACTTCATGCCGGTTTGGGCGTTACGGTAGTTATAGTCTTGGGTCAGCACATTTTTGGGCACGGTCTTGCGGGCTACCGACATATCCCATACCGATTCCACCCCGTTATCGTTATTGCCAGAAGGCTGACGATAGCTGGCGGTTGGGCCGTCCTGATATTGCTGTTCACAATCGCCAAACACCACCACATCACAGTTGTGTTTGGTGTGGGTTTCAAAGCGGAACCAGATACCGCTGTCCGCCAGCAACCGGCGAATAAAGGTCAGGTCGCTCTCTTGCCATTGAGAGATGTACTCTTTGACCGGGTAGCTTTCCGTGAGCTCAAAGCGGAAATCCACCCCGGTCATTTCGTGTTGACGCAGCACCTGCTCTACCACTTGGGGAACCGTCTGGTTCTGGTAGATGGCGCTGTTTTGGGTATTTTCCAGCAGGGCTAAACGCGGGGCGAGCGTAATGGCGTAACGGGCTTCGTCTGCCGATGTGGCTAACTGACTGAACGCGGTGACCACCCCGTATAAAATTCGGGTTTCGCTTTCACTACCGCCTAGTGAACGGGTGATACCGCTGAGGGTCGACAGGCTGGAGCCGGCTTTGCCCAGTAAGCCTGAGGCTTTACTGGTAGTACCGCCTATCGAGTTTGCTACGCTTCCCAGCTTGCCGGCTGCCGAGTTGGCCTGATGTGAAATAGAATTACCGACATTGCCAATTTTATCGCTGAACATGCCGCCAAATGCATTGAAAGCACTCATTAATTCATGACTCAGCTCACCGCCCAGTCCGCTGGCACCGCTCGGCTTCAGGATAAGCACCGCGTTCTCACTCAGAACCTGTTCCATCGTCAGGCCGTGTTGAGCCGAAAATTGGATCTCATATGACCATGGTTCACTTAAGTGCTCATACCCGAGTACACTTAATACTGAAAACTGAGCGTTCAATCCGTCAACCGCTAACAGATAGCGACTTAGACCCTCCTCTGACGCTGAATATCCTCTTTTCAATAAACTTGCCGCATCCCCGAATCCATAGTCATTAAGCTGTTGGTTTAGCAGTTCTTTACCCGTTTTCATCAACAAATCTTTCATTCTATATCCTTACAGATACCCTGCAATAAACAGCTACCGCAAAAAAGACAAAAGATACGCCTCATAAATGTGTTGCAAATAACTATTTAAAAACAACGCGTTATAATCATTGATAAAAGCATACTATCCTTCAAATGCTCATAATTCATCCTGTTATAATTACTAGTTTTTATTAAAATTAGAGGTTTTTTAAAAAAACGTTCTATTTTTCACCATGTTGATATGCCCGAATTTTTAAACCTGCTTCATTCGATAACTGAAATACTTTCCCTCTCTCCCCTGATTTAATGGTAAATTTATTCGCTATCCTCCCTGCTTTGTCAGCCTTTTGCTGAAGGAGTAAGTTTACGGCAGGTGTACAAATTTTGACTGATGAGGGAATTTCTTTGAAAACGACATACCGCCTCTACGGCATTAAGAACTGCGATACCATCAAAAAAGCCCGCCGTTGGCTGGAAGAACACCAAATAGACTACCGTTTTCACGATTACCGCACTGATGGTTTGGATGACCAATTACTACAGCAGCTTATTGATGGATTGGGCTGGGAGCCGCTACTCAATACCCGTGGAACTACTTGGCGCACGTTGAGTGACGATCAAAAAGCGACGGCTGCTACTGTGGCCGGTGCTAAAGCACTCATGCTGGAACAGCCATCGATTATCAAGCGCCCGGTACTGGTTGCTAATGACAAAATTCTGTTAGGATTTTCCGTAGACAATTATCAGCAATTTATCGGTGGAGATAAATAATGTTCTGTCCGGTGATTACTCTGGCTCAACAGCTCATTAAACGCCCTTCTTTAAGCCCTCATGATGAAGGCTGCCAGCAAATTATGATTGAACGGCTAAAAGCCATTGGCTTTACCGTTGAAGAGATGAATTTTGGCGACACCCTTAACTTCTGGGCATGGCGCGGTGGTTATGGTGGAGCGCCTACGTTAGCGTTTGCTGGTCATACCGATGTGGTTCCGCCTGGTGACGAAAGCCACTGGCATCAGCCTCCGTTTGAACCGACCATTCAGGATGGCTTCCTGTATGGTCGAGGTGCCGCAGATATGAAAGGTTCGCTGGCCGCTATGGTGGTTGCCGCCGAACGCTTTGTTGCGGCCAATCCTACCCATAGTGGCCGTTTGGCCTTTCTCATCACCTCTGATGAAGAAGCCAGCGCGGTTAACGGTACGGTTAAAGTTGTTGAAGCGTTAGCCGCTCGTCGCGAGCGCGTTGATTACTGTCTGGTGGGGGAGCCTTCCAGTACTGAGCGAGTGGGTGATGTAGTTAAAAATGGGCGTAGAGGCTCAATTACCGCCAATCTGACCATTCATGGCACTCAAGGCCACGTGGCTTATCCTCATCTGGCGGACAACCCGGTTCATCGTGCTACACCATTTATCAACGAGCTAGTGAATAC
This sequence comes from Limnobaculum parvum, assembly GCF_003096015.2. Classification (NCBI taxonomy): domain Bacteria; kingdom Pseudomonadati; phylum Pseudomonadota; class Gammaproteobacteria; order Enterobacterales; family Budviciaceae; genus Limnobaculum; species Limnobaculum parvum. Next base: position 1,046,352 of record NZ_CP029185.2, on the reverse strand, counting down.
CGAATGGGACAGAGGCAATGAGTTCTTCCCAGCAACCAGCATGCAAATCGCTAATATTCGTGCCGGAACCGGCAGCAATAACGTGATTCCCGGTGAGATGTTTGTGCAGTTCAACTTCCGTTACAGTACGGAACTGACCCATGAACAGATCATGCATCAAGTGCAGGCCATGCTGGAGCGCCATCAGTTACGCTATACCATCGAATGGAACCTGTCCGGTAAACCGTTCCTGACCCCGCGCGGTAAATTGGTTGAGGCCGTATCCCATGCGGTGGAATATTACGCAGCCACCACGCCGCAGTTGCTCACTAACGGTGGTACTTCCGATGGTCGTTTTATTGCCCAAATGGGAACCCAAGTAGTCGAACTTGGGCCGGTCAATGCCACCATTCATAAAGTGAACGAATGTGTTAAAGCGTCGGATTTGCAACTGCTTAGCCGCATGTATCAGAAAATCATGGAGCAGTTATTGGTATGATGACCCCTGCTATGTTGACTGGCCAAAGCGAAGAACATCTGGTCACACTGACGGGAAATCACCGCCTGCAGCCGGAAGCGGTCAATGCATTTCTTGCCATGCAGGCCGCCGCAAAGCAGGCTGGATTTAACCTTCAACCCGCTAGCACCTTTCGTGATTTTGCCCGCCAACAAATGATTTGGAATGAGAAGTTTATCGGCCTGCGTCCAGTTATGGATGCCATGAGTCAACCGATGGATATCTCTACGCTGGACGATGAGCAACGCTGCTGCGCAATTTTGCGTTGGTCGGCTATGCCGGGTGCTAGCCGCCACCATTGGGGAACCGATCTGGATATTTACGATCCCGACCTGCTACCTGAAGGGGTAAAGCTACAGCTGGAACCTTGGGAATATGAAGAAAATGGCTATTTTTATCCGCTAACCTGTTGGTTAAGCGCTAATATGAATAGATACGGCTTCTATCGACCTTTTGTTAGCGATCTGGGTGGTGTTGCCGCAGAACCTTGGCATCTCAGCTATTATCCACTGGCTCAGCAGGCAGAACATCTGTTGACACCAGAACTTTTGCTGTTCGCTTGGCAAGATAAAGAAATTGCGGGTTTTGACTGGCTCTCTTGCCATCTTAACCAGATATTTAAACGTTTTCTCACCCTACCCAACGGAGTGTCATCATCATGCATTGGCTCGCAGACTACTGGTGGGTAATCCTGATCGTTTTGGTCGGTATGATTATCAATGGTATAAAAGCACTGTATAAAGTGAATTATAAGAGTTCAATGAAAGAGAACTCTAAACTTCCGCCTCACCGAGATAACAACGCGGCATGGGACAAAGAGGAAGATGAAGAGTGGAACCGCAACAATAAAAAATAGGTTATTGTATGCTCTCGACTGCCGGACTGATAACCGGCAGTTGCGCCGCTACCCAGTTTTTCCAGTGGTGACATTTTTCCTGATTTAACATCAACAGCGCCTCGGCAACCTCTAACCTCCACTGCTGTATTAACGCCTTACGTCCACTGAGGTTGCCTTCTTTTACTAATATATCGGGTGTCGTCTGGCCTTCTAATCGCTGTCTTAAACTACTACATATTGCTGACGGATGGCGCAGCAGACGATACAGTGATACCTGACTGGCCTCCAACGTGCGATGAGCAAATGCAAAACCGGCCAGCTCACGCCAATCTTCCTGTGCCAACTCTGCCGGAGCAATATCATTAACATGGTGCAATTTGACGCAAGACAGTAATTGATTGAGTAAAAACTGCCGTTTCGCTCTTCTGGCTAGTAAGACCGCATCTTGGCTAAAAGGTACAATCGCCATTGCTGCATAACATCCACTACTGACCTCTTGGTGGCTTCCCATATGAATGAGTTCAAAGCCACAAGCCTGCCAGAATTGCCATAGTTCTTCGGTATAGCCAAAGCTCACCGACAAATAATCTAAGCCACGCTGCTTTGCCCGTTCAATTTGCTGAGCAATCAGGGCTCGAGCAATACCCTGACGACGCAGAGAAGAAACCACTGCAATACGGCTAATTCTGGCGGAATGTAGCTGAGGAGCCAAATACTCGGTGCCATGAGCCGCCAGTGACTGAGCAACCAAATTTCCCCGAGGTCGCCGACGTCCGGCCCAAACTTCCCGAGCCAACTCTGGAGAGAGTCCACCTTCATCCACCAACCACAGCGCGGCAATCACTGACTGCTTATCATCTAAACCAACGGAAAAAGATAAACCTGGCGCATCAAATAAACGGCGTAAATCTAGCGGTGTCGTGCGGTAATGTGCGCTGGTTAATAAACCATAAAACTGATTAAGCAGCTTTTCCTTATTAACCAACTGATGCTGATTAATATCCATAATCTGCTTTAGCTTACCCGGTTGTTCACTCAAGCTATTTTCTGCTTCCACCAGCAATAATTGATGAATACAGCGTTCCAGTGGATCGTTGTCCGCCCAACGAATGGGTTGTTGCAGATTTAGCAGGTGCATATCCGTTAAGCCAGCGCAGAACTTTAATAAAAAGCCCCTGCCGCTACCTTCATAGCCTTGAACGGTGGTGGTCAGTAATACTCGGGGAAAACAGGATATTAAACGATAGAGTTGTGCCGTTGGTATGGCGGCCGCTTCATCAATAATCAGCCAGTCAACATGTTGCGGTTGTTCTGCTAGACACTGCTCCAATAGCGCATCAGGCGCCCAAAAGCTAACCTTACCGTCAGCCCATTGCTGTAAAGTATTCACTGATGCCTGAGCCGGTGCCGTCAGCCAGCATTCACCTTCACCCGACCACTGAGCTGCCAGCATTCCCGCCAGCGCAGATTTCCCCCGCCCGCGACCAGCAATTAAAACATAGGTTCCGGTATCGGCCTGCAATAGGCTCTCCAATAAATGCTGCTGTTCCCGTGTAGAAGTGCCGTCAGGCCTCATCCATAGGTTTCGTTTTGCCAGTAATTGGCCAGTGAACCCACTGTTCTGAGACCAAAACAGGACATCGTTATCAGCCTGCAGTTGGCGTTTAATATGTTGAATAAAATGGGGAGTACAAATGGGTTCAGGTGTTTCACTCCAGCGCAGGCTATCGTTATCTGGTTGTTGATCCAGTCTGTCCCACTCTGGTAACAACAACACCAACAGACTTCCTGATGACAACGTGCCGGAAATCGCAATCAACGCCTCAGCATGAATCCCTTTACTGGCATCAAACACGGCGTGGCTAAACTCTGAACCCAGCAAACTTTGGACAGATTCTGGTTTTCGCTGTAAATGGGGGTAATCCGAGATTGGCGTATCGGCTACCCATAACCAATCACCAGAATATTGACGGGTAACGTCCAGCGCCTGCTGGCGGCACCATGCTGCCTGACCGCTTAAAATCAACAGGCGGCGCACACCATACTGCTGCATCTGACTAAGGTAAGGCGCTAAATCAATATTCATCGCTGAGCTATCACTTTATGATTGATTCATTTGTCCGGTAGTTGATTATATTCATATTATTGCTGAATACATATGGGTTAAATCAGGGGGCGATTGTTCGGCCCTATAATCCAGAAAGATGCGATAGAGAAGAAACCGTCCTTTTCCGAAATCAAGACTCCCGTCAGGTTCGACCAACAATCAGTGACACCATTCCGGCGGCAATCAATGGGCCAACCGGCACCCCACGGAAAAAGGCCACGCCAATAATGGTACCAATCAGCAACCCGGCCACAATGGTGGGTTGGCTGGACATCAACGTCACACCTCGTCCCCCCAGCCAAGCTACGGCAATTCCAATGATGATTGCCACTATCGATTTCCAGTTAACAAATACCTGCAATAGCATGGCCGGGCTCATCTTACCGTTGGCCAGCGGAGTCATCACCGCAATGGTTAAGATGGTGATACCCACGGTTAATCCATATTTCTGCACCATTGGAAATGCAGCTTCAAGTGGCGTCAGTCGGAGGATAAGCAGAACCAGAATGGCGATAGTGACCGTATTGTTGTGGCTAAGAATACCTAGCCCGGCCAATACCAACAGGATGATAAGTGTGGGATCAATACTGGGCATTTGCGGTAATTCTCATGAATAAAGATACCAATGATGGCTTGATGAATATCGGCTAATACGTTCCGATATTCATCATACCGCAAATAATCAGAAGCGTTACAGTTTATCGGTCGAGAAAGTATCGCACTGGCGGAAATCACCAGAATCAAAACCCCGTTTGAACCAAGTATAACGCTGCTGTGAGGAACCATGAGTAAAACTATCTGGAATCACGCGGCCGCTGCTTTGCTTTTGCAGGCGGTCATCACCAATAGCCTGAGCCGCGTTGAGCGCCTCTTCCATATCGCCCATATCCAGTATCTGTTGCTTTTGCATACTGTGGCCCCAGACACCAGCAAAGCAGTCAGCCTGTAGCTCTTGTTTCACAGAAAGACGGTTCACTTCAGCCTGATTGCGGGACTGTTGCTGCATGGCGCGAACTTTGTTAGCGATACCCATTAGGTTTTGCACATGATGCCCAACTTCATGAGCAACAACGTAGGCTTGAGCAAAGTCGCCACCCGCTCTCAGGCGGTTTTCCATATCTTGATAGAACGATAGATCGATATATACGGTCTTATCTACCGGGCAATAGAACGGCCCCATCACTGATTCTCCGGTACCACAACCGGTGCGGGTTGCACCACGATACAGCACCAGCTTAGGATCCTGATAGTTACTGCCCTCTCTTTTAAAGATGGCATCCCAAGTGTCTTCCGTTGAGGCCAGAACCACCGACGTAAATTTAGCCTTTTCGTTATCTTGTGGAGAAAGCGCCTGAGTTTGCTGCGTAGGCGGTACATTGCCACCGTTTAACAGTGGAGTCAGGTCTACGCCGTAGTATCCCGCGACCAGCACAACAACCAGCAGAACCAATCCCCCTTTGCCTCGGGGCACTCGCATACCGCCGCCACCCATTCCACGAGAAAAACCACCTGACTCACTGCGGCGATCTTCAACGTTATCGCTTTCCCGACGACCTTGCCAACGCATAATCTTGTCTCTCATCATCAACGGCCACAATTCAGGCCAATAGTTACATTATATAACCTGAGTATATGCAGCAAAACATAAAAACCCTACTCATGTAGGATAAAACCCGTAATAAAAAACCATTTTATTGTGAGCGCCCCCACCATCAGATAAGCAAAAAGCCGGATAAACCGGCTTTAGAGATGATACTGACCTCACGGAATCGATTGCGTAATTAGCCCAAATTAATACCGAGACGATGTGCAACCTCTTCGTACGCTTCAATCAAGCCACCTAGGCTTTGGCGGAAACGGTCTTTATCCATTTTGTTAAGGGTTGTTTTATCCCATAGGCGACTACCATCTGGGGAGAACTCGTCACCCAGTACAACCTCACCTTTAAACAGACCAAACTCCAATTTAAAGTCCACCAGAATCAGACCGGCATCATCAAACAGTTTTTTTAGCACGTCGTTAGCTTTATAGGTCAGTTCTTTCATCCGTGCCAGATTAGACTCATTCACCCAACCAAACGTAGTGCAATAAGATTCATTGATCATTGGGTCGTGCATAGCATCATTTTTCAAAAACAGATCGAACAACGGTGGGTTTAATTCCATTCCTTCTTTTACGCCTAAACGACGCACCAGTGATCCTGCCGCACGGTTGCGAATAACACATTCAACCGGCACCATGTCCAGTTTTTTAACCAGAACTTCAGTATCAGAAAGGAGGCGCACCATCTGAGTCGGAATTCCCGCCTCTTCCAATTTGCTCATAATGAAATGGTTAAATTTATTATTGACCATTCCTTTACGATCGAACTGTTCAATACGTTCACCGTCTAGGGCTGAAGTGTCATTACGAAATTCCAGAACTAGCAGGTCCGGATCCTCTGTTGTATAAACGGTTTTTGCCTTACCACGATAAAGTTCGGCTACCTTTTGCATCTTCAGTTTTCTCCGTTGATTTCAAATGTGATGGTTATGATGAGATGTAGAATAAAAAAGGGGCATTTAGCCCCTTTTTTCATTATTCAGCTATCGAGCTATGGTTAAACGCGGATTGCAGAATTGTAACCAGTGCATTGTTGTCTGACTCTTTTAACACCTGGCCTTTATCGGTGCTAAATTGCAGGCTGCTGCGGTTATCTAAATCGCCCACCTGAATTTTGTAATCACCGTTTTTCAAATCTGGATTTGGCACGCTTAATGCGGCCCAGTTGCTGTTTGATGATTTGAAGGTCACCGTAATTAAGCCCAGTTGCTTATTACGATCGTTGATCTTCATCCCCACACTTTCCAGCACCGCTGGCAGGCGCTCCCAAACGTTGGCATAAGCCTCGCGAACGATCACTACTGGCAGGCCTGTATCATCATGAGCGGCTTGCAGAACAATGCTGCCACCCGCTTTTCCAGCCTGCTGAGAAATCAGGTTGCTTTGAGTTTTATCTAACCCTTCAGTAATGGCATTCAGCATACTGATGCTATAGCGCTGCATAGACGCCGCATCAGACACGCTCTTGTCGCCCGCTTTCAGTTCTAATACTTTTACTGATAGCTGGTTCTGGTAGCCCTGAGGCTGAGCCGTGATTTGATAGCGGGCGCTGTGAGCGGTGTTTTCATCGCTACGTTGCCAGTTAACCCAGTCAGTTGTCAGGGTTTGATTGGCGTCCTGACGATCGGCAATTCGGTAACCTTTCTGCTCAAGCACCGCAATAACCTGAGGCCAAAGCGCTTGATTCTTGCCGCTGTTTTCTAATGAAAGCGTCGCGGTGTTTGCACTGTACTGTACTCGCGATCCCGTCATCAGAGCCAGCGGCTGAGATGGCGGACGAATATCCAGCGCTAAACCAACATTACCCGTTGAGACGGCACGGTTACTTACCGCATACTGACCATTCTGGACAGGTAATATCATTCCTGCCGGCGCGCGTAATTCCTTTAACGCAGGGGCTTTTAAATAGTCTTCATCGCCACTGACCTGATGCTTATACGTCTGATCGTTAGAACAAGCCGCCAACAGCACAACCAGCGAGACACCTACTATTTTTTGTAATGAATGAACCATTAATTTTTCCTAAGATTTATAGCAGACCAGCAGACTTTAACGCCTGTTCAACTATCGGCCGGGCACTTTGCGCCAGCGGAGTCATTGGTAACCGCATCGTATCATCAGCAATTAAACCTAAACGATGACATGCCCACTTCACTGGAATTGGGTTAGATTCAACAAACAATTTCAGATGTAGAGGCATTAACCGTTCATTAAGACAACGAGCTTCAGCAAAGTTTCCTTGTGCAGCCAATTCGCATAATTTTGCGATTTCACGTGCAGCAACGTTTGCCGTAACAGAAATTACACCGTGACCACCCAACTGCATAAACTCTAAAGAGGTCGCATCGTCGCCACTGAGTAATTTGAAATCATTTCCTACTAGCACCTGAGTTTGACTAACCCGGCTTAAGTTACCGGTTGCATCTTTCAATGCAACAATATTTGGTACTTCCGCTAAACGGGCAACGGTTTCAGGTAACATATCACAACCGGTGCGACCAGGAACATTATAAAGGATCTGAGGTAAATCAGTATGCCCGGCGATCGCTTTAAAATGCTGGAATAAACCTTCCTGAGTTGGCTTATTGTAATAGGGTGTTACGGATAAACAACCGATAACACCGGTATCATTGAAATGCTGGGTCAGAGAAATAGCTTCCGCCGTGGCATTAGCGCCAGTCCCGGCGATGATAGGAATACGACCATCGGCTAAATCTAACGTTAATTTCACCACATCAACATGTTCATTATGATTAAGCGTGGCTGATTCCCCTGTGGTGCCTACGGAAACTATCGCAGAAGTGCCGCTAGCCACATGATAATCAATCAGTTTTTTCAAACTAGCACGGTCAACTGAACCTGTTGAGTCCATTGGCGTTACCAGTGCAACCATACTTCCCGTAAACATAAGCGATTCCCCTTAATAGATATACCGAACATGGTACTTTTGACCAATAGCGAAAAGCAAGCAACAACATCACTCTAACTGCTTGTCTGGGTGATTTTTTTATGTTTACCATAGTATCACCATTTTTAGGCAGGAAGTTTTAACGTGCCACAGCAATCTGAATATTACCTTGTCATTACCGCCTTGGGTACCGATCGTCCGGGAATAGTCAATACGATTACCCGGCATGTCAGTAGCTGCGGCTGTAATATAGAGGATAGCCGTCTGGCACTGTTGGGTGAAGAATTTACTTTTATTATGCTGCTTTCCGGTGGATGGAGCGCCATGATGTTGCTCGAATCTACTCTGCCACAAAAAGGTGTTGAATTAGAGCTCTTGATTGTGATGAAGCGCACAACTCAGCACCCTCGTCCTCCCATGCCGGTCACGATGTGGGTAAAAGTAGAAGTAAAAGATTCCCCCCACTTAATTGAACGTTTTACCAACTTATTTGATGCAGCAGAAACCAGCATTGCTGAACTTACTTCCAAAACCAGCACGTGCGAAATAACAAAAGAAGCTAAGCTTTATATTGAGATAACGTTACACAGTGCCCTGACCGGCACACATAAAAAGGTTGAACAAGATTTCTATCGCCTCTGTACAGAATTAAATGCACAAGGCAGTATTAACATCGTAATCAATCCACAAGCATGAAAAAGGAAGGAACTAGTGATAAACCCATTAAAAGCCGGTGATACCGCCCCTGAATTTACACTCCCGGATCAAGATGGTGAAGATATCAGCCTGAGTGATTTTAAAGGGCAGAGAGTTCTTATCTATTTTTATCCAAAAGCCATGACCCCAGGCTGCACCGTACAAGCCTGCGGATTACGGGACAACATGGATGATCTGAAAAAACTCGGCGTGGACATTTTGGGTATCAGTACCGATAAACCAGAAAAGCTCTCTCGCTTTGTTGAAAGAGATCTGCTGAACTTTACGCTGCTTTCCGACGAAGAACACCAAGTCTCTGAACTGTTTGGCGTTTGGGGTGAAAAAACCTTTATGGGCAAAACCTATGACGGCATTCATCGCATCAGCTTTTTAGTTGGCGCTAACGGAAAAATCGAAAACGTCTTTGATGATTTCAAAACCAACAACCACCATGAGATTGTACTTAACTATCTTAACGGTAACCGTTGAGGGGTTTTTCTAGCAACGGCTACCCCATCAGGGGAGGTAGCCGTTGTTTGTCTCGTCTTTTCAACGCAGGTTTTCTGCAATCAGATCGTCCGGCCAAACGTGAATAACCGCTTTAACCAGTGTGGCCAGAGGAATGGCAAAGAACACCCCCCAAAAACCCCATAACCCGCCAAAAATCACAACCGACAGAATAATGACCAACGGATGCAGGTTAACGGCCTCTGAGAATAAAAATGGCACCAGTAAGTTGCTGTCCAGCCCTTGCACCACCAGATAGGCAATCACCAGCGTCCAGAAATCAGGCCCAATCCCCCACTGAAATAACGCCACAATAAACACCGGTATAGTGATCAGCACCGCGCCAATGTAAGGAATTAATACCGATATTCCAACGAGCACCGCCAGCAGTAGGGAATAACGCATATCCAGAAACCAGAACACCAGATAGGTCGCCACGCCAACAATCACCATCTCTACCACTTTGCCGCGAATATAGTTGGTGATTTGTTGATTCATCTCCAGCCATACTTTACCCGCTAGCCCTCGATTACGAGGTAATATGCGGTGTACCGCATAAATCATCTGCCGCTTATCTTTCAGCAAGAAAAAGACCATCAGTGGTACTAGAATCAAATAGATCGCCAGTGTTAATAACCCCATCAGTGATGCCATCGAGTATTTCACCACCGAATCCGCCAGCCCCGCCAGTTTGGTACGCAAATTTTCCGCAAACAAATCAATAATGCCCGCGTCAACCAGCGCCGGATAACGAGCAGGAAGCGTTGCGGCAAAGTCATGAAAACGATTAAGCATCTTTGGCAGATCTGCAACCAGAGTCACCCCTTGTTGCCAAGCGGCTGGCATCACGACCAGAATGGCAACGCACATTATTCCACCAAACAAGATGACAACACTGGTCGCCGCCAACCCGCGAGAAAGCCCCAGACCTTGTATTTTGGTGGTTGGCCATTCCAATAAATAGGCCAGTACAATCGCCACTAATAGCGGCGCTAAAATGCCATGGAAAAAATAGATAATACCGAAGCCTACGACTAAAATAATCAGTAGCGCTATGGCTTGGGGGTCGGTGAAACGCCGGCGATACCAGCGAGACAACATATCCAACATAACAACCTCCGGGGGAGAAAATCTTTCATTGAATCTGTTTCAATTCTTCATATAGATTCAAATAAAAAACCCATATGAAGAACAAAAATAGACAGGACAAAACATGATATTCGTTGTCTACATCACCAAGCGAATAAATACTCGTTCGAAAATGCCTCTACGAAGCTTCAGTTATTCGGTGCAACCGCCGCATAACAGTGATAATTTATCCTGTATTGCATACTGAAGGATGGCTAACCGAAGCTATCGCTATAATAACAACAAATCAGCTGTTAACACGATAAGATTTAAGGTAACCCGATGGTTTTCTCGGGAAAATACAGACAAATGTAGGTTTAGGGAAAACAGCTCCTGCTGCATAAGCATCAGAGTGTGTTCTGTAGGCTAATAAACTTCTGGAATTAATATCGATATGTCGACCCGTTTTGGTAAATCCTTACTCGCCACCTTATTAAGTAGTACGCTGCTATGCAGCCTAGCCATTCCAGTTATTGCTGATACTACCAGTGACCTGCCAGATATTGGTACCACTGCTGGTGGGACTCTCAGTATCAATCAAGAATTGCTGATGGGAGATTTTTACCTGCGGCAACTGCGTTCTGGTGCACCACTGATTTACGATCCACTGCTGACTGATTACGTTAATAGCCTGGGTCAAAGGCTGGTTGCCAAAGCCGATGCGGTAAAAACACCCTTCCATTTTTATCTCATTCAAAATAATGAGATCAACGCCTTCGCCTTCTTTGGGGGCAATGTCGTGCTTCACTCTTCGCTATTTCGCGAAACAGACAATGAAAACCAACTGGCTTCAGTCATGGCGCACGAAATTTCACACGTGACTCAACGCCATTTAGCTCGCGCCATGGAAGAACAGCAGCGTAACGCACCGCTTACTTGGGTAGGCGCTTTAGGGTCTATTTTATTGACGATGGCCAACCCGCAGGCAGGTATGGCAGCATTGAGCACCACTATCGCCGGAACCCAACAGGGTATGATCAGTTTTACCCAGTCCAATGAACAAGAAGCTGACCGCATTGGCATCCGCGTACTGCAGCGTGCAGGTTTTGACCCAATGGCCATGCCAGACTTTATGCAAAAACTGGCAGACAAATATCGCTATGCCAGCAAGCCTCCAGAAATGCTACTAACCCACCCTATGCCTGATAGCAGAATGTCTGATACGCGCAGTCGTGCTGAACAACTGGGCCATAAAGTTATTGCGTCTTCTCAGGATTACCTGTTCGCTAAACTACGGATACTGGGCATGTATGGCGATATGGATGGGATAAGCCAATTTATGCTGGATGAGTATAAAAAAGGCAATGCGCGTGAGCAGATGGCCGGAAAATATGGTCAAGCCATTCTCTACTACAAATCAAAACAGTACGATGCAGCTCGTAACGTCATTCAGCCGCTGCTAACCCAACAGCCAAGTAATGTTTGGTTTCTCGATCTTGCCACCGATATCGATCTGGAACAGAACCGTGCTCCACAGGCCGTTAGCCGCTTAGAACAAGCGATTAAGAGCCAGCCAAATAGTGCCGTGCTACAGCTCAATCTGGGTAATGCCTATATTGAAGCGCGTCAGGCAGCTAAGGCCACCACGCTGCTGAATCGCTATACCTATAGCCATCCGGAAGATCCTAACGGTTGGGACTTGCTGGCTAAAGCCGCTGCCGATCAGGGACTACGTGATGAAGAGCTGGCTGCCCGGGCCGAGAGCATGGCATTGCTAGGCCGTCTCGATCAGGCGATTAATCTGCTCACCACAGCCAGTTCTTCTGTGCAGGTTGGAAGCCTGAAACAAGCACGTTATGATGCACGTATCGACCAGCTACGCCAGTTGCAGCAGCGCTTTAAGCAGTTTGAAAGATCTTAAGAATGGCCTCAGGAGAACAATAATAATGACGAGAACAGTAACTATTTTTCATAACCCGCGTTGCAGCACCAGTAGAAAAACGCTGGAGATGCTGGAAGAAAAAGGGATTACGCCTGATGTTGTTTTATATATGGACACGCCACCGGATAATAAACAGATTCACACGCTGTTAAAACAGCTGAATTTTAGCTCTGCGCGCCAGCTAATCCGCACTAAAGAAGATCTATACAAAGCGTTAAATCTGGCCGATGCATCAGAACAGGTACTGATTGACGCCATGACGGCAAATCCTAAGTTGATTGAGCGCCCCATCGTGGTGGTTGGTGATCATGCACGGTTAGGTCGACCACCAGAGAATGTATTAGAAATTATCTGAATCTATCCCTATGTTGTTTAAGGAAGAATGATGAAAAAGCCGTATCTACACTCATTATTTATGGGTAGCCTGCTCTCTGCCTGCCTGGTTATTTCCGGCAGCATTTTCGCCAATGAGCATATTCCGTCACTGGAAAAAACCAAGCTATTTACCGAAATAACCCATGACTGTCAGGATGTGGTACTGAAAGACTGGAAACCAGCAACCAGAGATGTTCTAGCCAAGTATGGCGTTGATGTCACCGCCGCCAAACTATGCAATAGCAGCGATTATCCGGTGTTTTATGTCAGCCTCAAATACGACCCTCAAGGGCAAACCGCTGACTTTTATCAGCCGTTCTATCAAGCCATGAAAAAAGCCAATAAAGATCTGCCGTACTCGATGGTTTCCGATCTCGATGAGCTGATTATTAATGTGACTTATGGTCCATTGGGTGAAACCAGAACTGATTTTGAGCGTTTTCAGCCCTGAACGTTATGAAATGACGCATGAAGCCTATAGTTTCAGAGCTTCAGAGCTTCTTTAACAAAAGGAATGGTTAATTTACGCTGGGCCGTGATAGATGCCGAATCTAAACGATCCAGCGTTTCAAACAGCGTTCGCATATCCCGCTCGAGTCGTTTAAGCAAAAAACGCCCCACGTCTTCCGGTAATTCAAAACCGCGTAGTTTTGCCCGTAGAATCAGAGCTTGAAGCTTATCTTCGTCTGATAATGGCTGTAATCGGTAGATTTGCCCCCAATCTAAGCGTGAAGCCAAATCGGGTAATGACAAGTTTAACTGACGGGGTGGAACATCACCGCTAATCAGCAAACGGGTAAACCCTGTTTCAAGAATGCGGTTGTACAGGTTGAAGATTGCCATTTCCCACTCACTGTCACCGGCAATACATTCAATATTATCAATGCAGACCAGCGCCAATTGTTCCATACCATCCAGCACTTCGGGCACAAAATAGGTTCGCTTATCCAGCGGCACATAACCTACCGCGACGCCCTTTTGAGACAGTGCCGAACAGGCTGCATTTAACAAATGGCTCTTTCCGCTGGCATCCCCAGACCAGAAATAGATATAAGTGCTGTGATCCTGCTCCAGTGCGGAATGAATAGCAGAAAGCAGTGACGCATTTTCGCCGGGATAAAAACTGGCAAACGTCTCGTCATCAGAAAGATAGAGAGGAAACGATAGCTGCGTCGATGTATTCAGAAACACCTCAAACTAAAAAATTGGAAATCGATGCAGTTTATCATACCGAAGTGAGGGGGAGAACCGACAACACAAGGTTGCCGGTTGCCAACTTAATGGACTGATTTCTCTGTTTCAGGATAAACCGGCGCTTTAGGCAGGATCAGATTTAACAGAATTGCAATCACACCACACAGGCTAATACCCTGTAGTGAATACTGACCAAAATTAAATACCATGCCGCCAATACCGAATACCAAAACGATAGAGACGATACACAGGTTGCGCGCAATAGACATATCCACCCGGTTTTTCACCAGGATATTGATACCTACCGCGGCGATAGAACCAAACAGCAGAACCATAATACCGCCCATGACCACCGATGGAATGGTATTCAGGAAAGCACCAATTTTACCGATAAATGACATGAACACCGCCCAACAGGCAGCAAAGGTCATCACTAATGGATTAAAATTGCGGGTCAGGGTTACTGCTCCAATAACCTCTGCATAGGTAATACACGGTGGACCACCAAAGCAGGCTGCTGCCGAAGTGGCCAAGCCATCACCGGCCAGCGTACGGTGCAGGCCAGGATTTTTCGCATAGTCTTTACCGGAAACCGAACTAATCGCCATAATATCGCCGACGTGTTCAATGGTTGGCGCGATAACTACCGGCAACATAAACAGAATGGCCTGCCAGTGGAATTCCGGCGCGGTAAAATTAGGGATAGCAAACCACGGCGCATCTAACACTGGTTGGAAGTTAACAACACCCATCAATAATGCCGTGACATAGCCCACCACAATACCGGACAAAATGGGGATTAAACGGAAAATACCTTTAGCCCAAACGGCGACCAGTAACGTGGTCAACAGCGACAGCATTGAAATGAACAGCGCAGTACGGTAATCCCCCAGAATCACTGAACCACCATCACCACTTTTGCCTAATGCCATGTTGACCGCTGCTGGTGCCAACGTCAGGCCAATAATCGCAATCATTGGGCCGGTAACCACCGGTGGCAGCAGCCTTTCAATAATGTGCGAACCACGCAGCTTAATCAGCCCACCAAAAATCATGTACATCACGCCAGCAGCAAACAATCCCCCCATGGTGGCAGGTATCCCCCAGGTTTGAACGCCGTAGCTGATAGGAACAATAAAGGCAAAAGACGACGCCAGAAATACAGGCACCTTACCTTTAGTACAGAGTTGGAACAGCAAGGTACCGAAGCCTGCGGTAAACAGCGCTACGTTGGTATCTAACCCTGTGATCAGCGGTACCAGTACTAACGCACCAAATGCCACAAACAGCATTTGAGCTCCCACCAGAACGTTCTGCCAGGTAGGTGGCTGTGCGCCGGTCATTGACGGCTGTTGCATAAAATAAACCTCTAATTTGAAATGATGTTGTTATCCGGCACTGCTACACATTGATACTGGTGCCGCTCGTCTTGCCTGTAACCAATTTCTTATGACTTATATAACTACTACAGGCTAATTTTTTTAGCCTGATAACACCCGGACGCTAAGTAAAGACACCATACGATTAGCCAACTCGCATCCATAAATATGGGCGATCGTGTCGCCCATATTTATCTGTCTATGACTCAGCCATTCAGAGCGCCGCCACAATAGAGCGATGCCCACTGACCTGATCTCTAATTGGATATCTTGTTGGTGATGTCATTCAGCGAAATTTTTATCATAATCAAACGGGTACCGGCTACTGATGCTCCACCCTAATTATCAGAGGTAGAGTAGGTAGCGCAATCAACGCCGGCCCCGGCAACAACATCCTTGTTATCTCTCAGTTTACTGACTATTTACAGTTTACTGACTATTTAGTACCGAAGATCTTATCACCGGCATCACCCAGCCCCGGAATGATGTAACCTTTCTCGTTTAAGCCCTGATCGATAGAGGCGGTGTATAGCTCAATGTCCGGATGCGCTTTCTCTAATGCGGCAACGCCTTCAGGAGCCGCAACCAACACCAAGACTTTAATTGACTGACAGCCTGCTTTTTTCAGTAAATCGATGGTTGCAATCATCGAGCCGCCTGTTGCCAACATGGGGTCAACTACCAGAGCCATGCGCTCTTCAATATTGGAAACCAACTTTTGGAAATAAGGAACTGGCTGTAAGGTTTCTTCATCACGATACACACCAACGACGCTGATACGTGCGCTTGGAACGTGCTCCAATACGCCTTCCATCATGCCAAGACCAGCACGCAGAATCGGCACTACGGTGATTTTTTTACCTTTGATTTGCTCGATTTCTACCGGGCCATTCCAGCCATTGATGGTAACTTTTTCAGTTTCTAAATCTGCTGTTGCTTCGTAGGTTAGTAAACTACCAACCTCTGAGGCTAATTCACGAAAACGTTTAGTGCTGATATCTTCTTCACGCATCAGGCCTAACTTATGTTTAACCAGTGGATGCTTAACTACAACGATCTTCATTTATTCCTCTCCCATATCGCGGATGGTGCACTGTCGCTCTCAAAAAAATCGGCAAATTATACCTGATAATGTGAGAGCCGTGACAAAGAAATGCATGATTCTGATCATGATAGGCTATAGATTGTGCTAATACTGTTAACAGAGCGCTGTTTTTTCCAATTAATCATTGGCGGTGATAAAACATCACCCCAAGCATAAGGAAATTCAAACTCAGACGATAGCAAAATGAGTTTATAAGTCAGCGATAAAAACCATAGGCAAACGTTTGCTATAACTGATAGAATGCCAGCGTTTCTGTTCAATATCACCTATCTCCATGGGGAACCCCGCAGTGACCGATAAAACTTCTCTAAGCTACAAAGACGCTGGTGTTGACATTGATGCTGGTAACGCTTTAGTCGATAGAATCAAAGGTGTCGTAAAACAAACCCGTCGTCCTGAAGTTATGGGTGGACTCGGAGGGTTTGGCGCACTTTGCGCACTGCCCCAAAAATACCGTGAACCGATTCTGGTTTCAGGTACCGACGGTGTCGGCACCAAACTTCAATTAGCTATGGACTTAAAGCGCCACGATACTATCGGTATCGATTTGGTTGCCATGTGTGTTAATGACCTGATTGTTCAGGGTGCAGAGCCGCTGTTTTTCCTCGACTATTACGCCACAGGCAAGCTGGATGTCGATACCGCTGCCCGTGTGGTCACCGGCATTGGCGAAGGCTGTAAGCAATCTGGCTGCGCGCTGGTCGGCGGTGAAACTGCCGAAATGCCCGGCATGTATCAGGGTGAAGATTATGACGTGGCCGGTTTTTGCGTTGGCGTGGTAGAAAAATCCGAAATCATTGACGGCAGCAAAGTCTCTGCGGGTGATACCCTGATAGCCTTAGCCTCTAGCGGCCCGCACTCCAACGGCTACTCACTGGTACGTAAAATTCTTGAAGTCAGCAAAACCGATCCACAGGCGACCATGCTAGCCGGTAAATCACTGGCAGACCATTTGCTAACACCAACCAAAATTTATGTAAAATCCATTTTACAAATGCTGGAGCAGATCGACGTTCACGCTATCGCCCACATTACCGGCGGTGGCTTCTGGGAAAATATTCCGCGCGTCTTACCGCAAGGTACTCAGGCAGCGATCGACGAGTCCAGTTGGCAATGGCCAGAAGTCTTTAACTGGTTACAACAGGCAGGTAACGTCAGTCGCCATGAAATGTACCGGACCTTTAACTGCGGCGTCGGTATGGTGATTGCCCTGCCGGAAGCTCAGGCGAATGCCGCCATCACACAATTACAATCTACCGGTGAAATTGCGTGGAAAATCGGCACTATCAAAGCGTCTACGTCTGATGAGCAGGTGGTTATCGGCTAATGAAAACTATTGTTGTTCTAATCTCCGGTAGCGGCTCTAATCTTCAGGCCCTCATTGATGCCTGTGATAATGAGCAAATTAACGGAACCATCAGTGCGGTGTTCAGCAATGTTCCCGAAGCTTATGGATTGGTACGGGCACAGCAATCTGGCATTGTTACGGAAGTGGTTGAGCCCAAGTATTTTAACAGCCGTACCGATTATGACTTAGCGCTGGCGGATACCATCGATCGCTATAAACCCGACCTGATCGTTCTCGCTGGTTATATGCGTATTCTGAGCCCGATATTTGTTAATCGCTATGCGGGGAAGTTGCTAAATATTCACCCTTCCCTATTGCCTAAATATCCGGGTCTGCATACCCACAGTCAGGCACTGAGTAACGGGGATAAGCAACACGGTACAACCATTCACTTTGTTACCGAAGAGCTGGATGGCGGCCCGATTATTCTGCAAGCCGCAGTACCGATATTAGCTCAGGATAGCGAAGCTGAGTTGATTAAACGTGTACAAATTGAAGAGCATCGCATCTATCCGCTAGTTGTCAGTTGGTTTATGGATGGCCGACTGGCAATGCGTGAGGGCAAAGTCTGGATGGATAATCAACCTTTACCGCCTCACGGGTACGCCGATGTCTGATAAAAGGTCTATGGCTAGGATATCCATTATCAGTGTTGTAGCCGGATCTTGCTGCCCCTAGCCTAAAATAGCGCTACCAGCCAAATACGGTTCCCTGATCGGTAGATTTATCTGCCGCCCCCTGATCTCTGATCCTCTCCATGCGGCGATCCCTTTTCATGCTATTGGAGTCAGCGTCATAATCATAAATCGGTTGTTCCCGATCGTTAACAACACAGCCGGAGCCACGCGGGCAAGGTTCCGTGTAAGACTGGGAAGTACATCCCAGTAAAAACAGCGCAATACAAGAGATTAACGATATTCTAATCATAAAGATTCCGACCTCATCACTACGGGATAATGACTACAGTTAATGATAGTCCATCGAATTATACAAGGAGGATATTAGCGAGCTTTACACAGGCACCTGAAGTCTGTCATCTTGTCCATTATCTTCCGGCATCATCAGAACAATTATCGCTAGTCTAGCTTGTGATATTTTTATCTCACAGCACACTCACTTTCTTGCATTACGCTAACCAACCGGCATGATAACGAACAATAAAGGAATAACATGACCATCCGAGTAGCTATTAATGGATTTGGCCGTATTGGTCGCAGCGTTTTACGCGCTTTATACGAGTCAGAACATCATAAAAAAATCAGTGTGGTTGCTATCAATGAATTAGCCGACCCTAATGGTATGGCGCACTTATTGAAATATGATTCAACCCACGGACGCTTTGCCCGTCGCGTCCGCCAAGAAGGCAGAATGCTATGGGTAGATGATGATGCAATGCAGCTATTTCATCACAAAGAGATTGCCAATCTGCCGTGGAAATCATTGGACGTAGATATCGTACTGGATTGCAGCGGCGTTTACGGCAGCCGTGCCGATGGTGAAGCGCATATTGCAGCCGGTGCGAGAAAGGTTCTTTTCTCCCATCCAGGAGGAAACGACTTAGATGCAACCATTGTGTATGGCGTTAACCACCATGAATTGAAAGCTGAACACCGTATCGTTTCCAATGCGTCTTGTACCACTAACTGCATTATTCCGATAATCAAACTATTGGATGACAACTTTGAAATTCGCTCCGGCACGGTAACCACCATTCATGCTGCAATGAACGATCAGCCCGTCATTGATGCTTACCACAAAGACTTACGCCGCGCCCGTGCCGCTAACCAGTCAATCATTCCCGTAGATACCAAATTGGCAGCAGGGATTACCCGTATCTTCCCTAAGTTTTGCGATCGTTTTGAAGCGATTTCGGTGCGAGTGCCCACCATCAATGTAACGGCGATCGACCTGAGCGTTACGCTGGAAATACCGGTGAGCGTACAGGATGTCAATCAACTGTTTGTACAGGCGGCTAAACATACCTTTCAGGGTATTGTGGATTATACCGAACTGCCGCTGGTCTCCACCGATTTCAACCACGACCCGCACAGCGCCATTGTCGATGGTACACAAACCCGAGTCAGCGGTCAGCATCTGGTAAAAATGCTGGTATGGTGTGATAACGAATGGGGATTTGCTAACCGTATGCTGGATACCACACTGGCTATGGTTGCCAGTGAGCAGTTATCGGAAGAAAGCTCCGCTGAAAAAGTCACGGAACACAGTCTGTAGTCTTCACTGTGTTTGTTACCTGACAGGAAAACCTAATAAATAAGCGTCAATGGACAATCCGGTCGTAAAACCTAAAGCGCGTATATTAGTTTCGTGCTCGACCGGAAGACCATCTGAACTCAACCATAGAGTGTGTCGGGCCTAGCCCGTTAGTTAATTACAGAAGATTTTATTATCACCACCAGCGATGAAAATGGTGTACCGGGCCGATGCCGTGCCCCACTTCCAGACTGTCCGCCATGATCAATGCCTGCTGCAAATAATCTTTAGCCATTTGTACCGTCTGCGCCCAGCTATCACAGCGAGGGCGTAACGCTGCCAGCGCGGCGGAAAGCGTACACCCGGTTCCGTGGGTATGTTTCGTAGCGATTCTTTTGGCACTAAAGCGCAGCGTTTGCTGTGGGGTAATCAACCAGTCCGGGCTTTCCGCCTCACTTAAATGACCGCCTTTCATTAACACCGCCGAACAGCCCATCCCTAACAGCGCTTTCCCTTGCTCCAACATTTCTGACTCACTGGTGGCAACAGGACAATCAAGCAGAGCGGCAGCTTCCGGTAGGTTAGGCGTAATCAGAGAAACTATCGGCAACAACTGACGGCGAATGGCCTCTACTGCATCCAAAGCCAGTAACGGATCGCCACTTTTCGCTACCATCACGGTATCCAGCACCACATAAGGAATGGGGTAGCGTTTTAATGACTCAGCCACGACCTGTACAATATCTGATTCGGCCAACATGCCAATTTTGGCACTGTCGATACGCACATCGTCCAGCACCGAACTAAGCTGGGCTGCCACAAAATCAGGCTCAATGCGATAAACTGACTGCACACCGAGGGTGTTTTGTGCAACCAACGCGGTTATCACGCTGGTACCATAAGCACTCAAGGCAGAGAAGGTTTTTAAGTCAGCCTGTATGCCAGCACCGCCGCTGGGGTCGGTACCGGCAATAGTTAATGCATTAATTCTCATAATGTTTTACCCATCAGGTGTTCTGGTTGCAGTTGATAAAGTAAATCAAGAAAACGAGGAACAAAACTCCCCGGCCCGGTCGCTGCTCCGGCAGCCATACCACCGCAAAAGGCCATCATCATGCAGGCACTGGCAACCAGCTCGAGAGCCTTCTCTTTATCCAGTGATAAAAATGCGGCCACTACCGCCGATAACGCGCAGCCCGTTCCCACCACTCGGGTCATTAACGGATCGCCAAAAGGTAAGGCATAGCAGGTTTGACCGTCGGTCACATAATCAATAGCGCCGGTCACCGCCACGACGGCACCACTGTGGTTGGCTAACTCGATGGCGGCGGGTAGCGCAGCTAAAGAGTCATCGGTGCTGTCAACGCCGCGTCCTGCTGAGTTAAAACCGGCCAGCGCCATAACTTCGGAAGCATTACCGCGAATGGCTGTGGGTTTCATGGTCAGTAATTGGCGGGCGAAGTCGGTACGGTAGCCCAGTCCGCCGACCGCTACCGGATCCAAAACCCAAGGAACACCCGCACCATTTGCCGACGCAACGGCCAGCAACATAGCTTCTGCCTGAGTTTCATTCAGGGTTCCCACATTGACCAGAAGCCCGTTGGCAATCGCGCTAAAATCACCGACTTCTTGTCGAGCCACCACCATTGCCGGTGAAGCACCTAAAGCCAGCAGAACATTGGCGGTAAAATTTTGCACCACCTGATTCGTCAGGCAGTGAACTAAGGGGGAAGCGGTTCGTAGTTGCGTCAGCCAATGGGCCGCAGCAGAAGCGGGAAAAGGTTGAAGGTTGTGAGATAAATTCATAAAGCTCCCAACCGGCGTTAAAGAAGGCAGTACCGGTGGGATACCGTGACTTCCCTACGCTGGCATAATCCAGATCAGGTAATACGGGTGATATCTCAGCCGCTGTACATGTTGCACAGGGCACCCCGAGTCGAAGTAACATATTAGACGATTGAGTCAAAGGATCAAGACATTGTCGGGGGAATCATTAACGTTCCCGCAATGCCTCCTGCACCTTATTCAGCGGTTTAATCAAATAATCCAGCACCGTCTTCTGTCCGGTTTTAATCTCTACGTTGGCAACCATGCCGGGCATAATCGGAAAACGCTTACCGTTTTTATTATGCAGATCGGCATTTTTGGTGCGTACATAAACCCGATAATAGTACTGATCTCGCCGCACCTCATCCTGTATGGTATCCGGTGAAACCACCACCACGGTTCCATCCAGATTGCCATAAATAGAGGAGTCGTAAGCGGTAAGTTTGACCGTTGCCGGAAGATCTGGCCGAATATACGCGATATCACGCGGGTTGATTCGGGTTTCAATCAGCAGATGGTCTTCCAGCGGCACAATCTCCATTAACTTACCGCCCGGAGGCAAAACGCCGCCCACGGTGGTGACCTGAATATCTTTTACCACACCATGCACCGGAGAATAGAGCGTGGCGCGATCCAGTTGATCGGCTTTGCCCGTCATCCCCTCCATTTGGGCATCCAGCTCGGCGTTATTTTTTACCTGTTCCTCACGCGCCCGCACCGCATACTGATTACGTGCTTCATCAATTTTTCCCTGTAACTCAGAGGCCTGACGCTGCAAGCGAATCACTTCAACCCGGCTGGCGGCCCCTTTTTCAATCAGTGGCTGGGTCATTTTCAGTTCGGCGTTAACCAGATCGTACGAACGCTGCAAGTTGGAAACCGTTTCGTCCCGATTACGCCGCCTTGATTCATACAGTTGACGTTCCCGCGCCACCAGTTCTGGTTCCTGTAATGTATCGGGACTGAATTCCAGCGGTGCCCCAGTCAATTCAGAACGCAAACGCTCTGCAGAGGCTCGCAGAGTTCTAACCCGTGATGCCGCCTCACCATAGTTAGACTGGAAACGTTTAGGATCGAGCTGGGCCAGCACCTGTCCCTTGTTAACAATGTCGCCTTCATGTACCGGCATGGCAGAAACAATGCCGCCATCCAGACTCTCTATGACCTGAGCGCGAGTTGAAGGCGTCACTTTCCCCGTTCCCACGGTCACTTCATCTAATGAAGCAAAACTCGCCCAGATAAACAGCAGTATTCCACCCAATAACGTCAGCCAAACCACTGATGAATGACGGCGTCCTTGCTGGGCCATATCTTCCTGCATTGATAGTTCAGTCATGGCTTTATCCTCAAGCGACGATAGATGCGACATGGGTGTTATGGCGAGCCTGATTCAGGATCTCATCGCGTGGGCCATCTGCGACAATTTTTCCCCCATCAACCACCACAATACGATCCACCAAAGCCAGTAACGCCGGACGATGCGTCACTAAAATCAGTGAACGACCAACCAGCCAACACTGGAGCTGGCGGATAACATAGCTTTCCAGCTGTTCATCCATGGATGCGGTAGGTTCATCCAGTAATACCACCTGTGGATTTCGCACAATGAGTCGACTCAACATCACCATCTGGCGCTGGCCTCCGGATAACCCTCGCCCACCTTCGTTTATTAACCGGTCAAGACTGGAAGCATCCTGCTGCACCAGCGTTAATGCCCCGCTGATGCGTAAGGCCTGAATCAGTTCCTGGTCGGTAGCATGAGGGTGACCCAGCATCAAATTCTGACGCAGAGTGCCAAAAAATAGCCGCGAGTCTTGTGACAGGTAGCCCACCTGACGCCGGATATCCGCCGGATCGATTTGCGCCATGTCGACACCGTCGATAATAACTTTTCCCTTGGTGGCTAATGCCTGCCCGGACAGCAGACGCAGCAGAGTTGATTTCCCCATCCCTACCTTGCCAAGAATCGCTATCCGCTCGCCCGGCTTAATATCCAGACTGGATATCTGTAGCGCTAAATCACTTTTTTCTTCGTCATAGCTATATTGCACATCTTTTAGCTGGTAATGACCGGCCAAAACCGGGCAGCGCGCCATCGGTTTTTCCGTATTGCGATCCAACGGTTTTTTAAGCAGATCGTTAAGCCCGGTCATGGCGCTTTTGGCATGCTGCCAGCGCGAAAACACCATAGTGAGCTGCATCAGGGGAGCAATGGTGCGGGAGGACAATAAACTACAGGCCACCATCGTACCGGTGGTAATCGTGCCCTCCAGTACCAGATAGGCACCAAATACCAGCATTCCCGCGTAAGTTATTTGCTGAACCGACGATGCCCAACCGCTTAATCTCGCGCCCCATACCCGCTGTTTCATGCCAATCGCAGCACTCACTTTGTGCGTTTGTTCCCACTGGCGCTGGAAGTAAGGCTCGGCCTGTAACGCTTTAATGTCTTCAACACCCTCGATTGATTCCACCAATACCGCATTACGCAGCGCACTTTCACGCATTCCTTCTTTGGCTAATTTGGCCATCGGCCACTGTACCAGCAAACCGGGAATGACAATCAGCGGAATGGCCAACAGTGGAATCAACACCAGTTCACCGCCCACCGCAGCCATAATAGCCAAGAACAGCAGTACAAACGGCATATCCAACGCGGCGCCAACGGTGGTTGAAGTGAGCAATTCACGTACCTGATCGATTTCTCTCAGTTGAGAAATAAAGGAGCCTGTCGATTTGGGACGCGCATCATTTTTAATCGCCAGCGCACGCGTAAAAAACATCGAAGACACTTTTAAATCGATATGCTTACCCATCAAATCCGAAATATGGGTACGCGACAGGCGAATAAAAAACTCCATTAACGCTGCCAGCAACACCCCAAAAAACAGCACCCATAATGTGGGATAAGACTGTGATGGAATAACTCGGTCATACACTTGCATGGAGAACAATATTCCCGCTAGCGCCAAGACATTACTGATAATCGAAGCCAGTGAAATTTCCGCTAACTGTCGACCGGTATGGCGAAAATGACGCCAAAACCAGTGCTCACGGTAAGGCTGTACAAACTCATCAATACGTGAGTCCTGCCCGCGGGCGGCAATGCCCAGCAACACCACATCGGGCTGAATACGGGCAAGCAGTTCAGGCAACGGCTCTTCCCGAAGCAAGTCGCCCCCCTCTCCCAGCCAATAAACAGCGCGCTGCTCTTCATCCAATGACTCCAGAACAATCAGTGAGCCATCCTGCAACTGTGCCATCACCGGCAGGATCTCATTGCGCCAGCGAACATTGGCCGCCGGCTGAATTTTTACCTGCATGTTCATCAGGTTACTTAATCGCTCCAACCGGCGAGGCAGCGGTAAGCTCTCATACCAGCGCATTTGCTGGCGCAGCGCATGAATATCGGTCGAGATGCCGAAACGCCCGGCAGCCCGGGACATTGCGATTATCCAGTTATCAGAATTAGGTAAATTAGCCATTAAGACGATCCTCCAAGTGTCGGGAGGTCATCGCCGGTCACTTTTTGACGTTCGATCCCCAACATATCTAACAAGTTATCGACTGCACCGGCATAGCGTACTGCGGCATCCCAAGCGTCGTAGCGAGCCATAATGGCGGCGTTATCTGCCTGTAAAACATCTTGTTCAACGCTGAGTAAGTCATTCAAACTACGTTTGTTCAGGCGATATTCATCCTGATAGACGCTGCGCGTTTGTCCCGCGCTGGCTTGCTGTGCTTCTCCAGCCTGCTGGCGCTGCTGTGCGCCTAGCAGATCCGCATAAGCGGTTGAGGCTTTTTGATCGATATCCAGCTTGCTGGCTTCAACTTCAGCCTGTGCATTCTGGCGTTCCCCTTCGGCAGCATCGACCCGAGCCGAGGTGGCACCACCTTGATAAATAGGCGCGTCGACCACCAGCTGTACCTGATCGTCCCAATACGAACCGTCGCCATCGGCATAACGGGTGCGCCCAGCCTGTACTGAAATGGTGGGCCAATGTTGAGCTTTAGCCTGTTGGATGCGCTTCTCGGCGGCCAGTTGTTTAGCTTGGGTGCTGCGTACCGCGTTATTTTGTTGATAGGGTAATGACTTAACGGAAATTTTTTGTCCCAACAGATCTTTCGGTAAATCCGGATAGTCAGTCGCAACAACGCCGGTCAACGCCGATAGCGAAGCCTGCGCCGACATCACCTGAGCCTGATACTGCTGATAGGTGGCTTTCATACCGGCAATACGCGTTTCTGCCTGTAATACATCTGATTGAGAGCTTAATCCTGCCTCTGCGCGCAGCGTGGCCATTTCTCGGACGCTTTCAAGGGAAGCCAGATTACGCTGCGCTGCCTGCGCCAACTCCTGATAGCGTTTGACCTGAAGATAACTCTGTAGGGTTTGTTGCCCCACGCCATTTAGGGTGCTGTAAAGCTGATAATTGTAGGCATCGGATAAATCATGTTGCTCATCAATGCTGCCTCCGGTTTTACCAAAGTCATACAGCAGTTGTTTTAGGTTAAGGCCAACGGAACCATTATTATCCAACGAACCTGAAGAATCGGTTTGATGAGAACGGCCTACGCCCCCCTGCAATGAAACTTGGGGAAACCAACCGCTTTTCGCCACGTTCAGGTTGGCTTTCCCTACGCGAATTTGTGCTGCGGCCTGCGCTATTTGCGGGTTGCGGGCAAATGCCCGCAGAACCGCTTCATGAATGGATAAACTGGATTGGTTTTGTTCACTGGGCGCAACCTGCCACTGATACTCTTCTGCCGCATAGCTTACGGGCGGAAAAGTTAGAAATAGGCTACTTAATCCACAACATAACCCGATGATATAACCAGAGGGCCGAACAGTGGATCGATGTTCGGCACGGGGACAATGTTTGGTGTATTTCATTTTTCCCACATTCTATTAGATGATGGTTGTTATAAATAATGCTATACCAGAGTCGATCCCTATCTCTGACCGGTGCGACCAATGATCGCACCGGTGTTTACTGCTTAAACCAGATTAACGTGCAAGCCTTGCTGAACCAGAACATCGCCCAGCGTGTTATTCCCTTGGGATGAATTGTGATAAACGTCGTAAATCACCCCGCCAATGGTGCTCTGTCCATTTAAGTTCCAGATGTCGCCCTGACCATGAACCAAATTGACCTTATCCCCTTCAGAACCCTTAATCAGTAGCTGCTCCTGAGTTGGATCTTTAACGTTAAGCGCCTCATTCAGATCCAAGGTGATGCTGTTGCTACCGGACAGACCCAGATCGAAGATATCGATATGAGTTATCTTCTCGCCCAGTTGGGTAAGATCCAGATGGAGGTTCGCGCCATCCAACACCAAGGTGTCGACGCCGGCACCGCCATCGATATAGCTAAAGCCCAGCGTACTCAGGTGAATCACATCGTTTCCACTGCCCCCTTGAACGCTGCTTCCGCTATTGTGGGTTCCATCGGCTAAATCGATGCTCACCCCGCCAATGGTGAAGGTTCCCGAAACTGCGGCAGCACTCTTCTCCGCCGTAGCTGAAGCGTCATTGCTTGAAGTCAACGTGGAACTCAGGCGCTCTTCCGTTGTGCTTTCCGTCGAAAGGAGTGGAGTGGTATGTAAGGCATCAGAATTGGCAGAGGCATCCGCTTCGTGCATCAAGGGTTCTGCCTGTGCGGTAACAGCCAGCAGAGGCAGATTCAGCACCGTGCCCAACCCCAAATCGACGCTAAATCCGTTTTGTGCCTCATCCTGTGCGGACAGATGAAGAATCGGCGTCAGTAGATTCAGCGACAGTAACTGAAGCAGCGTCAGGTGAATGTTGGCACTCCAACTTCCATCCGTTTTGACCTGGGCTACGACCGAAGCCAGCCCCAGCAGTGAAACATTGACCTCAGCCCCCACTTTAAGGTTGCGTGAGCTACCGCCAATCGTCAGCCCCTTGCTCAATAGGGTTGGAATATCCAGCGTGGCTAATGGGTTGTAGGAGAGCAACGGCGGACTCAGCTTAACGTAGACATCTGTTCCGATGGTTTTACTGTTGCCAACCTTATCGGTGACCGTCACCCCGACGTGCAGTGAACCGTCTTTCAATAAGTTCAGTACGCTGGATGATAGATCCAGCGACCAAGTTCCATTTGCTCCCACAGTCGCGGTGTAATTGGTACTGCCCAGCGAGACCACTACGCTTCCCCCCACCAAATTGCTCAACGTTCCGCTCAGGGTTTGGGTTTGTCCCGCATCGAGGATATTCAGAATACTGTCGTTACCAAACAGGCTACCCAGTAAAATATCCGGTAAGTTGTGCGTGATAACATCCAGTTTGCCAAGGGCATTCGCCACTTCTCCGGCTGCGTTGGTCAAGGTTGCATTGACGTCGAAGTTACCATCCGCCAATGCCGACAGGTCCAGCTTCGGCACGCTTAGCGTCCATTTACCATTGGCATCTACTGTCGCGGTGTAATGGTTCAGCCCCAACGTGATATTAACGATTGAGCCTTCCGCATTGGTTGCACTACCGCTAATAACCTGTGCATTCAGGATATCCGTCGCGTTCAGACCGCCATTGTTAAAGATGCTGTCCAGTGACAAGGTTGGTAGTACGTGAGAAATCACATTCAGCAACCCACTGGATGTGGCAACGTTCCCCGCCACATCTTTAACCGACACGTCTACGCTAAAGTTGCCGTCCAACAAGGCTTTCAGATCCAGAGGCGGTATCGATAACGACCATGCTCCACCGGTACCCACTTTAGCGGTATATGCCAGACTGCCCAGCTTCACGCTGATTTCCGCCCCAACCGCCAGATTAGCACTGGTGCCGCTAATCACCTGTGATGTCAGTAAATCCACCAGGCTAAGAATGCCATCACCAAAAATCGAACCAATGGAGATGGTCGGCAAGTTGTGAATAATGGTATTCAGTGAGAGACCCGCACTGGCGGTATTCCCCACGCTATCGCTGACCGATACGCTGACGGCCAATGGCCCATCAGGCAATAAGCTCAGGATATTGGATGGGATCGTCGTGCTCCAAGTGCCGTTCGGATTAATCGTCGCCGTCAGCGTATTATCACCCACCTTAATGGCGACACTACCCGTGGTAAGATTCGTCACGGTTCCGCTGATTAACTGAGCCGCGCCAGCTTCCAGATGATTGAGGAAGCCATCGCCATTAAACAGAGGATCGAGGTTAATTTGCGGCAGATTTTTCAACCCAACCACCACGTTGGCACTGCCGGTGTTGGTGTTGCCATCCGGAGTGGTAATGGTAATTGCCGCCGTGAGAGGCCCATCAGGTAACTGAGACAAATCAGACGGTAACAGGGCAATCGAAAACGAACCGTTTGCCAGCGTGATACCGGCGAAGGTTTTCCCTCCCAGCAGAACACTCACTTTAGTGCCTTCCGGCGCATTGCCTATGGTTCCACTGATGAGCTGTGATGCGCTGGCATCCACCGCATTCAGCAGGCCATCGCCAAATACCGATACGGTTTGCAACAGCGGAGCCAACAGCGAAAGATGCACGCCCGCGCTCACGTTTACTGGGTTATCCGCAATATCGGTGGCGCTAGCCGAAACGGTAATATCACCGCTGCCAATACCTTTCAGGATATTAATAATCGATGGGGTCAGTGCCACGCTCCAACTGCCGTCGTCCCCCACGACCGCGCTAAGGGTTGAAGAACCCGCAATGCTTAGTGTAATGGTTCGCCCCGTCAGCCCGGTTGCGGTTCCGCCGATGGATACCAGCCCCAGTAAATCACTCAGGCTCAATACGCCATCGCCAAACAGTGGATTAAATTTGATGGTTGGCAGGTTATGGGTGATAACGTCAAGATCGATGGATTGTTTCACCACGTTGCCACCAGCATCCGTGACGGTCACACCGACTTTAGTTATGCCATCCAGTAGCGATGTTAAATCCGCTTTAGGAATGGATACCGACCAGTTACCGTTGGAATCAACCCCTGCGCTATAAGTATTGGTACCCAGCGTTACGCTAACCGATGTTCCCGCCGCCATATTGCCAATCTTACCGCTAATCAGTTGATCGAGGGCAGTTTCAGCTTTATTCAGGAAGTTATCCCCAAACGCGATGATATTGTTGATGACAGGCAAATCAGTCAGCGCTAATCCGGTATGCACCAGTTGATTAACAGTATTGCCATTGGCATCGGTAATACCGATATTTACATCGAGAGTTTTTTGCGTCAGGCCCAGCCATAAATCAGGGGTAAGGTCGATACTCCACTTACCATTGTTACCCACATTGGCGGTGAAGGTTTGCCCCAGTAGCGTTACGCTAACCTTCGCTCCGTTGTAGTCACCGGTTGCGGTTCCACTCAAGGTTTGTATCAGCAGTGATTCTGCCAGATTCAAAATACCGTCCGGCCCAAAGATGGTGCTGATTCCGGCCCCCAATGTGCTGTTCAATGCGACATTGAGGCCTACGTTCACTGACGTAACGTTACCGGCACTATCCCCTACACTGACGTTAATAACCTGCGGGCCATCCGTCAGTGTCTCTAATTGTAGGGTTGGGAAATTAACCTTCCAGTTACCGTTATCATCAACAATGGCCGACAACTGCAATGGCCCCAGTTTTACCGTTACGTTATCCCCCGGATCGCCTTTTCCACCTAACGGTAAGCCAAGCAGAATTTCCGCCGCCGTCAGTACGTTTCCTACGCCGAGAGCGTCAACCGTCAGGAATGGCGTAATCGTGTCGACCGTAATGGGGTGGGTCACACTGGTGAGGTTACCGGCCTTATCCGCCAGTTCAACCACGATGTCCTGAGGCCCTTGTGGCAACGACTTCAGCTCTGCTGAACTCAGTGACAGACTCCAGCTACCGTCACTCTGCACCGGAGCATAATGGGTTACGCCATGTAATGTGATTGACACGTTAGTGCCAATTTCACTGCCGGTACCGCGAAGAATCTGTACGCTTCCCGCTTCAGAAACGTTTAGCACATCGTTTCCGGCAAAAACGCCTACCGAAAGTTGAGGTGGAATGCGATCAACCAAAATATTGGCTGATGCGGTTGCGCCACTGAGGGTTGATGCAGATAAAACATAGTTACCATCAGGCAGCGGTGCAATGGAAGGAATCGAGACACTCCACTTACCGTCGGGAGCAATGATGGCCGCCGGAATCGATAAGTTGCCAAGGCTCAGGCTAATCAATTGTAAAGCCATAGAGGGATCGGCTGTTCCACTGATAGTTAGCATTCCGCCTGATTCAATCAGGTTGATGGCGTTGTCTCCCGCTACCGGATCGAGAGTCAGGAATGGGGTCGGTTCCGCAATGTCTACCACGAGGCTGATTGCCGATGCGTCGGCACTGTTACCCGCTTTATCCGCTACGGTGGCAGTAATTTGCCCAGAAGCCAGCAATACCAGTTCTGCCGGCGTTAATGCAATAGACCAACTACCATCGGTGGTCACCAACGCACTTCGGCTCAGACCACCAATACTGATTTGTACCGTTTGCCCTACCTCTACATTGCTGGTGGTACCACTCAAAATCTGAGTTTGATGACTTTCCGCATAGTTCAGTGTGTTGTCACCGGCAAAAGCATTGATGCTAATGGTTGGTGGTGTCAGGGAGAAATGCGCCAATCCACTCACGCTGTTAGTATTCAGCGCTTCATCGGTCACGGTAACCACAATCGGTTTATCGCCGTTACCCAGCCCTTTCAGTTCATTCGATGTCAGGAGCAGAGACCAAGTACCGTCATTATTCACGATGGCATCATGATCGATACCACCAATAGAAACGCTGACTTTTGCTTTGCTCGAATCCCCCACGACATTCAGTTGTCCACTTAGCGTCTGATCGGCACCGGACTCGCTGATACTCAGATAGGTATCACCAAACGGCGTTGCCAACGTTGGCTGCGGCAAAGAGAACTGAGTAGAGAAATTCTGGGTGATAGAGGTGCTGTTACCCGCTGCATCAGTGACGGTCAGACCAATCGGATAGGTACCTCCACTCATCAGCGTTGACAGTGCATTGGCCGGAATATTGGCTGACCAGTTACCGTTAGCATCGATAATCGTTGGGTAAGAAACACCGTTAATGGTTAAGGTTAACGTTGCACCCAGCCCGGAAATATTGGCGTTGGTGGTTCCGGTGATTGCCGCGATGTTTCCGGCCTCACTGAGATTAAGAATGCCGTCGCCAAACGGTGGTTCAATGGTCAGGGTTGGCAGCGTTAATAGCGCATTAAAACTGAGATCCTGTTGCGAGGTATTACCCGCTCTATCCGTCACCGTCACCTGAACATCATGTTCACCGGTTCCTAACGCATTGAGTGCCGTACTGTCTAGGCTTACGCTCCATTGACCGGTGGCTAATACCGTCACGGTTTGCGGTTTGCCATCGATGGTTACCGTCACCGTTTGCCCTGCTCCGGTAATGCCGGTGGTTCCACTAATAACCTGTCCGGTTAATGAATTCGCCTCCGCTATATTCAGTAAACCATCGCCGAAAGGCAGATTAATTTTGGCATTTGGCAGTGTATGGGTCAGCACTTCTACCGAGGCACTACCGTTAACCGTATTGCCCGCACTGTCGCTGGCAATAATGGTGACGGGCCAAGTGCCATCCGGCAGCGCCTTCAGATCGTCAGAGGTCAGTGACAGGCTCCAGTTACCGCTACTATCTACAGTAGCGGAATAGGATTGACCATTGATGCTAACCGTTACGCTTTGGCCCTCTCCGGTCACATGGGTTGAACCGGTAAGCGTTCCACCCACTGCCGCTTCGGCAGCATTCAATATTCCATCCGTAAACGGTAAATCGATGGTTGGTGCCGGTAGATGATGGATCACCACATCGAAGATTAACCCGCCGCTGGTGGTGTTATTGCCTACCCGATCAGAGATCGTCACGCTTATGTCGTGAGGCCCATCCTCCAGCGCTAACAGTGCATTTGGCGGGAGTAAAACCGTCCAGTTACCATTAATATCAACCGAACCGGAATATGTCGTGTCATCAAGGTTTAGGTCAACCGTTTGCCCCAATCCTGTCAGGCCGCTCCTACCGGTAAGAATCTGCCCGGAGGTCGCCTCAGATAAATTCAGCACGTCGTCACCAAACAGCGGGGTGTTAAGCTCGGCGATAGGTAAAGTATGTACTAACGCATCCACTGAGCTTAAGGCCGAGGTCGTATTGCCGACTGAATCTACCGCCGTAAGCACAATAGGCACCGTACCATCGGTTAATGACAGCAGTGCGCCTGGGGGAATAGTGGCACTCCAGCGACCATCACCCGTAACGACTACCGGGTAGCTTTGACCACCAATGGTGATAGTTATCGATCCCGTCGCGCCCAATTCTGTGGTCGTTCCGGTAATCACGCCGCCAGCCGTTGCTTCAATAATATTCAGTAAGCCATCGGTAAAAGGCTGGTCCAGGGTGACTACCGGCAATGCAGTTGCTACCGCCAGATTTAGCGATCCTGAACTGATATTACCCGCCTCATCCGCTACCGATACCTCTATCACCGACACCTTGCCGGAAGTTAAAGCCAGCAGCTCACTGGCTGATAAGGCTAACTGCCAATGGCCATCGCTATCGGCAGTAACTTGAGTCGTTACGCCATTCAGAGTGATATTCACTGTCAGATCGGCTTCCGTGGTGCCACTTAATAGCTGGCCCAGCGAAGCCTCATCGAAATTAAGTACATTGTTTCCGGCAAAAATATCGATGGTTAATAATGGTGGGATGGTATCAACCTCAATCGTATGGGTAACCGTGGCGGGGTTGCCGGCTAAGTCACTGACTTCAACCGTCACCGCTTGAGAGCCTTGTGGTAATCCCTGAACTACCTGAGCAGGAATACTCAGAGACCAGTTGCCATCTGCATCAACCACTGCGGTGTATTTCACGTCGTTTAACGTTACGCTGACAATTCGTCCTTGAGTGATATTTTGCGTAAATCCACTAATCACCACATCATTTTGTGCTTCAGATCTATCGATAACGTCATTGCCAGCAATGGTATTTAGGTGAAGTTGCGGGAGGTTAACCGTATCGGTAATAACGGTAATTCCATGACTGTCTTGTGCGGTATTGCCAGCAACATCCGTCACGCTTACCGTGGCATTCAATGCCCCATCAGGCAGTTGTTGTACATCATCGGCAGGAACCGTATAACTCCAACTTCCATCCACCTGTATGGTGGTGGTGTAAGTTTTACCATTCAGGGCGATCGTCACTTCCTGATTGGGTTCTATGTCAGCCGATGTCCCCGAAATCACCAGAGGAGTCAACGACTCCATCGCATTGATATAGTTATCACCAGAAATCGCATTGATATGAATCTCGGCTGCGGTATCAAGCTGAATGGTAACCGGGAGTGTGGTGGTATTACCGGCCACATCGGTCAAGCTAAAGCTGAAGTTAACCGTTCCATCGTCGACACCCGCCAGTTCTCCCGCCGGTAATATAATCGTCCAAGAACCATCAGGCTGAACGATACCGGAGTAGGTAACGCCGGTAGAAGATAAGGTGAGCAGCACCAATTGCCCTGCATCATTCAGTGACGCAAAACCGTTAATCGAAATAGCATCCTGAATTTCCGACGCATTAAGAATATTATCGTCAGAGATAAGGTTCACGGATAACGTAGGTGGTGTTCTATCAATGTTTGCCAAACTGTCCAGCGTTGAGCTGTTGCCTGCGATATCGGTTGCAACAACAGTAATTTGCTGCTGACCATCGTCGAGTTTGACTAAATCGGTGCTAGGTAGCATCACTTGCCAGTTGCCGTTACTGTCAACGTTCGCAGTGTAATCAATGCCGTTAATAGTTACCGTTACGCTTTGTCCACTGCCGGTAATCCCCGTTGAACCACTCAGCGTTTGATCCTGATTTGACTCCTGCAAATTCAAATAACCATCACCAAAGGGAAGATTGATAGTGGCCGCAGGGAGAACCGTGGTGATTACCGTAAAGTTATGGCTGCCGGATATCACACTTCCCATATTGTCTATGGTTGAAACCACGACGCTGGCAGTGCCATCGGCTAACGCCAGCGCATCTTCTGCAGCGATTGCAACAAACCATGAGCCATTCGGCAGAACCGCAGTAACGTAAGATTTTCCGTTCAATGTCAAAGTGACCGTCGTACCGAGCAATACCCCCACCGAAGTACCGGTGATAAAGAAACCATGACTCGCTTCTTCTAGGTTGAGGTAGTTATCTTCGGTAACGGGCGCAACCGATATTGAACTGGCTAGGGTATCGACGGTAAATCCATGGGTTGTCGATATACTATTGCCGCTGAGATCGCTAACGCTAGCCTCAAAGGTGTAATAACCATCGGATAACTCAGTTAAAACCGAAGGAGAAATTGAAACGGCCCAGTTTCCCCCTGTAGTGACTTCGCCGAAGTAGGACTGACCACCCAGCACAACGGTAACCGTTTGCCCCTCTTCAACGTTGAGCACTTTACCGGTGACTAACTGATTAACCTGCTGTTCAGCGGCGCTTAGTACATCATTGCCAGCAAAAGGATAAACACTGATTAACGGTGCGCTAAATGGATTGGCATTAATTTCTACCGGATGCTGAACCAGCGCGGTATTTCCAGCAACATCCGATACGCTGACTTGAATATTTTGTTGACCATCCTGTAGCGCCGCCAGATCGGCGGCAGGAATATTCACGCTCCAACTGCTGCCATCCACGGTAGTGGTATAGGTTTGACCATTCAGAATGACGGTGATTATCTGACCGTTATCTGCACCCGACACCGTGCCAGACAGGGTTTGATCGACTAATGCCTCAGCAATATTGAGGCGATCGTCGCCCGTAAAACTATTTACCGTTAGCTGTGGCGGCACTCTGTCAACCGTCGCCGTTATTCCTAACGTGTCCGTATTACCGGCGACGTCAGTGTAAGAGACACTAATTGAAACACTGCCTTCTGGAAGCTGTTGTAACGCCCCCGCCGGTAAAGTGACACTCCAAAGCCCATCCGCATCAACGCTGGCTTGGTAAGTATCGTCACCAATCGCTACGATCACCGCCTGACCCGCGCCGTTTATTCCTGTTCTGCCGCTCAAGGTTTGGCTGTTTTGGCTTTCCTGTGCATTCAAGTAACCATCCACAAAGGGGGTATCAATCGTTAGCTGCGGCAGATCGTGAATAATAACGGTAAAGTCATGGCTGGTTGTCACTGTGTTACCGTCACTGTCTGTCACAGAGGCGGTGATGGTGGCTTTGCCATCCTGTAGCAGCTGTAAGTCATTGCTGCTGATAGCGATTTTCCAAGAACCATCCGGTTGTACAATCGCGGTATAGGTTTTACCATTTAGCATCACCGTAACGGGCTGTGCGGGATCAACATGGCTGGTGGTGCCACTAATTACCTGAGTCTGACTGGCCTCTTGAAAATTCAGATAATCATCTGTCGCTACAATCGCAATGGCAATTCCGCCCTGATTGTTATCAACGATAAAACTGTGTTCTGCCTGAGCGGTTTGTCCAGCAACGTCAGTCACGCTAACCTGAATAGTAAACGTGCCATTGGCCAGTTGAGCCAAATCCCCTGCTGGAACAATGATGCTCCAAGAACCGTCTGCCAATACCTGTGTCGTATAAGTTTGGCTGTTAAGCTCTACGGTAATCAGGCTACCCGTTTCCGCATGGGTGGTGGAGCCACTCAACAGTTGAGCGGTTTTAGCTTCTGAACCATCCAGTACATCATCACCGGCAAATGGTAGAATAGTGACCTCTGGTAATTCTGTTTTAACCGTAATAACTTGTGAAATTTGGCTGCTATTGCCGGCGACATCTTGCAGTGAAACCGTTATGGTGTCATCGCCACTGCTCAGCAGTTGAAGGTCGGATGACGGTATGGATGTACTCCACTGCCCGTTCGCACCAACCAGAGCCTGATAAGATTTTCCATTCAGCGTGATAATGACCGTCTGCCCCTGCTCGGTAATTGATGCCGAACCGGATATGGTCTGAGTGACCGCCATTTCAGAAGCGGTCAAAATATTGTCGGTAGCCAACGCTTTTATTGCCAGCGTTGGCGGCGTGGTATCTACCACGATATTGAGGGCGACTGAACCGATATTTCCGGCAATATCCGTCGCTTTGACCACCAGCGGGAAACTACCGTCAGACAGCAGTTGTAAATCCCCCGTTGGTATTGTTGTACTCCAGTTCCCTTGCACATCAACGGTAGCGACATAGCTTTTTCCGTTCAGGGAAATCACCACTGTTTGTCCCGCCCCGGTAAGGCCTGATTTTCCCTCAAGGGTTTGGTTTGACAGCGCTTCGGCAGCATTGACAATTCCATCGCCAAATGGGGTATCCAGTGTCGGTTGCGGTAGCTGATTAATCAGAACGTTTAAAATATGTTCAGTACTAAAGGTTCCCGCCGGTGCGGTTACCGACGCAGTGATGGTTGTTGCCCCATCACTTAGCAGTTTCAGGTCACTGGACGGAACCAACGCGCTCCAATGACCAGCACCATCGACAATGGCGAGGTAGCTTTTGCTATTTAAGATCACCGTAACCACAGAACCCGCATCAACGCCCGTGGTGACGCCATTGATGGATAAGTCCTGAGTTGCTTCAACCGCGCTCAGGTAATCATCATTAGAAACAATCGAAATGGAGATCCCTGACTGGTCAAGATCGACAACAAAGGTATGGGTATTGGTGGCGGTTTGCCCGTCGAGATTGGTGACCGTTGCCACAATGGTGTAGGTACCAGAGGAGAATTGCTCCAACGCCCCGGCTGGTATTGTCAGATGCCAACTGCCATCTGCATCAACCGTAGCCAGATAGGTTTGTCCACTGGCGGGCTGGAAGGTTTTTTCACTGACGAACAGAGAACGAGTTAATACGCTATTATCAGAAATATTGACCACCACCGAGCTGCCTGGTTCGGCATTCTGTGTCATCCCGCTTAGAATTTGATCGCTCTTCGATTCCGCGCTATCAATCTTATCATCGCCACCAAATGTACTAATGCTAATGGCTGGCGCAGTGATTTTAACGATATCCAACGTACCACTGGCGCTGTTACCCGCCGCATCGCTGACGGAAGCACTCACGGTATAATTTCCGTCCGATAGCGCCTGTAAATCAGTACTGGAAATTACCGTTTGCCAATTTCCTTGCCCATCCACCGTCGCGGTGTAACTATTTTGTCCGAGCGTAATCGTGATTATCTGGCCTTCTGCCCCTATCGCTGTTCCGCTGACGGTTTGATTAGCGGCTGATTCACTCGCATCCAGCGTATTATCGCCGGCAAAAGAGGAAATCGTCAGGACCGGAGGGGTAACGTCAACCGTGAAGTCATGGCTATCCTGAGCGGTTAGGCCAGCCTGATTACTCACGCTAACCTGAAGTGATGTCTTTCCATCGGCTAAAAGTTGTAGATCCGTATCAGGAACACTGACTTGCCAGCTTCCATCGGCGGCGACTTGTGTTGTATAGGTTTTGCCGCCTAAGGTGATGGTAACCGTTTGTCCGGCCTCGACATGGGTCGTAGAACCACTGAGCGTTTGAACAGATTTCACTTCAACTGCGTTAAGTACATCGTCCGTTGCGAAAGGGTTTACCGTGATGGTTGGCGTCGTAGCGCTATTGTTTCCGTTATTGTTACCGCTATTGTCTCCACCACCATTGTTACCGCTATTTCCATTATTGTTACTATTATCACCGTTGCCGAGATTACCGCCGTTATCCTGATTACTGCTGCTATGGCCTCCTCCTCCACCTCCGGAACCGCCAGCGGCAAGAGCAATGCCTGCACCGACGGCTAGAGCGCCCAGAATACCGGCAATAGCGCCCGCAGATAATCCATCGTCAAGCAGGCTGTCAGCACCGATAGTGGTATAAGTCGGTGAAATCGCTTCTGCCGCCGCGGGTCCCGGCATATCCGCTAATGGGAATACCGCGTGGTTGACCTCTTTACCATCATCAAATACCAGTTCGCTGTGTTCACCTTTTTCATCAAGGGTAAAGAAGCCCTGATAGCGTACGGTACTGCCATCTTTCATATGAACAATCAGATCGTTTCCCTGTCGTTCATAGCTGGAAACTAGCGCAGAAGTTCCATGAATTCGCACTACACTGGATTGAGTTAATGTAACTACCTGACTTCCCTGAGTATAGTGTGCCAGTTGAGCGCCATTATCTCGAGCGACAACTTCAACAGTTCCTAAGACGCTATTTTCCTGAGCCATTGATAACCCCTTGCTATATAAATTAGGTAAATGTGCCGTAAAAATCGGCATCAGTAAGTACCCCTTGATAACGGTTTCGTTACCAGAGAGTGAATCTCAGTCCGAGGGAAAAATATCCATAAGAAGAAATAAGCAATAATGAGTTTTCATTATTTTTTATTAGTAGATATATAAGCAATGATTTTCATTTACGCAAAATAAATGAGAAAAAATATTTCGATTAATTAATTTACGAAATAATTTGAAATGACAAAATCAAGAAAAATAAAAATAACAACAATAAAAACAAAGCGATATGGCAATAAAATCAAATATCCAAATAATGCAAAATAAAAGCAATAAATTAAAAATAATATAAAAAATACTTGTTAATAATTGGACTATAGTATCAAAAAAACGTTCATCTAACACATTGGACAAATAATAATTTAACAAAACAAAAGGCCTAATTTATTACTGAAAAATCACAAAGAAATAATTGGCATATAACTCGATGAAAAAGGACGTAATTGATGAAAAAAGAGGGAGGTGGATTTTTACACACATTCAGGAGAAATACACAACCTCTAATACTGATTGAGCTATACTCAATATACAAGCGGAGAGGCATAAATCATTATGGCTATCACACTTCTGTCATCTTTGTTTTAGGGCACCGAAAAAATCGATCCAGATCACACAATTGTCTGGTCACATAGGTATTCTAAAATCATATCTGACGGCAATTGACTGACAAAGAGGTAGGTTATATGACATTAAATATTACTAGCAAACAAATGGACATTACACCGGCAATCCGTTCACACGTCGAGGACCGTCTTAAAAAGCTAGATAAATGGCAGGCTCAGTTAATTAATCCGCATATTGTGTTATCGAAAGACCCCAAAGGTTTCGTCGCCGACGCAACAATCACTACGCCAAATGGCCCTCTGGTTGCAAGTGCTAAGCATGAAGATATGTATGTCGCCATCAATGAGCTACTACTCAAGCTCGAACGACAACTCAACAAAGTACAGCATAAGAGTGAAGCCCGGCGTACCGAGGGCAGCGTGAAAGAGGCCAATTTGCAGCAGCTTGAAGAAGATTAATCATTTTTTTCGTTTATCAACGCGCCTTCGGGCGCGTTTTTTTATCCCAAACTGCCCCCCTTTGCCCACTCACCACGCCCCCCTAAATAATAATAGCGGTTGACAGAACCAAAACCGCGCGGTTAAGTTAGAGGCGTCATATATCGGAGTTTTGTTATTTATGCGCTATATACCGTTTTTCTTCGCTTTCTTTTTTAGCGTCCCCTGACTGGGAGGCGATTCGTCCGTGGCTTGGAAACGAGCAGAGATAAAGCGAAGACGAACATTAAAGCCTCCCACCACCGGGGGGCTTTTTTATTGGATAAGATAAAAATAAGGTAAGACGACATCATGAGCGATAACCCACTATCGGGGCTGAGAGAACGTATCACCGCACTCGATCTTAAACTGCTGGAACTGCTGGCCGAACGTCGTGATTTAGCACTAGACGTAGCCAGAACCAAACAATCAACCCATCTCCCTATTCGCGATAAAGAGCGCGAACGCGATCTGCTAAAACGCTTGGTGGAAGAAGGGAAAAAGCATCGGCTTGATGGTCACTATATTACCCGTCTGTTTCAAATCATCATTGAAGACTCGGTACTGACCCAGCAAGCGCTGCTGCAACAGTATGTTAATCAGGACAAACTTAGCTCGGCACGTATCGCATTCCTGGGGCCTAAAGGTTCTTACTCCCATCTGGCGGCGCGTCAATACGCCGCGCGCCACTTTGATACCTTGGTAGAATGCGGCTGCAATAAGTTTGATGATATTTTCAGACAGGTCGAAATCGGTCAGGCTGACTACGGAATTCTCCCTATCGAGAACACCAGCTCCGGCTCCATCAATGAAGTGTATGACCTGTTACAGTCCACTAATCTGTTTATCGTGGGGGAATTAACCAATCCGATTAATCACTGTCTGCTATCGTCGGTCGATACCGATCTGAACCAGATTGAAGTGGTTTATAGTCATCCACAACCTTTCCAGCAGTGTAGCCAGTACCTTAACGGCTTCCCGAACTGGAAAATCGAATATTGCGAAAGCACCTCAGCGGCAATGGAAAAAGTCGCCAGCCTGAAATCTTCTAAAGCGGTAGCCTTGGGCAGCGAGCCCGGTGGTGCACTGTATAATCTTCAGGTGCTGGAACACAGTCTGGCTAACCAAAAAGAGAACATCACCCGCTTTATTGTCGTGGCGCGTAAACCGGTTGAAGTCGCGCCACAGATACCGGCGAAAACCACCATTATCGTTGCCACCGGTCAACAGTCTGGTGCACTGGTGGAAGCCCTGCTGGTGTTGCGTAAACACAATGTGGTGATGACTAAACTGGAATCTCGGCCAATTAACGGTAACCCGTGGGAAGAGATGTTCTATATCGATATGCAGGTCAACCTCGAATCAGAAGCCATGCA
This sequence comes from Limnobaculum parvum, assembly GCF_003096015.2. NCBI lineage: Bacteria > Pseudomonadati > Pseudomonadota > Gammaproteobacteria > Enterobacterales > Budviciaceae > Limnobaculum > Limnobaculum parvum. The sequence continues at coordinate 1,005,059 of NZ_CP029185.2, read as the reverse complement.
AAACGCACTGGAAGACCTAATGCCCATTACCCGGTCGGTGAAGGTAGTAGGGTGTTATCCGAGTGAAACCGTGGTGCCGGTTAAAGTAAGTTAGTTGATTTAACCATGAGTAAATCGGCTTCATTGGATATTTTGGTCAGATGGACGCCGTTTATAATAGTAAGGCCGCTATATCGCGGCCTTACTCATTAAAGATATTGACGTCATGCCGCGATTGAATACAAACGGCAATGACTTAGCTACCCACCAAACATATCCCTCACCCACTCAGGGGCGCTGCTCTCATTTTGCTGTTGTTGTGGCGGTGGCTGTTGTTGCTGAACCGGCTGCTGTGGTGCCACACACAGGCCTTCAGGGTTGTCAGTCCAAACCGGTAACTGGCGATCGCCACCGTTGCATATGAAATTACCATCGCTGTCGGTGCCCATCATACTGATATGCTCTGGAGGCGTTAAGGTTAGGGCCAGTGGAGTTTGGTTTTCCAGATAGCGGCGGTACAGGGTTAATGCACCGTTAGCGCCCGTCAGTTTAGCCGGGCCATTATTATCACGACCAACCCAAGCAATGGAAACCTCTTTACCATCAATACCCACAAACCAGCTATCACGCAGGTCATTGGTAGTCCCCGTTTTTGCCGCCAGATTATAATTACCAAACTTACCCGCCAGTGAACGCGAGGTTCCGCGAGCAACCCCTTGCTGCATAGCATATAAGGTCAGATAAGCCGCCTGAGGCTCCACAACGCGCTGGGCCTGAGGCAAGCTTTGGAACAACACGGTATTATCTTCCGAGAGTACTGAGCGCAAAACAGAAAGCTTCGCCCGCTGACCACCGCTACCGATCGTTTGATACATCTGCGCGGCTTCCATTGGCGTTAGGCTGGTTGAGCCCAGCAGCATAGCCGGAACAGTTTGAATTGAGCTATCTGGCACACCCAAGCGTTGAAGCATGTCTTTCACTTTATCCAGACCTAAGTCCAGACCGAGATTTACCGTCGGAATGTTTAACGAATTTGCCAGTGCATCAACCAGCATCACTCGGCCACGGAACTGACGGTCATAGTTTTGCGGCTGCCACGGCTTATTCCCGGGAATATTGACCGACAGCGGATCATCTTTCAGCAAGGTATTTAAACGATAATTATTAGGTTCACTCAACGCCGTCAGATAAGTGGGTGGCTTAGCCAAAGAACCAATAGAACGACGGGCCTGAACTGCGCGGTTAAAACCGGCATACTGCGGCTGTGAACCACCCACTACCGCACGAACCTCTCCACTAAAGCGGTCAACAATCACCATTGCCGCTTCTAAATCGTTTACGTTACGCGCAGCTCGTAGTGCCGGTATGCCATCTTCCACCGCTTTTTCTGCCGCATTCTGCGATACGGGATCGAGCGTAGTAAAAATCTTCACCCCGGACAGATCGTTGACTTTATCCCCCAGCTTTTCCTGCAGTTCATTATGAACTAACTGCATAAACGCTGGCTGAGGCGAAATTACCCCACCGCGAGGCTGAACACCCAGTGGTCGAGCGCTTAGCACCCCATAGAGTTCCTGATCGATAACATTTTGCTGTTGAGCTAAACGCAATACCAAATTACGCCGCTCCAGAACGATATCCGGGTTCTTCCACGGGTTATACAGGGAAGCCCCTTTCACCATGCCCACTAGCATGGCCTGCTGATCGACACTTAATTCATTAATTGGACGACCAAAGAAATAGAGACTGGCTAACGGGAAACCACGAATCTGATCGGCACCACTCTGCCCCAGATAGACTTCGTTCATATACAGTTCAAGAATGCGTTCTTTGCTGTATCGGGCATCCAGAATAACCGCCATATAGGCTTCACGTAATTTGCGCGACAGGGAACGTTCATTGGTTAAGAACAGGTTCTTCACCAATTGCTGCGTTAAAGTACTTCCCCCCTGAACGGTACGACCTGCAGAGAGGTTAGCTAATACCGCACGACCAATAGAGAACAGGCTAATACCGTCATGGCTATAGAAGTTACGGTCTTCAGTGGCAATCAGCATATCTGCCATTGGATAAGGGAAGCTTTTACCGGCTACAAACAGGCGCTGTTCGCCGTTAGGGGCCTGCAACATCGTAATCAGTTTAGGATCGAGACGGAAGAAGCCGAACTCTCGCCCCGTATCCAGATTCATAATGCGTGACAACCCGGCGTTATTAAATTCCAATCGGGCACGAATTTGCTCTTCTTTGACGTCAGGGAAATCAAACGGACGGCGTAGCATCTCGATATTATTATTTTGAACGGTATACTCGCCAGGACGGGTGATTTTAGTGACATTGCGATACTGCATGCCATTAAGCAAATCCACCATCTCTTTCTTGCTGTAGGACATACCCGGTTCAAGGTTTACCATGCGCCCATACACCGCCGCCGGTAGATTCCAAACCTTACCATCAATACGGCTACGGATTTGTGAGTCAAGATAGATGCCATAAAATGCCATCAGGGCAATAACCACGATCGCCAGCTTGATACAAAGTCCGACGGTACGGCGTAGCCAGCTAGGCTTACGGGATTTTTTTACTTTAGGCGGCATGAACAGCTCCCGATATCATTGCGCTTTTCCTCTTGATTTCAGTCATCATCGTTTAGCTTCACTACAGGTAATAAAATAGCGGGCGTATTGTACCCTAATTAACCGGCAGGGTAGACCATTGGTTTTTGCCCGCCGAGAAATAGATATCAACCATTATGAAAACGTTTAGTTTTACGGGTAGGAAGCGCGTTCGCCGGGTCGTCAGGCCATACATGTTTTGGGTAGCGGCCCTTCATCTCTTTCTGCACCTCTTTATAAGCCCCCTGCCAAAAAGCGGCTAAATCCTGAGTAATTTGTAATGGCCGGTGTGCCGGGGATAGCAGCTCAACCACCAGAGAAACCCGACCATCAGCAATCACCGGAGTTTGCTTTTCGCCGAACATTTCCTGTAACCGAACCGCCAGTACCGGCGGTCGTTCGCTATCGTAGCGTATTGGTAAGCGTGAACCGGTCGGCACGCAATAGCTGACGGGCAATTCACCATCCAGACGCTGGCGCTGCTGCCAGTCCAGCTTGCTTTTTAACGCTTCAGAAAGATTAATCTGTTTGAGCCCCTTAATATCTCTAACGCCTTTCAGTGAGGGTAATAACCATGCATCCAGCGTTTCTAACAGTTCGCTGTCATCCACCGACGGCCACGGATACTGAGGCAGCCACTCCTGTGCTCGCTGAATACGGGTACGTAATTGCACCGCCTCTTCGTCCCAAGCTAAAGCCGAAATACCTTGCGTTCTCACCCACTCCAACAATGCTGCGTGTAATTGCGCTTCCGAAGGTTTACTAAGCGGTTGGGCCTTTAGCACCAGACGACCAATTTGTTGGCGCTGCCAAGCGCGCAATGTTCCTTTCTCTTCATCCCATTCAATGGCACTTTGCTGTGTGACCAGCCGTGGCATACGTTGCGCTAATACATCTGGTTCTACTTTGGCCGCCAACAGCATACGCGCATCTGGGCTGTTAGCCCCCTGCAATAGTGAAGCTGCAATCAACCATTCGGAGCGGCACAGGCCATCATCCGTATCAATTTGGGCACCCATGCCGTTAGCCAACAGGTAGCGGCCCTCTTCCCCACGTTTTTGAGCAATACGATCGGCAAAGCCAGCCGCCAATAAAAAGGGAATGTCATCACTGTCTATTGTGGTATGGCGACATTGTAATCGTTGCCCCAGTTGTCGAGCGCGTTTTGTCCATGTTGCCTGTGGATGCATCAGCCAATAGCTAATATCTTTGGTTCCGCTTCTCGGCGGTTCTTCCACGATAGCGGCCAATAATAAGGCGGTAGCTAAAGATCCTGGCTTCTGTTTCAGCGCACAAACGAGCATCGCCGCCAGCCGCGGTTCACAGCCGGTTTCGGCCATTTGACGGCCAATTTGGGTCAAGCTTCCCTGTTCGTCAACGGCTTCAAGCTGGATCAAGAGCCGTCGAGCGGCAGCCAGAGAAGAGGAAGGAGGCGAGTCCAGCCAATGCATTTGCTGAATATCGCGACAACCCCATTGCAGCAGTTCCATCGTCAGCCCGGATAAATCACTTTGCATAATTTCTGCTTCACCCTGCTCTGCTGCACGCTCTGCCTGCTCGCGGGAAAACAGATGCCAGCATGCGCCGGCAGATAAACGTCCAGCACGACCAGCTCGTTGGGTCATGGACGCTTTAGAAATACGTTGAGTGATTAAGCGCGTCAACCCCGTGCGCGGGTCGAAACGCGCCACTCGTTCAAGGCCGCTGTCGACCACCAGATGAATACCGTCAATGGTCAAACTGGTTTCTGCAATGTTGGTCGCCAACACAATTTTCCGACGCCCTGAAGGAGAGGGGGAAATTGCTTTTTGCTGTTCCGCCAGAGACAGTGCGCCATACAGTGGGCAAAGGTCGATCTCATCCGTCAGGCTGCCGGATAACAAATCATATATCCGCCGAATCTCTGCTACGCCGGGCAAAAACAGCAGCATTGAATCTGAATGTTGATTCACAATCTGCTTGACCGCCTGAGCCACCTTATCTTCAAAATATCCGCTGGCAGGTAACGATAGATAGTGACGTTCAACCGGAAAACTGCGCCCTTGTGCCGAAATCACGGGGGCGTCCGGTAAAAACTGTTGCAACCGCTGATTATCCAACGTTGCCGACATAATCAGTAGCTTCAAATCATCCCGCAGGCCGCTCTGAACATCCAACAACAAGCTAAGGGCTAAATCCGCCTGTAAACTGCGTTCATGAAATTCATCCAGAATCACCAGCGAAACATCTTCCAGCATCGGATCCTGTTGCAGCATACGGATCAGCACCCCCTCCGTCACCACGTCCAGTCGCGTCGCCGGCCCGCTCAGACTTTCAGAACGCATCCGATAACCAATTCGTTCCCCCACGGGCTCATTCAACTGCTGTGCTAACCGTTGGGCAACACTGCGAGCCGCCAAACGGCGCGGCTCCAACATAATAATCCGCCCTGACAGCCAAGATGACTGTTCAAGCAACTTCAACGGCAACCACGTCGACTTCCCCGCACCGGGCGGGGCCTGCAACAATACGCACGGCGAATGCTGTAAGGCATCAAGTAATGGCTGAAGAACTTCACTTACCGGCAGAGACACGCATAACCTCAATCAGATAACTTAGGTATCAAAATAAATTTTATCGGCCCATAGTGTACCAGCCACCAAAACAACCGACAGGATAACTTTCATTGATTTACCAAACTGGAGACATGGTGAATAATAAGGCGCGTTAAAATCGACTTCGCGTAAATAAAATCCCCTATCTATTAGCTCTGTTAGTAATGCTAATCGTTGGGAGAGACCACCGTTGGGGTTGGCTTGCGCTGGCCCGAAGGGTGAAACACCTTTCGGTGTTTCAACACTGTCCCTAGGTGGGCTAGGCCCAACGCGCTCCCGAGCCAAGTATATGGCCCTTCCGGCCACACACCGGAGGTGATATAGGTATACTGCCATTACGGTCGGAATATTCCCGAATGATAATTTTAACCTTTACCAGAAATAGTTAATCCCAAACTAGGATCCACCATGAACTTCACCACCCCACTGCAACCCGCCACGCTAATCAAACGCTACAAGCGTTTCCTTGCCGATGTCATCACTCCGCAGGGGGAAGAACTCACGCTACACTGTGCCAATACCGGTGCCATGACCGGCTGTGCCGAACCCGGCGACACCGTCTGGTACTCCACCTCTGATAATCCCAAGCGGAAATATCCCCATTCATGGGAGCTAACCCAAACCCAAGCGGGTGATACTATTTGTGTCAACACGCTACAGGCCAACGCACTGGTTAAAGAATCGCTGGAAAACCACTGGATTAAAGAGTTAACTGGCTACAGTTCGCTACGCAGTGAAGTCCGTTATGGTGATGAGAACAGCCGCATTGATTTTCTGCTAGAGCATCCCGATCGACCAAAGTGCTATGTTGAAGTGAAATCCGTCACCCTGCTACATCAAGGCTGTGGCTATTTTCCCGATGCGGTCACAACGCGCGGTCAAAAACATCTGCGCGAATTAGAAATAATGGCAGAAAATGGACATCGGGCTATGCTTTTCTTTGCCGTGCTACACAGTGGAATTGATAGCGTTAAAGTGGCACAACATATTGACCCAATTTACGCAAAGCTTTTTGAACAAGTTAAGAAACACGGTGTCGAAGTCGTCTGTTATAAAGCCAGACTATCGCCAACAGAGGTGATACTACAAAGTCCGGTATCCGTCACGGGTTAAATTTTCAGGTAAGCAGTAACGAAAGAAGATGTTTTTGGTCAAATAACCAGCAATTACACTTGCATGAACATGCTTTTCTGCAAAGCATTGTCATACTTAAGGTAGGAAAAATTGCTAACTTCATCTTCATCTGTTATTTATAGCGGCCTGATTTTTTCTCTAGTGTTAAAACTACAACGCGTATTTTGTAGGAGAAGCAAAATGCAAGAAGGGCAAAAGCGTAAAACATCGTCCTTAAGTATCCTGGCTATCGCAGGCTTAGAGCCTTATAAAGAGAAGCCGGGAGAAGAATATATGAACGAAGCCCAGCTTAAACATTTCAAGCTGATTCTTGAAGCATGGCGAGGCCAACTGAGAGACGAAGTCGATCGTACTGTCAGCCACATGCAAGACGAAGCGGCGAACTTCCCCGATCCTGCAGACCGTGCAACGCAGGAAGAAGAGTTTAGCCTGGAACTACGGAACCGTGACCGTGAACGTAAGCTGATCAAAAAAATCGATAAAACACTGCAAAAAATCGCAGAAGACGATTTTGGTTACTGTGAATCCTGCGGCGTGGAAATCGGTATTCGCCGTCTTGAAGCCCGTCCTACTGCCGATTTGTGTATCGACTGTAAAACGTTGGCTGAGATTCGCGAAAAACAAATGGCGGGTTAATCTATCGGTAATATCTGATTCCCTTATTGGTTCTGCCACCTTTTGATGGCAGAACAAGGGCGCAGAGATGATAGATTCTGGTCGTTCAACCACAATAATGACTAACCGCTATGTGGGGCGTTTTGCCCCTTCTCCTTCTGGAGATTTACATTTTGGTTCCCTGATTGCCGCGTTGGGCAGTTTTCTGCAGGCGCGGTCAAATCATGGGGATTGGTTGGTTCGCATCGAAGACATTGATCCACCCAGAGAAATTAGCGGTGCCGCTTCCCGTATTCTGACCACCTTAGAACGTTATGGATTACACTGGGACGGTGAAGTGCTCTACCAGTCGCAGCGCAGTGACGACTATCGTCAGATTCTGCATCAGCTTTATCAGCAAAATCGTTGCTACTATTGCCACTGTACCCGCGCCCGAATTCAGCAAGCCGGCGGCTTTTATGATGAGCACTGTCGCTATTCATCACTGCCACCGCAGGATGCGTCTTTACGATTACATGTGACACAACCGGTTTATCAGTTTTATGACCGCCATTTGGGAACATTAGTGGTTGAACCGGCCTTTGCCAGTGAAGATTTTATTATCCATCGTAAAGATGGACTGTTTGCTTATAATCTCGCCGTGGTGGTGGATGACCATTTTCAAGGGATAACAGAAATTGTACGCGGTGCCGATTTGATTCAGCCTACCGTACGACAAATTGCCCTACACCAGCAGTTAGGTTGGAAAGTGCCAGACTATTTCCATCTTCCACTGGCGTTAAATAATCAGGGGCATAAATTGTCGAAGCAGAATCATGCCCCACCGTTATCCCTTGAGCATCCGTTGCCGATACTGGTTGAAGCTATGCAGTTTTTAGGACAGTCACTACCCGATGACTGGCAGGATGCGTCCATCGAAGCATTACTGGCGTGGGGTATTGACCATTGGGACTATCGCCGCGTCCCCGCAACGCCGGAGCTAACCACATACTTTCCATTCTCAAATGATTCAGTGTGAGCTATTATAAGCCGCCGTTTACCATACGTGGTTTACTGACGACTATTTTATTATTTGATGAGTCTCCTAAACGGCGCCGCTCATCACTGACAGATACACTATGACCGAGGTGCCCTATTTTTACCCGCGTAGCTAATTTTTGCCGCAAGGTACTCACTCGAGAGTCTGATTCAGACATACAGGAACAGAGCCACACCGTTAATGATGTGGTTATCATTCCCCGTGCGCAACACACTATTTCTCGTAAGGACATTAGCGATAATGCCCTGAAAGTCCTGTACCGATTAAATAAATCGGGATATGAGGCCTATCTGGTTGGCGGCGGTGTCCGAGACCTGCTGCTGAATAAAAAACCAAAAGATTTTGATATCACCACCAATGCAACGCCAGAACAGGTGCGTAAACTGTTTCGCAACTGCCGTCTGATTGGTCGTCGTTTTCGTCTGGCCCACATTATGTTTGGACCAGAGATTATCGAAGTCGCTACCTTCCGCGGCGTACACAGCGATAACAATGATAAAAATGAATCTCAACAGGCTAATAACGGCATGTTGCTGCGTGATAACGTCTACGGTTCGATTACTGAAGACGCCCACCGTCGCGATTTTACCGTTAATAGCCTGTACTACAGCGCTGATGATTTCACCCTGCGTGATTTCACCGGAGGGCTGCAAGATTTACAGCAGGGCGTTATCCGTCTGATTGGCGATCCGGAAACCCGCTATCGCGAAGATCCGGTGAGAATGCTGAGAGCAATCCGTTTTGCCGCTAAGCTTGATATGCGTATAGAGACGGTAACAGCGGAACCTATTACCCGCTTAGCCCATTTGCTGCGAGAGATTCCTCCTGCACGTCTGTTTGAAGAAGCCTTAAAGCTACTGCAGGCCGGGTATGGCTACCCCACGTATCAATTGCTGCGTGAACAGAATCTGTTTAAGGCGCTGTTCCCGCTGATTGATAAGCACTTTACGCCGCAAGGCGATAGCAATATGGAGAAGATCCTCGGTCAGGTGCTGAAGAATACCGATCAACGTCTGCAAAACGGTAAGCGCGTCAATCCAGCGTTTCTGTTTGCAGCCATGTTGTGGTATCCGCTGGTTGAGCGAGCTCAGGAACTAACGCAAGAAAGTGGCCTAGCCTATTATGATGCTTTTGCGCTTGCCATGAATGATATTCTGGATGAACAGTGCCTGACGCTGGCCATCCCTAAACGTATAACGTCGTTAGTGCGGGATATCTGGCAATTGCAGTTGCGTCTGCCGCGTCGTCAAGGTAAGAAAGCCTATAAGCTAATGGAACATCCAAAATTCCGTGCTTCATTTGACTTATTGCTGCTCAGAGCCGAAATTGAAAAAGGCGAAGTGCAAAAACTTAGTTACTGGTGGGATGAATTTCAACAGGCTGATATGCAGCGTCAAAAGACCATGCTTAATGTGCTGGGGGATGAACCGTCCCGCCATCGCAGGTCGCGGCGGCCACGCAAGAATACTGCCAAACCGCAATAGCGTTCTAATTTAAGCCTCCTGACGGAGGCTTAATAACATAATGGACAGAGAGAATGACTCAGGTATTTATCGCATTAGGCAGTAATCTTAATCAGCCACTGGCACAGGTTGAAGCGGCATTGAATGCTATAAAGCAGATCCCTCAAACCCGTTTGGTCACCTGCTCGCCGTTATATCGCACCAAACCGCTAGGCCCACAAGATCAGCCTGATTATCTGAATGCCGTCGTAGAACTCGATACTCAGCTACCAGCCGAAAACCTGCTTGATGCAACTCAGGCTATTGAACTGAACCAAGGGCGCGAAAGAAAAGCCCATCGTTGGGGACCACGCACACTGGATCTGGATATTTTACTGTTTGGCCATCAGACCATTAATACTCCGCGTCTGACAGTACCTCATTATGATATGTACAACCGGGCGTTTATGCTTTATCCACTCGCCGATATTGCCCCAGACCTGATTTTTCCTGATGGCGTATCGCTCGCCTCACGGCTCTCTCAAGTACCGGCTGACGGGCTCATGCCTTGGTTCTCGTCATAATTACAGCACTCGCAATAACACCAACTGTTAGCGATAAGTCGCTTTGACAGGGCGTCAGGCGACGATACTTTTGCTGTCTCAGACGGTAGAAACCGAATCTTCTACACGTCTGATAATATCGAGTACGCAAAACTCCAATTGATAACTCAATTTATTGCTTTGGCACCATTGGCTTAATATCCGAGCGGGTATTGGCAATGCGTTCCGCCATTGCCTGAATGCTATCTGAGTTCAGGATATACAAACGCTTAAGGGTAAAAGGATTATCCCCAGGTTTGACCTTTCCTCTAACGGTGGTTACCGCCAGATGATATCCCCCCAGTTTCGCCGCCTGAATCGCATTGTCGTTATAACCACCAAACGGGTAAGAGATATACTGCACCCGTGGATTAAATTGAGTTAACGCCCGACGGGAACGTTCGAAATCCAACTCAATATTATGTTCATCACGACTCAACAATACCGGTCGTTTATCATCCGAATAACGATGCAAAAAGTGAGTATGCGACTGAATATCAAAAACGTCCTGAATTTGTTTTAGCTCACTGATACTCATAAACTGCAGAGAGTTCGGATCCCAAGTTTGAGGATTATGCTTAATCCGCGATGAAATAATAAAAGCCGTGGCTTGGAGATCATACTTTTTCAGTATCGGGTAAGCGTAACGGTGAACCGATTTCAACCCATCATCAAACGTCAGTACCACCGCTCTGGCAGGAATATTGACGGTGTTATTCAAATATCCCTCTAACTGATACAGGCTGATAGTTTGGTAATCCGCCTCCTTCAGATAAGCCATTTGGTTATCAAATGCCGTGACTGAGGTCGTCGTTGAAGTATGGCGAAAATACTTATTCTCGCTGTCCTGCAAAATGTGGTGATAAGTCAGTACCGGGACGCCGTTATCCAGTTCGCACTCATCCGCCTGAATATATTTAGCATCATCACCGATATTGATTTCATACCAGAGCAAACCATCCTCATCCTTTAAGCGACCAAGAATCGGATAACGTAAATTATCATTCAGTACCCCAAACACTTTGCTGGTATCTTTTGGCTGATCGTAAACCGTGGTCGGGCGAATAGTAATCAAGTTCTGGTTTAGCTTCTGCAGATCGGCTAAGGCCAACCCCAATGCTTTTTTCGACTTACTGAGAGGTAATACGGCATCTTTCGGGATCAGCCCATGAGCATTACCGAACGTAAATTCATAATAGTTAGGACTCAGAGGGTAAACCATTATCTCCTGATCTTTGTTCAGATTACCCACGTTAATAATATCATTGCCAACTTGAGCCATGATCTGGCTGTCACGAATAATGCGTACCTGAACTGGTTTTATATCATCACTTTGCGATTCGCCTTCCGCCGCAGCGTAAACCGAAAATATAAACAAAGGTAATGTAATCAGCGTAATGAGAAGCGACTTAAGACGCATAAGTTATATTTTTCTTATAGGAATACAAAACACCGGAAATAGTAGAACTGAAGATGAAAATTGTTCTTATGCGATGATGAAACAAAGCGCGTTATTATAGGATCTACGCATCTCACATACCGCTATTGACTGAAATAGCGGTAATGCCCATTAATCTTCCATAAAAACAGAATGTCTTCAGTCCGAGCTCCGGAACCTATATTGTGCACCACCAACGGCCTGCCTTCGCGGGTATAACGGTCAGTCACAATACCTATATGGGGTAGTCTATTATCCAAACGCCAAGAAACAATATCGCCGGGTAAGTAATCCCTTGCATGAAGTGAGACTGGCTGCTCTATTTTATGCCGTTTAAAATAAGTTTCAAGATTCGGCACTCGCCGATGATTAATATTTGTGTCCGGTTTCGTCAATCCCCAATGGTGTGGGTTAGAAGAAAAATTGGCTTTCATATCTAGGTGAACTAACTTCTGCAAATCGCCCCCTTGCTGATGTAAAGCCCGGATCACCACATCAGAGCAAACGCCTCGTTCAATATCAACGTCACCGTCACCGTCGGGATACGGCAGAGAAGCATAAGTCGGATTTTCCCTATCTGATCTTCGGTGCTTAATGCCAATGCTTGATTAGTCTGCTTTTTGACTGGAGAGAAGCGCGATAGCCCTACTGAAAACCTTCATTTCTAAATCCTTTTCGAATAGACCTTAACAAAAGAACCCGAAGATAAATGTGATGTGATTCAAACCGCATTGAAATTCGGGCCCCCACGGCATAATTACCGCTAGCTACGCAACCCACGTCCGCGAGAAATTAACCACCAGCTTAACAGATAAAACGCCACGGTAAACGCCATTAACACCCCAAAAGTCAACGTTAATGATACGTCTGAGATACCAAGAAAACCGTAACGGAAACCGCTTATCATATAAACGATCGGATTTACTTTTGATATCATCTGCCATACCGGAGGAAGCAGCGTCAGCGAATAAAACACGCCGCCCAGATAGGTCAGCGGCGTCAACACGAAGGTTGGAACAATGCTGATATCATCAAATGTTTCAGCAAAAATCGCATTCACCAACCCACCTAATGAGAACAGCACGGAGGTCAGCAGCAGCGTTACGGCAATCACCCACCAAGAATGAACCTCCAGCGAGACGAAAAACAGTGATACCACGGTAACCAGTACGCCGACACAAATACCGCGAGCGACGCCACCCCCGACAAAACCCAAAATAATGATGTGCGTGGGTACCGGTGCTACCAGCAATTCTTCAATGCTGTGCTGATATTTGGCACCAAAAAATGACGACGCCACGTTAGAATACGAGTTGGTAATCACTGACATCATAATCAGGCCAGGTACGATAAACTGCATGTAGTCTACGCCCTGCATCTCACCAATACGCGAGCCAATCAGGTTACCAAAAATAATAAAATAGAGCGTCATGGTGATCACTGGTGGAACCAGAGTCTGCACCCAGATACGGCCGAAACGAGTGACCTCTTTTATCCAGATACTTTTTAACGCTATCCAGTAGAGATTCATCATTCCGCCTCTTCCTTATAATCATTAACCAGATTAACAAATAGCTCTTCGAGTCGGTTGGCTTTATTACGCATACTCAGCACAGAAACCCCTTGAGCACTAAGCTGAGCAAATACGCTATTTAGCCCCTGTTCTCTTTCAACTTCTACTTCTAATGTCGAAGTGTCCAATAAACGGCTGACATAGCCTTCCAACTGAGGAATTGGGCTCTTTGGCGCTAAATCGAGAATAAAAGTTTCCGACTTCAGTTTCGACAGCAGCTCGCGCATCGAGGTATTTTCCACCAGTTCCCCTTGGCGAATAATACCGATATTGCGGCATAGCATTTCCGCCTCTTCCAGATAGTGAGTAGTGAGAATAATGGTAATCCCCTGCTGATTTAGCTCTTTCAGGAACTGCCACATTGAGCGACGCAGCTCGATATCAACACCGGCGGTTGGTTCATCAAGAATTAGCAGCTTTGGCTGATGCATTAACGCACGAGCAATCATCAGACGACGTTTCATCCCTCCGGAAAGGCGCATAGCTTTCTCATTGCGCTTTTCCCATAACTCTAAACGTTGCAGATAGGTTTTAGCACGAGACAATGCCTCTTGGCGAGGAACGCCATAATATCCCGCCTGAGTTATCACAATCTGCATAACCGTTTCGAACGGGTTAAAGTTAAACTCCTGAGGAACCAGACCCAACTGGCGTTTGGCATTCACTAAATTATTATCGATGTCGTAGCCAAACACGCGCACATGACCTGCGCTTTTATTCACCAGAGAGCTGATAATGCCAATTGTTGTGGATTTACCGGCTCCATTAGGGCCAAGCAGCGCATAAAAATCGCCGGCTTCCACGTTCAGATTTATGCCTCGCAATGCCTCCACACCACCGGCGTAAACTTTACTTAATTGCGATAACTCCAACGCGTATGTCATAAATTAAGGATTACCTTGTATCGATGCAAAAAATAGAAACAGGCTGAAAAATACGACTGTTCTTTATTGTGCTAGCTTAATCGTTACATCAAAAGTTAACAATTTAAACATTAACACTTTTGAAACATATCAATCAGGTATAACATAATCATCTTGCTGTTATCCTACTGCCCCAACGAGTCAGGCCAGCTATCTTCGCTGATTGCCATAGACGCCCGCACCGTCAGTATGAATAACCTGCAACACTATAAAACGATAGTCAATCCGTGGTTCTGTTTTGAAAAGTACCACCATTACCTTATATTAACGCCATTAAAAACTACGAGCTATTAAACTGTATGAAAGAAATAGAACGACTAATGCATAATAATGAGGTCTGGTCAGCCAGTATCAGCAAGGACGACCCCGAATTTTTTGAGCGTTTGGCATTGGCACAACGGCCACGCTTTTTATGGATTGGTTGCTCGGACAGTCGTGTTCCCGCAGAACGGTTAACCGGTCTAGAACCAGGCGAACTGTTTGTACACCGTAATGTTGCTAACTTGGTCATCCATACCGATCTTAACTGCTTATCCGTAGTTCAATACGCCGTTGAAGTGCTGGAAGTGGAACACATTATTATTTGTGGTCACTACGATTGTGGCGGGGTAACAGCGGCAATTAACAACCCGGAGCTGGGCCTGATTAATAACTGGCTGCTACACATTCGCGATCTCTGGTATAAACACAGCTCACTGATTGGTGAACTACCGCCAGAAAAACGCGCCGACCTGTTAAGTGAGATCAACGTGGTTGAGCAAGTGTATAACCTAGGCCACTCCACTATCGTTCAGTCTGCTTGGAAACGTGGGCAAAAAGTACTGATTCATGGATGGGTGTACGGTATGCAGGATGGCAAATTACGCGATTTAGAAGTCAGTGCTAATAGCCGTGAATCCCTCGAGCTACTGTATCGCAAAGCGATATCTAACTTGTTGGCAACGGACAGTAAATAACCCCCGTCAGCAAGACAATAAAAGCGGAATGGCTGAACAATGGCGATTCCGCTTTTATTTTTATCGGCAATTATTCGTCCAGCAGCACAACCTTACCAATATAAGGCAGATGGCGATAACGTTGTGCGTAGTCAATGCCGTAGCCAACCACAAATTCATCTTCAATCGAGAAACCAATATAGTCGATTGGCACCGGGACTTCACGGCGCGATGGCTTATCTAGCAGGGTGCACAGCGCGATAGAGTTAGGCTCTCGCAACTGCAAAATTTCACGCACTTTGGTCAGGGTATAGCCGGTATCAATGATATCCTCAACGATCAGCACATCTTTACCACGAATATCTTCATCTAAATCTTTCAGAATCTTGACGTCACGATTGCTGCTCATGCCGCTGCCATAGCTAGAAGCGGTCATAAAATCGACTTCGTGATTTACCGTGATCATACGGCATAGGTCAGCCATAAAAATGAACGAACCTCGCAGTAGCCCAACCAGGACCAGCTCTTTGCCGCTATCGCGATAGTGTTGATTAATTTGGGTGGCGAGTTCAGCAATACGCACTTTCACGTCTTGCTCGGAAATCATAACTTCAACAATGTGTTTCATAGAAAAATCCGTTCAGTTTGCCTGAACGTAGATCCTTTGGCTGAAAGAAAGCAACAGAGTTTACCACAACTCTTTCACTGGCGCGATGCGTGCTTTAGTCGCCGTTCTTGTTGAAAAAATCTATTTATGTATAAAAATAGCCGGTTAACGAAAGAATTAACCGGCCAGATCATTAATTTTTTAACCCAGCATCTTCTTCTACCTGACGAACAATGGCTTTCCCCATCCACTGAACGATATCCTGAATTTGATCTGACTCTAGGTTCCAGATGTCCTTAAACACCAGAAAAACTTCTGAACCATAAATTAACGAGAAGGCATGTTTCATGCGATCCAAATCCGCTTCCGTTACCCGGTTTTTCAGCGGTTCCGCCGCCATCTCAACTAAACGTTTACGATTACCCCGGACAAACAATTTTTCTTGATCTGCTACTTTATCCAACTTCTGGGCGCGTAAATCGGCCCACTGCTGCAAAGAGACGCGTAAAGCCGCTCTCAATGCACCTTCATGCTTTTCCATCTGCGGATAAGCAAATGACAATAAAGCCGAAATTCGCTCACTTACTGTATCTTGCTGAGGCCGCCACTCTTGTATTGGCCCTAAACTTTCATCGACAATCGTCGAAACCAAAGCACTTTGAGTAGGAAAATAGCGATAAGCTGTGGCACGAGAAACCCCTGCTTCATTTGCCAGCTCGGTAATGGAGGGGAACCATCCCTTCTCAAGCATTACCATCGCAGTGGAAATGAGCTTGGTTAACGTACGGGCCCGAGCGCGAGTTAACGTTGTTGGTTGCCCTTCATTTGAAGCGACTTTTTTTTCATTTTGTAAGTCATTTCTCATTTTTAATATGATACTCTAGTCTCATTATGGCTATTTTACATACATGGGGTACAGTATGTTACGTTTACTAGCTTATACCTCGTCTAAATAAATTCAGAGCCAAGGAAGTGTTACGATGAAAAGAAAAACTGTTTATGTTGCAACGACTTTTGATACAAAAAGTGAAGAGGCTTTTTACATTTGCGACCTGATTAATGCAACTGACCTTTTAGTCACCACCGTGGATTTATCGACCAAATCACCAGATAGTCATTTTGATACGACCTTTTCAGCTCAAGAAATTGCTCATCATCATCCTCAGGGTGCCAAAAGCGTGTTTTGCGATGACCGTGGAAAATCGATGGTGGCAATGGCTCAAGCTTTTGAAAAATTTATGCTATCCCGAGATGATATAGCAGGAATTATCGGCCTTGGCGGTTCGGGAGGTACAGCTCTGATTACGCCTGCAATGCAAGCCCTGCCGATTGGCTTACCTAAGCTAATGGTTTCCACCATGGCTTCTGGCGATGTATCAAACTACATCGGTGCTAGCGATATCGCCATGCTCTATTCCGTGACCGATATTGCCGGTCTGAACCGAATTTCTCGTCAGGTATTGGCCAATGCCGCCCATAGCATTGCCGGCGCGGTGAAATTCGTTATTCCTCAAGCTAAAAATGAGAAACCGGCTCTGGGCCTGACGATGTTTGGTGTGACAACCCCCTGCATGCAAGCCATTTCAGCCCAGCTAATCGATAAGTTTGACTGTCTGACTTTCCACGCAACCGGAACCGGCGGCACCGCAATGGAAAAACTGGCTGCCAGCCATTTGCTGAACGGACTGCTGGATATTACCACGACTGAAATCTGTGACCTGCTGTTTGGCGGAGTGCTTGCCTGTGGCCCTGACCGTTTGGATATTGTGGCCCAAACCGAACTTCCTTATGTTGGCTCCTGCGGTGCGCTGGACATGGTTAATTTCGGCAACCCCAATACCATACCGGCTCACTATAAAGACCGCCTGTTCTATCCCCATAATGCTCAGGTAACGCTAATGCGTACCACCAAAGAGGAAAATCAACTGATGGGGGAATGGATAGGCCGTAAACTGAATGCCTGTAACGGCGAAGTCCGTTTTTTAATACCTGAAGGCGGCGTTTCAGCATTAGATGCACCGGGCCAACTATTCTGGTCACCAGAAAATGACGCCGCCTTGTTTGAAGCGCTAGAAAAAACCGTGATCCAAACTGAACGTCGTCGTCTGATCCGCGTTCCTTATAATATTAACGATCCGCGTTTTGCTGATGAGGCTGTTAACCAATTTAACCAAATCTGGAACAAAAAATAAGGAGTCCTTATGTCACGTTTTACCCGTGAAGAGCTATTGCAAAAATTTCGCACCATGATTGCTCGTAAAGAACCCATCATCGGCGGTGGTGCCGGTACTGGGCTATCAGCTAAGTGTGAAGAAGCGGGTGGTATCGACCTGATTGTTATCTATAATTCAGGACGTTATCGCATGGCAGGCAGAGGATCTCTAGCTGGTTTGCTGGCCTACGGTAATGCTAACGATATCGTTATGGAAATGGCGAAAGAAGTATTGCCGGTCGTAAAAAACACCCCGGTTTTAGCCGGAGTCAACGGTACCGATCCTTTTATTAATCTTGATGTGTTTTTAGACGATATCGCTCGGGTTGGTTTTTCTGGCGTACAAAACTTCCCTACCGTTGGTTTGATCGATGGTAACTTCAGGGCCAACCTTGAGGAAACGGGTATGGGATATGGGCTGGAAGTGGAGATGATCCGTCAGGCTCATCAAAAAGGCCTGCTGACGACGCCATACGTATTCAGTGAAGCTGACGCTATTGCCATGACGGAAGCCGGGGCTGATATCATCGTTCCCCATATGGGCCTGACCACTGGCGGTAACATTGGTGCTGAAACCGCCATGCGGTTAGAAGATTGTGTTCCGGCGATCAACGCTTGGGCTAAAGCCGCTAAAACTGTGCGTCAGGACATTATTGTTCTTTGTCACGGTGGACCTATCTCTTCTCCAGAAGATGCTCACTACATTCTGGCCAACTGCCCAGATTGCGATGGTTTCTACGGCGCCAGCTCAATGGAACGTCTGCCAACAGAATCCGCGCTGACGGACACGACCCGTCAGTTTAAAAACATCAGTCGCTAACTAAAAAATAACGCCCGTTTGCATATGCAGACGGGCGTTATTATCAACAGATTATTAGCTACTTATAGATTTCCGCAGAAATTCGCCAGTAAAGTGCGGTATCAATAGAACGAGCGCCAATGACACGAAAATAGGTCGCTCCGGCTTTTTCCGCCTTCTCCCCTATGGCCTGCACCGCCTGATCTAACGTCTCTACTCTTACCGTATCGCTGACGACCCCCAAACTGGCGAGATTCATCTTTTCAGCCTGTTCAGTATTGATAATTTCAGTGATGGCATAAGCCGAATTAAGGCTAAAAACGAGAAATGCCGCAGCCAGCATCGAAAATAGCTTCATGGCTTTCATCCTTCAGGATTTTATATTCGGCTCATCATACGCTGGATTTTCAGGAGGGAAAAGCGATTGCCGGGCCAGATACCTGTCTGACAGACGGTCACCTATGTCAACTTATGAAAATATAATAAAGCGGATAGTAACAATTAAAATTGTGCTGGAACTGGACAAAATAGCAGGTACTCAATCAGAATGAATATGTTGAATTCACTGTATCACAACGTTATAAAAAGATTTGTCATCCCCTAACTATATGATACCGTCATTACCTTAATGAACTTATTAGCTAGCCAATGAACAACAAATCCCTATTTAATTTACCGTTATTATTGCTGTCGCTTATTGGGTTTTCATCTACCTGTCAGGCATTAACAGATTCAGAAGCAGAAGAGCTTGCCGATCTTACAGCGGTATTTTTCTATCTGAAAAAAGAGTGCGGATATAAAGACCTACCGATTCCAGAAATAAAACGCGCTTTAATCTATTTTGCCCAACAAAATCATTGGGATCTAGCGAACTACAACCAGATAAATATGGAGCAATTAGGTCAGTCAAGTTATGACGATTTAAACCGTATTCCTATCGATAAAGATAAGAAATGTGCAGGGTTAGCTAAAGATTCGTTTGGCATCATGAATAATTAGCCCAGACAGTACTGTGCTTTTAAACTTGTCCGTTATAGCAACACATCGGTTTTTCCATTCGTCTCCTGTTTTCATCTGTAGGGGGCATTAATCCTTTTCTTTCGTTAGCTTCAGGCTAATTTCCTCAATAAAACAATTAAATAGCCATTAATCGTGCATAACGCTCGCCAGTTCGCTATTATGTTGCGCTAACTTTTTCATCCAGCCCAGAGGATTAGCGGTGATGTCAAATAAAGAAATCTGGTTTGAAACCCTTTACAGCGGCTTTGGTCAGTTTTTTTCTATTAATAAAACTTTATATCACAGCAAAACGGAACATCAGGATCTGATCATTTTTGAAAATGACCTCATGGGTAGAGTGATGGCGCTGGATGGGGTAATACAAACCACCGAGCGCGACGAGTTTATCTATCACGAAATGATGGCCCACGTGCCGATTTTGGCCCACGGTAAAGCCAAGCGGATTCTGATTATCGGCGGTGGCGATGGTGGAATGCTGCGTGAAGTATGCCGCCACCAGAGCGTTGAACATATTACCATGGTGGAAATTGACGAAAACGTAGTGGAGTTTTGCCGTGAGTACCTGCCTAATCACAGTGCCGGTGCCTATGAAGACCCGCGTTTCAATTTGGTGATTGAAGATGGTGTAAACTTCGTTAACCAAACCGATCTGAAGTTTGATGTGATAATTTCCGACTGTACCGATCCTATTGGCCCCGGAGAGAGTCTGTTCACCTCTGAGTTTTATCAGGGCTGCGCTCGCTGCCTGAATGAAAACGGCATCTTCGTGGCCCAGAACGGCGTATGCTTTCTACAGCAGGATGAAGCGGTAAACAGCCATCAAAAACTCTCTACCTATTTTGAAGATGCCAGCTTTTACCAAGCTGCTATTCCCACCTATTACGGTGGCATTATGACCTTCGCTTGGGCAAGCCAAAACCCCCTATTACGTCAGCTCGATTTGACGACGTTGGAGTCACGCTTTAAGTCACTGGGAATTCATTGCCGCTACTATAATCCGGCCATACACATTGGCAGTTTCGCCCTGCCCCAGTATTTACAAGATGCCCTAAATCAATAACACCGCTTTCTTCAACCATAAAACATAAGGCAGTGAACCAAATTGCATAAGCTAAAACTGCACGGCTTCAATAATTTAACTAAAAGCCTGAGTTTTTGTATCTACGATATCTGCTATGCCAAAACGGATTATGACAGAGAACAATACATTGCTTATATTGACGAACAGTATAATGCAAACCGGCTGACTGAGATTCTGAGCGAAACCTGTTCCATAATCGGCGCCAATATTCTGAACATTGCCCGTCAAGACTACGATCCTCAAGGTGCCAGCGTTACCATCCTCATCAGTGAAGAACCGATGGATCCGAGTCTGGTTGATCGGTCAGAGCATCCTGGCCCTCTGCCAGACTCTATCGTGGCGCATTTAGATAAAAGTCATATTTGCGTTCACACCTATCCAGAGAGTCATCCTCAGGGCGGCCTATGTACCTTTAGGGCGGATATTGAAGTTTCAACCTGTGGCGTGATTTCTCCGCTTAACGCATTGAACTATCTGATCCACCAACTGGAATCAGATATTGTTACGCTAGACTATCGTGTTCGCGGCTTTACTCGTGATATCAACGGGGTGAAACACTATATTGACCACAAGATTAATTCGATTCAGAACTTTATGACTGATGACATTACCTCCCTCTACCATATGGTGGATGTGAATGTTTATCAGGAAAATATCTTCCATACTAAGATGATGCTAAAAGAGTTCGAGCTTGACCATTATCTGTTTAATACCAGACCGGAAGATCTGAATCAGCACGAGCGCCGACATATCACTCGTTTGCTACGTAAAGAGATGCAAGAAATTTACTACGGTAGAAACATGCCGGAAGTCATGGTATAGCGAGGAATACGCCACGCCCATTCGGGCGTGGCGGTACAAAAAGAGAAACTTTTGATTTACTGCCGACTATCGTTGGCCTGGCGTAACAGCGTTCGACTTTCGTTTAAGAAGCGTATTGCATAATCACCAAACCAGTTCTTCACCTGATTAAAGCTCTCAATAAACTCAGTTTTATCACCCGTCTCAATCAGTTTAATCGCCTCACCAAAGCAGTGATAGTAACGCTGAATCAGTGCCAGATTGTCCTGTGATGACATAATAATATCCGCATACAACTGTGCATCCTGAGCAAACAAACGCCCAATCATCGCCAGCTCCAGACGGTAAATGGGCGAAGACAATGACAGTAACTGTGCCAAATTCACATTCTCCTGAGACAGATTCAAGCCATAGGTGAACGTTGCAAAGTGACGCAGCGCCTGAATAAAGGCCATATTTTTATCGTGATCCACTGCATCAATAGCATGTAACTTCGCCCCCCATACCTGCAACTGTTCTAGAAGCCACTGATAACTTTCTGCGCCTCTACCATCGCAGTAAGCGATAACTTGCTTCGCCAGACTGCCAACATCGGGTCCAAACATGGGGTGTAAACCTAATACCGGTCCCTGATGCACTTCCAGCATTGCCTTTAGCGGCTGGTTTTTTACCGACGCGATATCCACCAGAATGCAATCATCAGGCAGTTTGGGTAAACGCTGGATAATGTGTTCGGTAATGTGGATAGGGACGCTAACAATCACCATGCCAGCACCGGATAGAATAGTCTCTGCCCTCTCCCAATCCTGCTGTTCCAGTACCCGGACTTGATAACCTGAAAGTTGAAACAGCTTGCTGAATAGCTGCCCCATTTTGCCGTTACCACCAACAATCACTATCGGCCCCATTTCCGGTTTTAAGGTTTTAAAACCTTTATCATTTTCGCTGGAGTAAGATTCACGCATGATCCGGCGCAGTACATCTTCAATCAGATCGGGGGGAACACCTAAATCAGCAGCTTCTTTACGGCGGGAAGCCAACATACTGCTCTCACGTTCAGGAACGTAAATAGGTAACCCATGTTGGCTTTTTACTTCACCTACTTCTGCCACTAAATCTAATCGTTTGGCCAGTAGTTTGAGTAGCGCTTTATCCACCTCATCGATCTGGTCGCGCAGTGTCGTTAGTTCAGCCACCATTGTGTGTATTTCTCCTGGGATAAGGATATGGTCTTGTTGTTTATAAATTTCAGAGGATATTCCGGCCATAGCGGCATTGTGCCCATATTATCTTTGTACTCGACCGGAAGACCATTTGTACTTAGCATCGGAGAACCTCGGAACTAGCCCGCTTAGGGGCACTCCGGCAGCTAAAGCTGCTACGACGCCAACGGCGGTCTCTCCCTCCGATAAGCTGTCGGATAAAGACAATTCAGTCACCTGCTGGTGACTGAATTTAGTAGGCTAATATATCAACAAATATCACTACAAATCACGGACAAACTAAGGTCTTTACCTTCAGTTCTTCATGTACTTTGCGTAATAAGGTGTCGGTAGTTTCCCAGTTGATGCAGGCATCGGTTACGGATACGCCATAGCACATGTCAGCTCTTGGCTGTTCCGATGATTGATTGCCTTCATGAATATTGCTTTCCAGCATCATTCCAATAATAGAACGGTTACCGGCCTTAATTTGTTCCAGCAAGGAGTAGACTACGTCAGCCTGACGGCGGAAATCTTTATTGGAGTTACCGTGGCTACAGTCGATCATTAACGCCGGGTTAAGTCCAGCCTTACGCATTTGCTCTTCACAATCCTGTACGTGTTCCGCTTCGTAGTTTGGTGTCTTACCACCGCGCAGAATGATATGACCATTTGGATTGCCCTGCGTTTGCAACAGACAAACCTGACCTGATTGATTAATTCCCATAAAGCGATGCGGCATAGAAGCGGCTTTCATCGCATTAATCGCGGTTCCTAGGCTGCCGTCGGTACCATTTTTAAAACCAACCGGCATCGACAGGCCAGATGCCATTTCGCGGTGGGTTTGTGATTCGGTTGTGCGCGCCCCAATGGCTGACCAACTGAACAGGTCGCCTAAGTATTGCGGGCTATTTGGATCAAGCGCCTCGGTTGCCAGCGGCAATCCCATTTCAACCAGCTTCAGCAATAATTGACGGGCAAGGTGTAAGCCATGCTCCATATCAAATGAGCCATCCATATGGGGATCGTTAATTAATCCTTTCCAGCCTACGGTGGTTCTTGGCTTTTCGAAGTAAACCCGCATCACGATGTACAGGCGATCCTGTGTTTCATCAGCCAGTTTCTTCAGGCGATGTGCATAATCGATAGCGGCATCAGGATCGTGAATCGAGCAAGGCCCACACACCACCAACAAACGATCGTCACGGCCGTGTAAAATGTTGGCGATAGTCTGGCGAGCTGCAGAAATATTGACTTCGTCACTGGCGCTCAGCGGGTATCGTGCTTTCAGTTCTTCTGGTGTAATTAAAACCTGCTCCGCACTGATATTGACGTTGTTAAGTACATCTTTCTGCATAATCATAGTAATTCCTTAAATAATCGCCGCTCCCGTTGGCGGCCAAACACCAGATAGTGATAGAAATCAGGATAGCACAAATCCAGTGTAAACTTTTAAATCCAATTTTGTAAACATATTTTTACTCTATTTTTTAATCTGAAAATATATCCCCGATAATGCGGTAAACGCTCTCAATAAGTACTGTCTTCAATGACGAGAATTCGCAGATAACCGCTACCATGTTAAACTAGAGAAAACGAATGGAGGGTTTATGCTTAGAGCACTTATTGTTGACGATGAACAGCCAGCCCGAGAAGAGCTGTCTGAGCTACTCTCTGAAGTAGACGACCTCACCGTCGTTGGTGAGTGCAGCAATGCTTTGGAGGCTATTCAAACCATCCATCGTTTGCAACCAGATGTGGTTTTTCTTGATATCCAAATGCCAAAAATTAACGGTTTGGAAATGGCTGCAATGCTCGACCCTGCCAACATGCCCCACATCGTTTTTATCACTGCATATGACGAATACGCCATAAAAGCGTTTGAGCAACACGCTTTTGATTATCTGTTAAAACCGGTCGACCTTCAGCGCCTCACCAAAACTATTTCTCGATTAAAGAATGCAAAAACCGTAAATAATAATTTACAACTAATCACCGATACGACCTTAAAACATATTCCCTGTTACGGACATAACCGAATCTTTTTACTTCGTCTGGAAGAGGTCGAATATTTGAGCTCCGAACTTAGCGGTGTTCACGTCATTGGTACTCAGCAAAGCGGTTATACCCAGCTTACACTGAAAATTTTAGAAGAAAAAACCGCTTTCACACGCTGTCACCGCCAATATTTGATCAATCTCGATCAGGTCAGAGAAATTCAGCTATTAGAAAATGGTTCTGCCGAAGTCATCACCCGCTCAGGAAAGCATATTCCTGTCAGCCGCCGTTACCTAAAACCACTGAAAGAGCAGTTGGGCCTGTCATAGCCTTGGGTATCGTTTTCAATATGATGCTCAATCCTGATATGATGTGCAGGAACTTTAAGACAAAGGCAATGTGATGAAACATATGATAGCGATATTATGCACCCTGTTATTTATTAGCGGCTGTTCCAGCTCACCAGACGGCATACTGGACAGTTCAGATAACAGCGGACTACCATCAAAATGGTTTGAAATCGGTCACTATGAAGCCATCACAGGTAACGGTGTTAAAGACAATATGGTGTTGTCCGAATGGTATGGCGAAGCAGAAATTAACCGCACCGCTTATTTACAGGGGTTCGCCAAAGGTCAGGATGAGCTGTGCCAGCCAGAAAAAATTGCCGATATGGCTAGAACCAATCAAGAATTTCCAGCCAGTTGCAATAGTACGCCCAATGCGGAACAGTTGAAGGATAGCTGGCAACAGCTGATTGAGAAGTAAGATTTTTATCTTTCATCCCAAAACTATGGCTCACCCAAAACCATGATTGGATGAGCCACTTCGGATTAAACCGCTAAGTCAGATTACTCTTCAATGGGGATATAATGAAAATACAGTGGAGAGTTATTAACTAGGCAAAAAATTGTTCCCAGTTTTTCCTGCGTACTATGAATTTTCGCTGTCACAACCGTGCTCACCGGCTGCTTACCCACTTTCCCTTCAAAGCGTTCAACGACAACATCCTGCGGATCAATCTTGGCCTGACGTAACAAAGACACCATATCTGGGTTCTGCTTCATCACTTTCTTGCCATAATCCAGACAGCTTTGCTCAACAGTCGTTGCCATCGCACCAGCACTGCATGATAGTGCGCCGATCATCAAAAAGAGTTTTATCACTTTCATTTACCGCTCCATTTCTCTGTATATTACAGGGGCTGCTAGCCTATATCCGCTGTATTTCTAACTGGTTTTAACCTTTGTCTAGTTTCAATAAACAAAAACCTCATGCCTATTTCAATTTATGCCGTTTAGTGACGACGGCATACCCCAAATAGTGCATGAAGCGATTTAAGACAATCAAATGCAATCATTAAACATAATATAGTTACAGTTAGAACAATTTAGTCAGGCACTAGCTTAACCCCCTAAATTTATTGAGCTAAGGAATCGATGCCTTTTCGTCTTTTAGTAAAGAATCCGTAGCTGTTTCGGCTTAATCATCGTTTCAAAAGAATAAATCTGAGCGCTATGTAACATAACCGTGGTATCTGGCGAGATGATTATCAACCGCCATTTTGATTCTCTTTTGGACGATCTATCCCGCCGATCCCTCCTTCATCCAGCACCCGGGTATATCCCAGTTCAAGAAGGAGCTGCTTTGCCATTCCCGACTGACGTCCAGAGTTACAATAAAGGTGCAGCGTATCATCCTTATTACTTATCTGGCTGGCGATCTGCTCTTTAAGCTGCCTCAACGGGATATTGATAGCGCCGGCAATGTGTTCGGCCTGATACTGTTCCGCTATGCGAACATCAATCCAGTGTTCTGCCGACAACACGTAAGAGGAAAACATCAGCATGATTGTCATTAAGCAACTTCTGAGCATTTTGCAATTTTCCTGAATAAGTTTGGTTAATAGAGGTGATGAAGCCCACTGAATATCTGGAGTTATTACCGCCGATACTCCACCTTCCCAACGGCCACCGGCACTGGATTCAACCTCACCCAATCAACCGCAAACTCGGTTAAACGGTAAAGCGCCTCTGTATCACCACTACCGTCTTTGATTGGAGCCGCAATGGTTTTTGCTTCTTCCCATTTTTCCGCCTCAAGCGCATTGCCTAACTTAAAATACACCAGCAATGCACTCAGCATTTTGCGAAAATCTGCATCCCAGTTAGCTCCGCCGTTATCCAATATTTCATGAGATAAGCGACCAGTGACACGAATCACCTCACCCTGCACCGTATCGGCGCTACCGCTGGAAGGTACCAGACGTTCCCATAGTTCCTGATGAGCCTGCTGCCAGCATGAAGAACTGACAACGATATCAGAAACACCATCATACATCTGCCGTTTAGCCACTGGCGTAACATCAAATAAGCGGTACAGCTTTGATAAGCCGGCCTCAGTTTTAGCAATATTATCTTTAGAAAAATTAGCGCGGTGAAATTCAAACATTTCACCGATACTGGTAACACGCTCACGCATTTTTGGTGGAATTTTATTTCCCGCCTCCAACAAAAGCTCTGCGATATCAGCCATTCGGTTAATGTTAGCATTTTGACAGCGGTCAAGCGCAGCAGCTAGCGGGGTTCGCCCCATCTGATCTTCAGCGTAAATATTTGCCCCATGAGCAATTAATGTCTGAACGTGATTTACACGATAAGCGCTGGCTGCCTTATGTAATGGGGTAGCATCCTGATAATCTTGCGCTTCAATGTTTGCCCCTAACGCCAAAAGTAATTCAATATTACCGTACAGAGTGCCAGCCTGCTCATGTAGCGCGGTACGCTTATAATTATCTGTCGCTTCGATGTCTGCCCCCTGCTCAATCAGCCAGCGAGTCAATTCATCGGGGATCTTAAAAAGGCTCAAAGCCGTTCTCTTACCAAGCCCCCACGAGCATCCAACTCACAGCTATCGTAAATCGCTTTTAATTCATCAATATCACCGGCGTCCAGTAGTTCATTGATGTTTTTTGGTAAAATTTTTTCCTTTTTGGCCATCAAATAGAATCCTTTATTAACAAGTCCATACGGGAATCATAATGTTATTGATTATATCATAGCGCTTTGGTTTTAAAATGAACGAGTAGAAAGCAACTATCTAATAAAAATACGCTAGATAATACGGATACGATACAACTTCCTTGAGTAATCATTTTTAAAAAATCAATGGCGTTTGATAATAAAAAAATGAAGAGTGGTAATTTGATGGCAGAGGTATTGATATTTTATTTTATAAAGATCGGGATAATATCAAAGTGCTTTATTCTATTAAGAATAGTAATCAAAAAATCTAAAGAAGAAGCAATATGACTAAGGTCAGGAATAACAGTATCGTCAGGATATAAATCTTCTATTATTAAAATTTTGAATATAACCAATCGTTGTCAAAAAAATCATTTCTTTCTAATATCTAAGCATAAAATAAAATATTTCCATGAGGAAATGTAAATTAGATATGTCGAAAAAAACGATAGAAATACAAATTTAATGAGTTGCTACTAATTTATTAAAATGCTTATTAGCAGACGTTATTTAAACAAATTCATCACCAACAAAATAATGCTCATACGGCACGATATTTAGAAAAAACCGTAGAAAAAAATGCAATGACAACGCAATAATAAATAAAAAGGAGCTGAAACCACCTTATTTAAAGGCGTTTCAGCTCACTGTCAACTATTCCCACTCAATCGTTGCCGGAGGTTTACCCGAAATATCATAAACCACACGAGAAATACCATTCACTTCATTAATGATGCGGTTAGATACCCGACCAAGGAAGTCATACGGTAAATGCGCCCAGTGAGCGGTCATAAAGTCGATGGTTTCCACCGCACGCAACGAAACAACCCAATCGTACTTACGACCATCCCCCATTACGCCAACTGAGCGAACCGGTAAAAACACGGTAAATGCCTGACTGACTTTATTGTACAAGTCCGCTTTATGTAGCTCTTCAATAAAGATGGCATCAGCACGACGCAGTAAATCACAGTACTCTTTCTTCACTTCACCCAGTACGCGAACGCCCAAGCCTGGGCCCGGGAATGGATGGCGGTACAGCATGTCGTAAGGCAAGCCTAGCTCTAAGCCAATTTTACGCACTTCATCTTTAAACAGCTCTTTCAGCGGCTCAACCAGCCCCATCTTCATCTCTTCTGGTAAGCCGCCCACGTTGTGGTGAGACTTAATCACATGTGCTTTACCCGTCGCAGAGGCGGCAGATTCAATCACGTCAGGATAGATGGTGCCTTGTGCCAACCACTTCACGTTAGACTGTTTAGACGCTTCTTCATCAAACACTTCAACAAATACACGGCCAATCACTTTACGCTTGGCTTCCGGATCGTTAATACCGGCCAGTGCACTAAGGAAGCGCTGTTCCGCAGGCACATGAACAATATTCAGACCAAAACGATCGCCAAACATATCCATCACTTGCTCTGCTTCATTCAAACGCAGCAGGCCATTATCCACAAATACGCAGGTTAAACGCTTGCCGATAGCGCGATGCAGCAGCATAGCAGTTACCGATGAGTCAACGCCGCCGGACAGGCCGAGAATAACTTCATCTTCACCCACTTGCTGGCGAATGCGTTCGATGGCGTCATCAATAATTGATGCAGGCGTCCACAGAACTTCGCAGCCGCAGATATCCAGTACAAAACGTTTTAACAGGCGTAGTCCCTGATTGGTGTGGGTCACCTCCGGGTGGAACTGCAGACCGTAAAAATGTTTTTCTTCGTTTGCCATAATGGCAAAAGGACAGGTATCGGTACTGGCAACGGCGGTAAAGCCTGCCGGAATAGCGGTAACTTTATCCCCATGACTCATCCACACGTCTAACTGTGGCTTGCCTTCTGCGGATAGGGAGTCGCGAATATCGCGCACAAATTGGCTGTCATGAATAATATCAACTTTGGCGTAACCAAATTCACGCTCATCAGAGCCCTGAACTTTACCACCTAGCTGCATTGCCATGGTTTGCATGCCATAGCAGATACCCAGAACAGGGATACCGGCGTTAAATACGTATTCCGGTGCGCGTGGGCTTCCGGCTTCGGTGGTGCTTTCCGGACTGCCGGATAAGATAATGCCGGTTGGATTGAATTCACGAATTTGCGCTTCGCTGACATCCCATGCCCAGAGTTCGCAATAAACGCCGATTTCGCGGACGCGACGAGCAATTAACTGAGTGTACTGAGAACCAAAATCCAGAATCAGAATGCGTTGCTGATGAATATTTTTTGACATGTATCGCTTTCCAAAAACGGTAATGTGAGGCCTGATAGCAGACCGAACAAGAAGAAATTGCCCGGTATTATAGCGTTGTCGGCAAGAAGAATACGAGAGGTGAATGTGGATAACTCACACTCCCGCTTCAATTTTTTGGCATCCAGAAGCGATCTGAATTACCCCATACGGTAGTTTGGTGACTCTTTAGTGATGGTCACATCGTGCACATGACTTTCCTGAATACCGGCACCGGTGATACGAACAAACTCCGCTTTAGTACGCAGTTCATCAATGGTGCCACAACCGGTCAGCCCCATACAGGAGCGTAATCCACCCATTTGTTGGTGAATAATCACTTTCAGTAGACCTTTATAAGCCACGCGACCTTCAATACCTTCCGGCACTAACTTGTCTGCCGCATTATCGGTCTGGAAGTAACGGTCAGAAGAACCTTTGGACATCGCACCCAACGATCCCATACCGCGATAAGACTTGAAAGAGCGGCCCTGATACAGTTCGATTTCACCCGGGGACTCTTCCGTACCGGCTAACATCGAACCCACCATCACGCAGGCAGCACCGGCAGCAATGGCTTTAGCAATATCACCAGAGAAACGAATACCGCCATCGGCTATCACCGGAATACCCAAGTGACCAACCGCCTCAACCGCATCGGCAATAGCCGTAATTTGCGGTACGCCCACGCCGGTAACGATGCGAGTGGTACAGATAGAACCAGGACCAATACCCACTTTCACCGCATTAACACCCGCCTGTGCCAGCGCCAAGGCACCGGCAGCCGTAGCCACGTTACCACCAATAATTTGTAAGTCAGGATAAACGGCGCGCGTTTCACGGATGCGCTGTAATACCCCTTCAGAATGACCGTGAGAGGAGTCAATCAATAGAACATCAACCCCCGCCTCCACCAGTGCCGCTACACGCTCTTCATTGCCAGCACCAGCACCGACGGCAGCACCGACGCGTAAACGGCCCAATTCATCTTTACAGGCGTTAGGTTTACGTTCGGCTTTCTGGAAATCTTTAACCGTAATCATACCGCGCAGATGAAATTTGCTGTCCACAACCAGCGCTTTTTCTACCCGCTTTTCATGCATTTTCTGGAATACGGTTTCGCGATCTTTAGCTTCGGTTTCGTTGACCGTTACCAGACGCGCTTTTGGCGTCATCCATGCGCTAACGGGTTGGTCAAGATCAGTCACAAAACGCACGTCACGGCCAGTGATAATACCCACCAGTTCGTTATTTTTAGTCACCACCGGATAACCGGCAAAACCATTAATCAGCGCTAGCTCTTTAACTTCACGAACTGTCGTTTCCGGCGTGACGGCAATAGGGTCACTGACAATGCCACTTTCATGTCTTTTTACCCGACGAACTTCTTCCGCCTGGCGTTCAATTGGCATATTTTTATGAATAAAACCGATCCCGCCTTCTTGTGCCAGAGCGATTGCCAGACTGGCTTCAGTCACGGTATCCATGGCGGCAGAAAGCATGGGAATGTTTAAACGAATTGTTGAGGTCAACATCGTTGATAATTCGGCAGTATTGGGTAATACCGTAGAGTGAGCGGGGACGAGCAGAACGTCGTCAAATGTCAGGGCTTCTTTAGCAATACGTAGCATGGGCAATATCTCACCGGGTTAGGGGTTTAGAAACAGATAAAATATTGCAGAGGAAGTATACAGAAACATATCCTCCCACACCATCCTTTTTTCAAAAAAACTTGATTAGTGCGTATAGCTATGTAGTATCGGTGAATTAAGCCGCCGTTATTGAGTTTGATCTTCATCACATGATGTCACTACCTTCGTCTCCCCCCATTTTTACTGTCAGCCGTTTAAACCAAACGGTTCGTCAACTATTGGAAATGGAGATGGGCCAGATATGGCTATCCGCAGAGATTTCTAACTTCTCTCAACCCTCTTCTGGTCACTGGTATTTCACGCTAAAAGACGATAAAGCTCAGGTGCGCTGTGCGATGTTCCGTACCGCTAACCGCAAAACGACCTTCCAACCACAAAATGGTCAGCAGGTTTTAGTGCGGGCGTCCATTACCCTATACGAGCCGCGTGGTGACTACCAGCTGATTGCCGAAAGCATGCAGCCCGCTGGCGATGGTTTATTACAGCAGCGATTTGAACAGCTTAAACAGCGGTTGTCTGATGAAGGGTTATTCAATCCAGCGCGTAAACGCCCTCTTCCTTCTCCGGCAACCTGTATTGGTATTATTACCTCCGCCTCTGGAGCAGCTCTGCACGATATGTTGCAGATCCTTCAGCGGCGCGATCCCTCTCTGCCAGTGATCATCTATCCAACCATGGTACAGGGTAGTGAAGCGACGTTACAAATTGCCCGAACCATTGAACTGGTCAATCAGCGCAATGAATGTGACGTTTTGATTGTTGGCCGTGGCGGGGGATCCCTTGAGGATCTCTGGTGTTTTAACGAAGAGCTGGTTGCACGGGCCATATTTAACAGCCAGATTCCTATTGTTAGCGCGGTGGGTCATGAAACCGATGTCACTATTGCTGACTTTGTAGCAGATTTGCGGGCACCTACGCCATCTGCGGCAGCAGAACTTATTAGCCGTAACCAACCTGAATTAATCCGTCGTTTGCAGTCCCAGCAGCAGCGGTTGGAAATGGCAATGGATTATTATCTAACCCATTTGCGTCAGCGTCTTACTCGTCAGGACAGCCGCTTACAACAGCAGCACCCTCAGTTAAGATTATCCCGCCAACAAACGGCGCTATTGAAACTGCAAAGTCGGCTGGAAGAAGGGATGCAAACCCGTCTACGCCTAGCAAACCGCCAGTCAGAACGTTTACAGCAGCGTTTGTTACACACCCAACCGCAGGTTAAAGTTCACCGTTGCCAACAGCAGTTACAACAGTACCAATATCAATTGCAGCAAGCGCTAGAACGACAACTTAACGCCGCTCGCCAGCGTTTTAGTGTCGGGTATTCGCAGTTGGAAGCGGTAAGCCCTCTAGCAACGCTTGCCAGAGGTTATAGTGTGACAACCGCACCCGATGGAAAAATGCTGAAAAAATCAAAGCAGGTGAAAACAGGAGATATGTTGAAAACTCGTCTTAGTGATGGTTGGATTGAAAGCCAAGTAAGCGGTATTTATTCAACAAATAATAAATCTTGATTCTGAAAAATATTTCTCTATTTGTAATTATAAATATTTAAAAAACCATCAAAAAAACTCATCGAACATCATATTTTTCTGTATGCCTATATATGATATTCATCAAGTCATAAACCGATTATCAATACAACAATCAGCCATGTTGTTACATTAAGTTACTATTATCAATTTACCTATTTGAGTTAATTAATGAGATATATTGTTAACTACCAAAAATTGGTAATTAACAATATATGGAGATATGAAATGAAAAATCTACTTATGATTATGATTCTCGGAATGGCATCAACATCGGTTATCGCTGCCTCAACACAAAAAACGACCAGCTATAGCTGTGATGAGGGCAATTATACATTTGAACTTACCCGTATAAATTCAAATAAAGTTAAGATTGTCGATGCTGCGGGCAATACATCCACATTAAAAATACAGCAGTCAGGTTCTGGTGAAAAATACGTGAGCAAGCAATATATTCTTTCACTCAAAGGCGATATGGGTACATTAGTATATAAAGATAAAAGCAATAAGAAGTCATATCCTCACAATGACTGTAAATTACAATAATATCTCCATCATAGAAATGGGCGATAAAGACGCCCATTTCTATTCAATTAAACTAAAATATTAAACGGGAAGCGCTTGTGAAGACCCGAAAATACTTATCTATTTATCTTCAGCGTAATTCAACGTAATACGCTTCTTCGATATCAAACCATGGCCATGCTGGCAGAAATAATCTACCGCACCGCAGGCCTGCATTTTTTCCAGTGGCTTATTGCAATCAGGACAAAGGGCAAACTGCTGATAAGCCTTACAGCAGCCTTCACAATAAAATAGATTACCTTGCTTCCAGCGCATAGCTCGGTGGCAGTGGGGACAGAGCGTATCCATTATGGTTCCTCGCTAAATCAGCCCGCTCCCTCTTAATAACAACAAACCGAGTGCGGTGGTGAAAAATGACGTCAGAGTCGTCAGCGCAATAATGTTGGCCGCTAACGTGGGGTTTCCACCCATCGCTCGCGCCATAACATAACTGGCAGCGGCAGTCGGTGTCGCCGCCAGTAAAAATATAACGCCTAAAGGAGCACCACGGAAGCCGTATAACCATCCACCTAAAAACAACAATAGCGGTACCACGATAACCCGAGCAACACAGGAGAGCATGGCAACATTTGATGATCGGAACATCGCACGAAAATCCAAACTGGCACCGGTACACAACAACGCCAGAGGTAACGCTATCCCAGAGATATAATTGCCGGTCTTGGTTAGAACTTCTGGAATAGGAATAGAATATAGAGAGAACGGTAGCGCAAGCAGAATAGCGATAATCAGAGGATTGGTTGCTACTCCTCTCGCTATGCTGGTGAAGCTTGGCCGCCCATTCGGTCCGGTAGATAAACTGCGTGCAAGGGTAATCACCGACAAAACGTTATACAGAATGACCGTCACGACGATATAGAATGAAGCCACAGAAACCCCTTCACTACCAAATGCCATTGACGCGTATGCAACCCCTAATATTGCCGCATTTCCCCTAAAACCACCTTGAACAAAAATCCCCCGCTCTCTGGGATCATTAACCAAATAAGGCGCAACCAACTCCAGCAATAAAAAGCTGCCAATAGTACCAACCGCAGCATGAAGCATCATTGGGAGGTGGCTTTGAAGATCTTCATGGTTACCTGCAATACTGAAAAATAGCAGGCAAGGTAGTGCGATATTAAATACCACCCTGCTGGCTGTATCGCAAAATCGGTCGTCAATCAGGCGAAGATGCCGCAAGAGAATACCAAGCAACATCATTAATAAGGTAGGAACCGTTACGCTAAAAGCGAAACTCCATGTTTCCCATGACATCATTTCTGTTTATTCCTTCAAACAGCTCATTAGAGCCGAAACATCGCTAAGATATTATTATTCTATAAGGATAAGACTAAAGTATTGCCATTCTATCGCCCAAAACAAATAAGTAAACACCACCCTTTTGGTGAGGTTTATATATAAGGCCCTGAATAATATTATTCCCTTGATAACTATAACAAATGAAAATATTTATAAAATATATTAATAAGTTTACCGCGATCAATAAATTTATCTGCTATAAGTGGTAACTGTTGAGTATAATAATCTCTCGGACGTTAGTGTTTACGGGCTTACCCTCCTCCTCAGCCCTGCGTGATACAACACTTCAAATATGAAACCTAACGATAAAATTGATGATAAGGAATATCTTTCTATGGAGAATCACATTCCCGATGGCTATATTTTGCCGGGCAACAACAACAGGAAACATGCCCGATGAATGAGCCTTTGTTACTACTTACCATTATTCTGTTTGTTGCGGCGGTTACCGTTACGCTGTCGAAAAAGATCGGGCTAGGCTCTATCCTTGGCTTGTTGATCACTGGTGTGATTATCGGACCTCATACACCAGGTCAGGTTATCCATAAAGAATATGTTGATAATATTCTACATGTCTCCGAATTTGGTATCGTCCTGTTACTGTTCATTATTGGTTTAGAAATGCAACCAAAGCGCCTCTGGTCAATGAGACGAGTGGTTTTTGGTCTGGGTTCGCTGCAAATTTTACTGTCTGGCACCGCCATCGGTATCTACTTCTATTTGCTTGGAAATTCAGCCAATGCGGCTTTCATTATTGGCTTGACGCTGGCGCTTTCTTCCACCGCCTTCGTGATTCAGATATTACAGGAACATAATGAATTCTCTAGCGAACACGGGCGTATTGGTTTTGCTATTCTGCTGATGCAAGATCTAGCTATTGTGCCGTTGTTAGCACTGGTTCCATTACTTTCCGATAAAATTGCGGTACTGCCAGATGATTCCCCTATGTGGATGCAGACCATTTCAGTTATTGGCGCACTGTTGCTGGTGATTATCTTTGGCCGTTATGTGGTGCCTTGGTTACTGAACAGAATGGCGCGTAAAGGCTATCGTGAAAGCTTTTCACTGTTTGTGATGTTCGCTGTCGTACTGGCAGCTTATGTGATGGAACACTTCGGTTTATCCATGGCGTTGGGCGCATTTATCATGGGTATGATGCTGTCGACATCAAAATATGGGTTCCAAATTCACGCCAGCGTTGAATCGGCTAAAAGCCTGCTGATGAGCATCTTCTTTATTTCAGTGGGTATGTCTATCGACTTCGCTACTCTGGCACAAACCCCGCTGCTGTTTGTCAGTAATGTTGCAGTTATTCTGCTGATTAAAATTATTATTCTGTTTTTACTATCGCTACTGTTTGGCACCTCCAAAGAAGCCGCCACCAAAGTCGCTTTCCTACTCTGTCAGGGTGGTGAATTCGGTTTCGTGTTGTTTGGCGTAGCTAAAGCCTTCGGTGTCATTGATGATAAGACCTTTATCATGGGTATCGGCGTTATATCGGTAAGTATGGCGTTTACACCGAGCCTGTATGCCTTCGGCTGCCGTTTGACCAGAAGAGGTCTACTGTCCGAAGTTGACCAGTCGCTGATGCCGGATGAAACCGCCAATAACGCACGGGTGGTGGTAGCCGGTTACGGCGATACCGGCCATGTCTTAGCGCAAATGCTACAAGACACCTCAATTCCTCATATTGTGATTGAGAAGAATCCAGAAGTCGTGAAGAAGGCCCAAAAAGCAGGTGTTCCAGCCTATTTTGGTGATATCACCGATCCAAAGCTACTTAATGTGATTGGTGTTGAGCAGGCTCAAATGGTGATTGTATCTATTGACCATAACGCCAGTGCGTTGAAAGCGGTATCGACGCTACGTACCCTCTATCCAATGCTAAAGATATTGGCCAGAGTACTGGATAGAGATTTAAAAGATCAACTGCTAGAAGCCGGTGCGAACTGGGTTGTCATTGAAACGCTGGAAAGCAGTCTGCATATTGGTGCCGAAGCGCTGAAAGTTCTGGGCGTGGCGGATGAGGAAGTATCCGAGTTGGTCGATTCTCTGCGTAAAGATGGAATGATGGCAACGGCAGAAGAACCAGAAGTTGACGATGCTGAAGCAGAATCAAATACAGCAAGGGCTCCTCTCATCATTGATACTGATGTTGAGCTTCCATCCGATGTCGATGATAAAACTCTGGAACCACATCAACGACCAGAAGCGGGTTGATAAGCATTCTTTATCACAGGGATTATCTGGAATCAGAGTTCTGACCAACATAGCAAAAGGGGCGCTCGCGCCCCTTGAGATTGATGACAAAGCCTGATAGTTCTTAAGTTAGCCAATTGACGGGAGGGACGGGTGTTGAGGTCGACTTGGCGTAAGCCAACCAAACGCCCCTAACCCGGCTAGGACCGGTATGCACTAAAGCCAAGTACAGGTGGTCTTCCGGTCGAGCACAAAGCTAATATAAGTATTTTAGATTTTATGACCGGAATATCCATTGATGCCAATTTATCTGGTTTGTCGGTAGACTCAGGGGCGCGTATTGCGCCCCTTTTTACTTTCTTTAATCTTACTTGCCACGACTCTTAATATGCTGCATCAATCGACGACGTTTGCGCTGTTGGGTTGCCGTCAGTTTATTACGGCGACCCGCAAACGGATTATCACCTTCTTTAAACTGAATACGGATTGGTGTTCCCATTACTTCCAGCGAACGACGGAAATAATTCATCAAATAACGCTTGTAGGCATCCGGCAGGTCTTTTACCTGATTACCATGAATCACGACAATCGGTGGGTTATAGCCACCCGCGTGAGCGTATTTCAGCTTTACACGGCGACCACCCACTAAAGGTGGCTGATGATCGTCTTGTGCCATTTGCATAATACGCGTCAGTAAAGAAGTGCTCACTCTACGGGTTGCACAGCGATAGGCTTCTTGGACTGATTCAAACAGGTTACCCACACCGCTACCGTGTAAAGCGGAGATAAAATGAACACGAGCAAAATCAACAAAGCCTAAGCGCATATCCAATGCCTCTTTGACTTGTTCTTTGATTTCCTGCGATAGGCCATCCCATTTATTTACCGCGATAACCAGTGAGCGCCCACTATTGATGATGAATCCCAACAGGGAAAGATCCTGATCGGAAATGCCTTCACGGGCATCGATCACCAGCAACACAACATTAGCGTCTTCAATGGCCTGTAGGGTTTTAATGACGGAGAATTTCTCTACCGTTTCTGTCACTCTCGCCCGTTTCCGCACGCCAGCGGTATCAATCAGGATATATTCTCTTTCATCCCGAGTCATTGGAATATAAATACTGTCGCGGGTTGTTCCCGGCATATCATAAACTACGACGCGCTCTTCACCCAGAATCCGGTTAGTTAGCGTTGACTTACCCACGTTTGGCCGACCAACAATTGCCAGTTTGATCGGTAAATTTTCCAGATAAGAGGTATCTTCTTCCTCATCTTCTACCGCATTTTCATCAAACTCTTCATCCCCAATATCGCCATCGATACCGGCAAACTGTTCATATTCTGATTCGGCAGACTCATCTTCCTCAACGGCCGGCCCCAGCACTTGCTCAATTAAAGAGGTCACACCGCGCCCATGAGAAGCCGCTATCGGATAAACTTCCCCTAATCCCAAAGCATAAAAATCGCCTACCGCACTGTCAGGATCCAGGCCATCAGTCTTATTAGCAACCAAGAAAGTCGCCTTCTCACGCATCCGAAGGTGTTGAGCGATGCCCTGATCCGCAGGCATCAACCCTGCGCGTGCATCCACCATAAATAGAACAACATCTGCTTCTTCAATCGCTAGTAGCGACTGACCTGCCATATGGGTTTCAACGCCGTCTTCAGTTCCATCAATACCACCGGTATCAATAACGATAAATTCGTGGCCAGCAGATTCGGCCTTACCGTATTTTCGGTCGCGGGTTAATCCCGGGAAATCAGCAACCAATGCATCACGAGTACGCGTTAAGCGGTTAAATAGCGTGGACTTACCCACGTTGGGACGCCCGACCAGCGCGATAACAGGGATCATTATTAAAGCCTCTTTCTTTATAACTCTATGATTTTAAGCTGATTAATTAAAAAACATCGCCAGCTTTATAGAAGACGAAACGGCTCCTGGTGTCAGGAGCCGTTTTTCAACAGGCATCATTACGCAACATCATGCCTTATGGATAACGATTAACTCAGCGGTTGTAGGAGTAGACACTACCGCCACGAGCCTGAATCACTAGTCGATCGCCTGCAACGATTGGCGAGGACAGGAATCCATCACTATCAACTTTATTTTGTGCAACAAACTGACCTGTTGCACTATCCATCCAGTGCAGATAACCCTCTGAGTCACCGACTACAACATAACCATTAAACAGCACAGGCGCCGTCAGTTGACGATGCAACAGATCGTTCTGTGTCCACAGGATGGTTCCGCCGTTTAGCGACAGAGCAACTACTTTATCATCCTGATCGACTAGGAAAACGCGGCCACTGTCGATGAAGAAATCACTGACTGAACCCATATCGCGCTTCCAGATAATCTGGCCTGAACGCAGGTCCATTGCAGTAAAGCTACCATTGTAACCCTGAGCATAAACCACATTATCAACAATGACCGGCGAGCTATCCACATCAGCTAAACGGTCAATTTCAGTTGCACCACTTGGCTGGGAAATACGCTGTTGCCAAATTAACTGACCTTGCTCTAACAATACCGCATTGACACGACCGTTATCACCACCAACAACCGCCGCACCATGTGCAATTGCAGGCGCTGATTCACCGCGTAAAGAAAGCAGAGGCATGCCTAGGTTGGCGGTCCATTTAATGCTACCGTCCGCTTCACTTAACGCTTGCAGCACACCATTAGTCGTGTGAACCAGCACTAAGCCATTGTTAACCACCGGATGAGATAACACTTCACCTGCAACAAGCGTTTTCCATGCCAACGTGCCATCGGCACTATTGAGGGCATAAATTATCGCGTTTTCACTACCGACATAAACATGTGCACCCGCCGCCGTTACCCCGCCGGATAACATCGGTGATTTATCTGAAGAGAAAAAGCTTGCTTTTTCAGTAACGTCCGTTTTCCAAACTTGGTTGCCGCTATCAGCATCCATTGCTTTGACCTGACCATTACGCGCTGCTGCATAGATGCGCCCGTCCTGCCAAGAAGGACGTAAGTGAGAATAATATTCACCAACACCATTCCCCACTGACGTACTCCACATCTTATTCGGTGAGAATTGGTTATTAACCTGCGGCAATGGTGAAACCTTTACAGCGTCATCATCACCACCAAACAGCGAACAGCCACTCAACATGGTTACAGAAAGTAACCCTACGCAAAAAATTCTACGTAATTTCATTCAAATCCCCTTAGGCGGCCAGATTGTTCAGTTTAATGCGCAGTAACTCTTTCAGTACCGGTGATGAATTATCTTCAAACGCCTGCGTATAAGCATCACGAGCGCCTTTTGCATCACCTTTAGCCACTAAAACGTCCCCACGAATTGCCTGAGCCTGTGCAAACCAACCACCTTTTTGTACGGCATCCAGCGTTTTTAGCGCATCATCGAACTGCTTCTCTTGCAGTTGAATACGCGCCAGACGCAGATTGATGGCTGGCAATAGATTATCGTCCTTGGTATGAGTCTGCGCCCACTGCAGTTGTTGCTTAGCTTTGGCAAAATCACCCTTCTCAACCAGATCCTGAGCCAGTTTCAGTGCACCGAAAACACC
The DNA here is from genome assembly GCF_003096015.2 of Limnobaculum parvum. Classification (NCBI taxonomy): domain Bacteria; kingdom Pseudomonadati; phylum Pseudomonadota; class Gammaproteobacteria; order Enterobacterales; family Budviciaceae; genus Limnobaculum; species Limnobaculum parvum. Next base: position 964,367 of record NZ_CP029185.2, on the reverse strand, counting down.
ATAAGTGTTGTCATTGCCCTGAATAAATGCCTCTAAACCAGCAGTATTCTCACTTTGCAACATAGCATTATCAAAGGAGACCGAAGCAGTCGTTAAACTGGTATGTTGATGCGACTGCCAGTAACGCCATCCAAGCAGACCTCCAATACCTAATACGACACCCACCACGATAGCTTTTCCGTTTTCACGGAAAAAGTTACGCACCGCATCTAGCTGCTCGTCTTCATTGTTATAGATTTCCACGGTGTCCCTCTTGATTAACCGATCAATGTTGCTAAATGCACAGCGACTTCAGCCTGCGCCACAGTTTGTTGTTCGCCGTTACGCAAGTCTTTCACTACCACCTGCCCGGCTGATACTTCATTTTCACCCAGAACCAGAGCCACTTTAGCACCCCATTTATCGGCTCGGGCAAACTGCTTTTTAAAGTTACCGCCACCGTAGTTGGTCATCAGACGCAACTCTGGCGTTGTATCACGAATCGTTTCTGCCAGCTTCATAGCCGCAATTTGCGTACCTTCACCGGAAGAAATTAGATAAACATCGACTGCCTGCACGGCTTTAAACGCTGGGTTAACCGCCTGAACTAATAGCACTAGACGCTCGAGCCCCATCGCAAAGCCAACCCCTGGTGTTGCATGTCCACCCAGTTGTTCAACCAGACCATCATAACGACCGCCGGCACAAACTGTACCCTGAGCACCCAAACTGGTGGTTACCCACTCAAACACCGTGCGATTATAGTAGTCTAACCCACGAACTAAACGTGGATTAATTGTATAACTGATACCAACATTATCCAAAAATACGCACAGTCCGGCAAAATGTTGTTTAGACTCGTCATCCAGATAATCCATCAATGTTGGAGCACCATTTAACAGAACCTGAACCTCAGCATTTTTTGAGTCCAACACTCGCAGCGGGTTGGAATACATCCGTCGCTTACAGTCTTCATCCAGCTTATCTTTATGCTGTTCCAGAAACGCAACTAATGCTTCTTTGTAATTGGCTCTAGCTTCCAGCGAACCGATAGTGTTCAGCTCTAGAGTAACATGATCCAAAATACCCAGCTCACGCCACCAGCGAGCCGTCAGCATAATCAGTTCAGCATCCACATCTGGCCCAGCAAGGCCGAATACTTCGGCACCCATTTGATGGAATTGGCGGTAACGTCCTTTCTGCGGGCGTTCATGACGAAACATTGGCCCTAAATACCATAGGCGCTGTTCTTGATTGTAGATAAGACCCCGTTCAATACCGGCGCGAACGCAACCCGCAGTTCCTTCTGGGCGCATAGTTAACGATGTTATCTCTTCACCATCGCGCTCGCTGAAGGTGTACATCTCTTTTTCTACTACATCGGTAACTTCACCAATAGCACGCTTAAACAGTGGCGTTTGTTCAAGAACCGGCGTGCGAATCTCACTATATCCATAAGACTCAACAACACGCTTAATAATGTCCTCAACTTGCTGCCATACTGCGGTGTCTTCTGGCAAATAGTCATTCATACCACGTACAGATTGAATTTTCTTTGACACGTCAATTCTCTATATGCTTTAAAATTTTGATAATTATAGGAGGTATTCCCTCTCCACATCAATGCAAACAGGCGGTTATTACACAGTAATACCGCCCGATTAATCTGTTTTTTTACCTATCGTCACGCATAGTGTCACAATTTTTCATTAATCCTGACTGATATCGATACGCTTGGATTTATCCAGCATACTGGCTCTTGCGCGGATCTTCGCTTCCAGTTGATCGATCATATTATCGTTATCAAACCGTTCTTTCTGGCGCTCACCATTTTCATAGTAACCGCTCTTATTATGACCACCTGTTACACCGATATCAGATACTAACGCTTCACCCGGTCCGTTTACCACGCAACCAATAATTGAAACATCCATCGGAGTAATAATATCTTCCAGACGTTGTTCCAGTGCATTAACCGTACCTATAACGTCAAACTCTTGACGAGAACACGTTGGACAGGCAATAAAGTTGATCCCTCGGGAGCGAATGCGTAACGCTTTCAGAATATCAAAACCAACTTTTACTTCTTCTATCGGATCTGCCGCCAGTGAAATACGTAATGTATCACCAATACCTTCTGCCAGTAGCATACCCAAACCGATCGCTGACTTCACCGAACCACTACGTGCTCCCCCTGCTTCGGTAATACCCAAATGCAAAGGTTGCTCAATCTGTTTTGCTAACAAGCGATAAGATTGCACTGCCAAAAAGACGTCTGAAGCTTTAACGCTAACTTTAAATGCATCAAAGTTCATGCGGTCAAGAATTTCAACGTGACGTAAAGCAGACTCTACCAACGCTTCAGGCGTTGGCTCACCATACTTTTCCTGAATATCTTTTTCTAACGAACCGCCGTTAATACCAATACGGATAGGAATATTTTTGTCTCGAGCACAATCAACCACTGCACGAATACGGTCTTCACGCCCGATATTGCCAGGGTTAATACGCAAACAGTCAACACCGTACTCAGCAACCTGTAAAGCAATGCGGTAATCAAAATGAATATCTGCCACCAAAGGAACTGAAACGCGCTGTTTAATCAGCTTAAACGCTTCTGCGGCTTCCATCGTTGGAACAGAGATCCTCACGATATCGACGCCGACCCGCTGTAGCGACTCAATTTGTTTTACCGTTGCCTCTACATCCGTAGTTCGGGTATTGGTCATTGACTGAACGGCGATGGGAGCGCCATCACCAATAGGTACATTACCTACATAAATACGTTTTGATTTACGACGAACAATCGGCGTTTCATTATGCATTATAAGCTCTCCCCGAAAACTACCACGACTGGTTAACCTTATTTGTTATTCAGCCGCTAACGTCAGGCGAGCAGGACGATTTGAACTTTTATACTGGCTCATATCGACAGGTTTGCCTTTATAGCTAATTTCTACTGCTGCTGGCACACCCACTTTCACCCGATAAGGGGCTTGTCCGGATAGTGACAACTTACCATCTTTTCTCTGTAGGCCGCTGTATAGACTCTGACCTCTGGCATCAGTCACCTCTACCCAACAATCCTGAATAAAGGTCATATAGATATCATTAGTATCCTGCACTGGCTGTACTGTTGTACCCGTTGCAGCTTCCGCTTCAGCGACCTGAGCGGCAACCGCTTCTTCCAGCGTTGGAGCCACATTTTGAGTAGGTTGAGCTGGAGAGGGTATCTGAACAACATTATTAGCCACAGGCGCACTGTTGGCCGAATCCGGATTTACTGAATTCGTAGACGGCTGAGATGTGACTGCATTAGACGGTGTTGTATCAGGCTGATTAGCTGACAATTGGATTTGGTTTTGTTCACCAGATGACGACTGAGTCAGCTCGTTTTGCTGTGCCTTATGGTTTTCCCACCACCAAGCACCCGTCAATCCAAGCACCACGAACAAAATCAACCAAGTAAATAGCGTCAACCAACGGTCAACCTTTTTACGCGGCTTACCCAGCGTAAAACCCTTTATTCGGTTAGTTTCAATAATATTCTTTTCTGCGCCACCTTTCGGCAGTAATGCAATTAGCTCATCTTCTGGCACCTGAACCAATTTGGCGTAAGAACGGATGTAGCCTTTGATAAAAGTTGGCGCTAAATCTAACGGATTTAAGCCATCCTCCAGTTCTTTGATGGTACTCACCTTTAAACGCAGTTGCTCCGCCACAGTACGTTGGCTGAGGTTCAATGCTTTTCTGGCTTCACTGAGTCGGTAACCGATTTCAGCCAGTGGTGTTTGTCTTTCTTGCGGTGTATCAGTATTCATGAGCTAAGAATAATTGGTATTGTTTTGATTGTGAAAAACCTTGCGCCAGTTGCTTACCATAACGTTTTATATCATTTAAGCGATTATCTGACGCCGCAAATTGAATCTGTATCCATAAACTTTCAGCACTGACAGGAAGTACCTGCTGGTAGAGGTTAAGCAATGACTGAGCCTCTTCGCGCTTGCCTTCCTGCCAGTAACGGGCCGCGGTATTTAATATCCGCACACCCTTTTCTGGATTCTGCTTTACTGCCCGGGTTAATTTTTTATCTGATTCATCTGGTTGCCCGGCCTGCAATAAACAATAACCTGAATACTCAAGGCTATTGGAAACATCATCGAGACGCTCAGTGGCTGCTGCCAGCTCGAAATAACGTTGCGCTACATCATACTGCCCTAAACTACAGAGAAACGCACCGTAATTATTTAACACATCACCATTATCTGGCGCTAGCTGCAAAGCCAAATGATAGCGCGAAGCCGCTTGTTCATTCTCTCCAATCCCCTGCAGGTATAGCCCCATGCCTAACTGTGTCCGGTAGTCTTGTGGAGCATAATTCACTGCTCGTTCAAGATTTTTTCGAGCAGCCACAATATCACCTTGGGATAAATAAGCCATACCTAAGGTTAGTCGAATCTCTGCGGCCTGTCCCATATCGGCGACATTTTCATCTGTTCTTTGGCTGCTGCACCCCATCAATATACCAGCCAACAACGGTATAGATAACAATATCTTCTGCACTGATATTACAGTCCTTGTATCTATAACGCCCTATACTACAACAATAATTCACTTTCATATATGGTTGTAACATATCGTGTTTTAGAGCGTTTTAATTGAAATAGGTTCCCCATTCATTTTCTTTTTTAAAGTACGCTTGGTTCTGTCAATAACATCGCCCGCCAATTGGCCGCAAGCCGCATCAATATCGTCTCCGCGGGTTTTACGTACAATGACGGTAAAACCATATTCCATCAGTACTTTAGAGAATCTATCTACCCGACTATTTGAACTTCGTCCATAGGGGGCTCCAGGGAATGGGTTCCACGGAATTAAGTTAATTTTGCAAGGAGTGTTTTTCAAACACTCAGCTAACTGATGGGCATGCTCTGTTCCATCATTGATGTGATCAAGCATCACATACTCAACGGTAACTCGCCCCTGATTAGCATTAGACTTCTCCAAATAACGACCAACAGCCGCTAAGAAGGTCTCAATATTATATTTACGGTTTATCGGTACGATTTCATCACGGATTTGATCGTTAGGTGCATGCAGCGAAATTGCCAACGCAACATCGATCATCTCCCCCAACTTATCCAGAGCAGGAACCACCCCCGATGTTGATAACGTTACCCGACGTTTGGACAAGCCAAAACCAAAATCATCCAGCATAATTTCCATCGCCGGAACCACATTGGATAAATTCAGTAGGGGTTCACCCATGCCCATCATCACCACGTTGGTAATTGGACGTTGCCCGGCAATCCGAGCAGGGCCTATTACTCTGGCTGCGCGCCAGACTTGACCAATAATTTCAGATACTCGCAGATTACGGTTAAAACCCTGCTGTCCCGTTGAGCAAAACTTACACTCCAATGCACAACCTACCTGTGATGAAACACACAGTGTTGCCCGATCCTCTTCAGGAATGTATACAGCTTCAACCTGTTGATCACCAACCGCCAATGCCCACTTAATGGTGCCGTCTGCTGAACGCTGCTCTGCCACCACTTCCGGTGCACGAATTTCTGCCACTTGCTGTAAGCGGGCACGCAGAACTTTATTAATATCCGTCATCTGCTCAAAATCGTCATAACCGAACTGATAAATCCATTTCATGATTTGATCGGCTCGGAATGGTTTTTCGCCTAAAGAGACAAAAAACTCACGCATTGCCTGTCGGTTAAGATCTAATAAGTTAATTTTTTCTGACGGATTGGCTGATAAAACAGCCGCGTCAGATGACGTTAAAATCTGCTCGGACATGGTATTGAAGGCCTCGTTATTACACTTTATGGCGCTAGAAAATCTAGAGAATTTAAAGGGTATTAAAATTACCCCTGCGATACTTAATTTGCAGGGCATGGTGCAGGTGGCATTGTACTGCTTTTAGTTAAACGTTTCTATGCGCATCAGCATAGTTAAAAATGAATATTCAGTCATAGTCTGGTAGGGTCGAAAATACTGTTTGATATTAAAAGAGTTTTAATATTGCCCCCATCATTTTGTCATTAACTGATACACTTATTTACCGCTGAAATGAACTTGAAATCAGTAAAAAGCCAGAAGGATAACTCTCTGGCTTCTATCATTAATTCGTTCAGATTAGCGAGTACGCTGGCAAACTTCATCATCACTGAAAAAATAAGCAATTTCACGCACGGCTGAGGCAAGTGAATCCGAACCATGAACTGCATTTTCAGTCATACTATCCGCATAATCAGCGCGTAACGTCCCAGCTAAAGCGTTGGCAGGATTGGTGGCTCCCATCAGGTCACGATAGCGCTGAACCGCATTTTCACTTTCCAGCACCTGCACGACGACTGGGCCAGAGGTCATAAAATCCAATAGACCATTGAAGAACGGCTTTCCATCATGTTCCGCGTAAAAACCTGCAGCCTGCTCTCGAGTCAGGTGTAGCATTTTTGCAGCCACAATGGTGAATCCTGCATGTTCAAAACGCGAGTAAATAGAGCCAATCGCATTTTTAGCAACGGCATTAGGTTTAAGGATGGAAAAAGTACGTTCGATAGACATATTCACCTCGGGGTTACTGATAACTGTTCTATATTCTTTAATTCATAGGGTAAATCATTGTAGCTAGACGCAATTCGTGGCTGATTATACGAGCAGATATCAGGCTTGCCTATCTCGGATGTAACATTTCTTTAAAATAAACCGAAGTTAATACACATTTTTGGAGGTATGCCGCATTTTTAGCGCAGAATAACGGCAGATTGAGACTTGAGGTGCAATATTAAAGCAAAATGCGATGAATGTAGTATCGAGGAAATTTCGTCCACTAATAGTACTGAGTCTAAATGAGCAAATGCGCAAGTGGCCGGGCAAGAGGCATTAAGGCGAACGCCTCCTGCGCCTCCTCACCTTCGCACCCGAATCCAGATCGCTACGCGACTTCCCTCCGCCTTCATTCGGGCTTACGCACCGACACAGAGTCGCTCCCTACGTCGCTGTGCCCCGCCTAACATCCATGTTCGGCGTGCTACCCTCATTCAGTTGTCGGTTGAATTCCAGAGTTCTGAGAGAGCAAAAACATAAGGTCAAGAACATAAATATTACTCCAACACAAACCCTACGCTGCTAACCTGCCCACTCTCATCCAACACGCTAATCTGATATTTACCGGAATTCGTCAGAGTATGAATCATTGGTTTGTCTTCTTCGGTTTCCATCAGAGATTCACCGTTAATAAACCACCAGCGTTTGCCCCGTCCTCCCTGAGTATCCAACCGTAAATCAAGGGATTGCGTTCCCGGAATCCGTTTAAGAATCGCCCCGTCTTTTAATCCTAGAATCAACAATGGCGGGCTGACATCGTAACTGATAGGTGGGCACTCAGTATCACGTTCAGGTAGACGGCTGGCCCGGCGCTCAGACGGCGGTAACCAGGTTTCCAATGCAACCGGCCACAAAGCAATTCGACGTGATATTGCGCCACTACAGTCCGGAGCAACACGTTTCCCTTCGGCGTTAACCGAAAGGTTCAACCAGCCACCAATACCCGTATCCTGCCCAATAGACGATAGCGTCGGCGGTATAGTGCCATCCAGAATCCATGCCTGACGACGCTGGCGACAGTTGGTATCACCAGTCTCCAAACTTTGTCCCTGAGGCCAGCAAATGACCGCACGACTGACAGAGTTTGGACGCGGATCCTTTGGCCAATTTTTGGCTAATTGACTATTACGATTTATCAGCAGATGGTTAATTTGATGCAAAATCGGTACCGCGGTGGCATAACCAAACTGACCGGCTACCGGAGTACCATCCGGACGCCCAACCCAAATACCGATTAGATAACCGCCGTTCATGCCAATAGTCCAGGCATCGCGGTAGCCATAACTGGTACCGGTTTTCCATGCCAATGGCGTAATATCTGAAATCTGACTATCGGGAACCGGCCGACCTTCGCCAGCCATAATTCTGCGAACAATCCACGCTGCACCGGGGGAGACTAACGGGCGCTCCACCAGAGGATCTTCCGGTCGATAGCGTAATGCTGCAACATTGCCCTGTCGCACAAACGCACTGTAACCGCTAACCAACTGATCCATCCGCATACCGGTTCCGCCCAGAATCAGAGATAGATTAGGATCGCTGTTAAGCGGGAAACGCAAAATAATACCGGCATTACGCATATTTCCGGTAAATCGTTTGGGGCCATAAGCTTCCAGAACCTGAACCGCCGGCAGGTTTAGTGAGCGAACCAGCGCGTCGGAAGCGCTGACTGGGCCACTAAATCCGGTGTCAAAATTTCCGGGGCGATAATCACCAAACTGACGCGGTACGTCCTGCAACAGCGATTCCGCATGAATCAGACCGTCATCTAACGCCATCGCATAAGCAAAAGGCTTCAAGGTGGAACCAGGAGAACGCCATGCGGTAATCATATCCACATGACCAAATCGACTGCGATCGTTGAGATCCGCTGAGCCAATATAGGCTTTTACCGACATATCCGCATGGTCAACGACGAGAATACCCATGGAGGTACTGGGAGGTAACTGACTCTTCCAGCCCATGACCATATCTTCGAGACGCCGCTGTAGCGAGGCGTCAATGGTGGTATGAATGACATCGGAACTGCTTTCTGCCAGCAAACGTCGTGAAAGCAACGGTGCCAACTGCGGGGCCTGGCGCTCAGCCAACCAAACGCTCTCTTGTTTTATATCGGCTATTTTTTCTTTATCCCAAATTCCATACTCTTCGAGACGATCGAGGACTTTATCTCTAGCGGCCTGTGCTCGCTCAGGATAACGGTCGGGCCGTAAACGGCTGGGAGCCTGAGGCAATACGGCTAATAGCGCCGCTTCTGAGCGGGTAAGCTCTGAAGGTGGTTTATCCAGATAAGCCCAGCTTGCAGCACCAATGCCCTGTAGAGTACCGCCATAAGGGGCTCGGTTGATATAAATCGTCAGTATCTGATCTTTGGTGTAATGCCACTCCAGTTGCAGAGTACGAAACACCTGCCGCAGCTTACCAAGGAAAGTTTTATCATGAGGTTCAATCAGGCGAGCCACCTGCATTGAAAGGGTACTACCACCGGAGACAATGCGCTGATTAGTCAAGTTCTGCCACAAAGCTCGCATAATAGCCAAGGGGTTAATTCCCGGATGAGAATAAAACCAGCGATCTTCGTAGGTCAACAAGGCTTGTAAATAATAAGGAGACACTTCATCCAGCGAAACCGAATAACGCCATACCCCATCCGCATCGGCAAACCGCCACAGCGGGGAACCATCCTCCGCCACCACCACCTTCGCCACTTGCACATCCGGCGCCGGTAAAGGCCAAATCTTATTCGCCAGCCACAGCCCCGACGCCGTAACGGCAACCAACACCACCACAACAATCGCCAGCCTACGCCAAAAACGAAATGTGAACCATCGGGAAAATAAACTACGCAATTCGGTTACTCATATAAAGCGGAAATTAGCTCGACAACGTCAACAATATCAAACCAATATTATTAGCAGAGTTAAACGGAGGGAGACCTTTCCGTTGGGGTCGACTTGGCTTAAGCCAACGACAAACAGGCAAAGCCTGTTTGAACAGCGCTTGCGCTGACCCGGAGGGTGAAACACCGTAAGGTGTTTCATAACCGCCCCTAGGGAAGGTAGGCCCGACGCACACCAGTGCAAAGTACAGATGGTCTTCCGGCCGCACACATAAAATAATATAGGCACAATGTCCTTACGGCCGGAATATTCTCTAACGCCAATTTAAATAAGCTATAGAGGGGCGATGCTCATCACCCCATTTACAACCTTATTTAATCTCCAACTTCGCCGGAGTCGAACCTATTGCATGCCACTCAGGCTTATACATCGATTCAACCTGCGGAGCCGGAACGCTATAGGTACCTGGCGTTACTGCGCGCACCAGATACAGCAACGTCACCGGATTGCTCTTGGAACCATCCACTTTAACGGCGGCAACATAGCGATCGTCACGGTATTCCTGATACTTGATTTCAGCGCTTTGCATCTTGGTTTGTAATGCCATCAGCTCACCCGCACTTTCACTCAGACTGGCACTGCTGCTGCCCAAGTTTTGGTTTTCCAACTCAAAACCAGCCGGTAACAGATCCACTACTAACGCATCGTTCACCTGATTGTCAGACCACAGATTCAAATGAACCACCAATAGCTGACCACTACTAACGTGGTCAAGAGAAGCGGTGGAACCATCCAGATTCAGGAAGTTACGTTCAATATGCAGGCGGTTGCTCACCGGCGCTGGCTGTTTCAATGGATAGCCGGTGATATCAATTCGAGGGTACACCGTTACGCTACCGCTGTTAGTCAGGTTGATGCCTTTTGCCAACTGATTGGCATCATACAGCGCAGAAATTGACTTGGTTTCTTCATAGTCTTTACTTTCAACGCCAGAGACTTCAACTTCCCACTCTGCCGATTCACGTTTTGGTAAGTCGCGTCCCGCCAGATAAACAGCATTACGCTCTTGCGTCGACAGATAACGGTTTGAAACTAGCGCATCTGACAGCGACATCAAAGCACTATCCTGCTGCTGAGGTAACAGGTGATATTCATTCAACAGCGCCAGAATCAAGGCGTTATCTCGCAGATCGCTGCCATAGTCACCTAACCAAGTATTACGGTTAGCGCCGCCCATAGAGACGCCCTGCTGAATCAGTTGATTGGATTTCGGCATATCTCCCATCAATTGCAGAGCAACACCTAGCTGAACCATCGGTAAACCAGACATGGCCTCGCTACGACGCTCGTACAGTTGACGTAACGCCCCTAATGGGGCCTGCTGTTGACGAGCCAGCACCAGTCCCGCGTAGGCCTGCACGCTAAACTTAGCGGCATTGGTCGCCGCAGCGTTAGAAATATACTGAGGTTCGATCTGATTACGGTCCTGTAGATAACGTAGCAGACGCTGATTCGCTTTATTCAGCGCATCTTCACGCACTGAATAGCCTTGTTCACGTGCACGTACCAAGAAATCGGTAACATAAGCCGTTAACCAGTACTCCTCACTACCTTCATGTTCCCACAAAGAGAAACTGCCGTTATCTTTCTGCATCCCCAGCAGGCGTTCGATACCAACATCAATGTTGTGACGACGCACATCGTCACTATCGCTCTTGATACCTAACGCAGCCAATTGAGCCTGATTGGTGTACAGCGATGGATAGAGCCCACTGGTGGTTTGTTCCAGACAGCCATACGGATAGGCAAACAGTTCTCGAATATGCTGCGCCACATTCAGCGGTGGCACGGCAGTCAACGACATTTGACCTTCCACCGTTGGTGTGGATAGCCCCAATAGCGCATCCTGTGGCAGTGCCCAACTTTCACCCGCACGCAACGTCATCGCGTAGCTGTTAGTCTTCGCCGGCGTTGCAGGACGAACGCCCAATGTCCAGTGACGTTCAAACGCCGTTGAAGGCTCACCCGGCAACACCAAGCCATTGACCCGAACGGTAACATCCCCCTGACCAAAGCCATTCAAAGCTTCAACCGGGATGCTTAACGTTTTGCGCTGACCTTTTGTTAGTTTAACCGTTTGTTCCGCAGCGCCAGTTTGTTTAACTAAACCCTTAGTTTCAACCGTCACATTAAGAGACTGTTCGCCATCGGTAAGATTACTGAGATCCAACGCCAGAATGCTACGGTCGCCACCGGCAATAAAACGCGGCATAGATAAATCGGCAATTAACGGAGCTGCCACGACCATTTTACGTTCTGCGCTGCCAAACTCTTCATCGCTCCAAGCCTGAGCCATCAGCCGAAGTTCGCCGTTAAAGTCAGGGATTGGCATTTGAATTTCGCCTTCGCCCTTATCATTCAACACCACCGGCATGGCCTGTTGCGCTACGATTTTCACTACGGTAACCGGTTTTTTACCACCGCGTGCCAGTGCATCATCTTCACCGTCACCACCGAAACTCAGCTTGGCCGTTTTACCTTTTCCTTCAATTAACTGACCATAGATATCCATCTGGTCAATGCTATAGCGCTTACGCCCGAAGAAGGCTTCATAAGGATCTGGCGTGACATAATTGGTGATATTCAATACGCCACTGTCTACCGCAGACATCAGTACATTGATCGATTTAGGTAACTCGCCATTTTTAACTGACGCTTTTACTTTTACCGTCAATGTTTGGTTAGGACGCATACGCTCTGGTGCATCCAACGCCAAGGTAATTTTACGGTTTTCATCCACCAGCGGCAGGTGCAACAAGCCTACAGCGCGCTTTGGCGTGGCTTGTAAATTCTTATCACCGGGGCGAACCACTAACGCACTCAGGTAGAGATCGTGGCGATTCCACTCTTCATTGATTGGTACGTTAAAATTAGCGCCACCAACCGGTACTTCGATCTCTTGCCACCATAAAGGTCCATCGCTAGATTCCAGCATCAGGTAGCCTTTACCCGCGGTTGGTGCTTCAACGTGCAGGTTAACCTTCTCACCCGGACGGTAAGCTGGCTTATCCAATTTCAGTTTGACCTGATCCGGGCGTAATGCACCGGTACCATCGGTGTTATCCTGCCAGCTATAACCCGCCCAGAAACGCAGGCTGGTCACCATGCCACTGTGAGGGTCTTCCACTTCAAGACGATAGGAACCCCACTCCACCGGATAGCTAACTTTAGCTACCTGATCGGCACCGATGGATATAGTTTCCTGATTAATAATTAAATCTTTTTGATCGTAACGGGAGCTCCAACCATCACCGGAAGACCATTCCCAGTAATAATCACGACGTTCACGAACCAAACGAACATTCAGCCCATTCGCCGACAGCTTATTGCCTTTAGCATTAGCATAAACAATATCGAAACCGGCTAAGCTGTCAGAATCCACCATAAACTGAGGTTTATAGTTATTCGTCTTGTAGTCATAAACTTCTTTTTTGTTAAACAGCGGACGGATGCCCGGCATGTTAGTGGCTGGCCAGATAGCCTGCTCGGCACGGCGGGTTACAGGGCGACCGCCGGATTCCATCAAACTGGCCTGAACAATCACCTTCATCGGTGATTTACTCTCGGCCCAGTCGCTCGGTACCGTTACGCTGGTTAACCCTTCAGAATCTAATTTCAGGTCAAACTCATTGAGTGAACGACTCAGGTTGGTATCCAGAACAGAGCCAAACTCATAACCAGGTAGTTTTGCTACCGCCTCACGCGCCGGACGCAGGAACAATTGCCCTTGCAAACGGTTACCTGAAGCTGGCGCACCATATAAATAACGGCCTGTAACATCAAAAGTGATTTCCTGAGAAGGAGATACAGGAACATCTTCAACCGACTTCAGCTCCAGTGCCATACGCTCAGGCAGGAAGTCTTCAACTTTAAACTTATAGAAACGGGGCTGTTTGTCCCCTAAGTTAATGCGTAATGACCATTCGCCAGTTGCTGCATTGTTAGGAATGTCATACATAAACTGATAGAAGCCGTTCTTTTTCGGCTGCCAAACAAAACTGCGCGTAACTTGATTATCCGGCTTAAGCACGTCGACTTTTACCGGCTGGTCCGGCAGCCCCGCCCCATCGGGATCGCGCAGTAATCCGTTAACAATCAGCGTTTCTCCAGGGCGATATAAATCTCGCGGGCCAAAAGCAAAAAATTGAGTAGCAAAACCTTCCGGCCCGGCAATATCAAATTCCGACAGATCCAATGCCGCTTTATTCAGATCGATTAAGCTAGTTTGCCCATCTTTGGTGGCCAGCATGATTTTAGCTTTATCATCTTTTATCAGTTGAGCGTGGCCATCAGACGAAGTTTTAGCCTGAGCCAGTGAGTTACCTTTTTCGTCAAACAGCTCAACTTTAACGCCGGAAACGCCTTCCCCCCCTTCCAGAGCCTGGGTAAATACATCCAGACGGTCATGATAACGGTGTAAAGAGATACCAATGTCGCTCAGGGTGAAAATAGTCACCGGATTGCTGTATTGATAAGCGCCGGCTTCCTGCATCATTGCCAGATAGACCCCCGGCTGTTGCAGCTCTTTAATGCTATTCAGGGGCAGCAACACCTGCTCACGCGTATTGCGCTGTGGGCTTAAATCAAAGCGCCCGGTATAGGCTAAATCGACTTTTTTCAAAAATTCTTGGGATTCCCAGTAACTTTTTGCTCCTGTTCCTTCCCAGTCGGCCAAGAAGCCGGAGAGCATTTCTGGCTTAATGCGGTAAAAGTTAACGTCAACTTTATTCACGTTCAGGGCAATGACCGGCAATCCGGTAATCACTTTACTCGGTAGCAGGGATCCCCTGCTGGCAAAACCAATGGATGGTTCGATATCCCGGGTAGTTAACTTTTGCTGGAACTCTTTGTCCAGCTTCATGCCGTTAACGCCGCTCAGGTTTTTATTGATGGTCAGAATCAGCTTACGGGAAGGCTCCAAATGACGAAGACGCAACTCCATCATATTGTCCGACATCTCCCATGCCCCATCAACTTTACCGCTGGCCTCATCCACCAGATTCAGCAGAGAGGTAAAATTCTGATTAGCCGCCAGCGGAATTGAAAAGGTCACCACCATCGCACTGGCGCCGTCCAGTTGGACTTCAGAGGCATCAAGAATAGTGAATGACTTACCGGCATAGCGAGAAGTTTGCTGCTCTGCGGCAGGCGTAACCTGTGGTGCTTCCGGTGCTGCGTGGAGAGGTAAAGAAGCGAAGCCAAAACACGAGGCCAGAAGTAGCCCCCTCAGCCCCCAAAAATCAGAATTTCCCTGACGCATAAGCGATTCTCTCTGAGATGAAGATGGTGTGATAAACAGATCTGTAACAACATATTAGCCGGAATATGGCTAAAAAAATAGATGAGTGTGTAAAACAAGAATAACTTATTTTTAGTGTGGGTAATGTCTTTTGGCAAGACTGCTGACAAAGTCTGATGGGTTTATGTCTGGCGGCCAATCGGAGGAAGAGGTCGCCATTGGAGTCGACTTAGTCAGCCAACGACAAACAGGCAAAGCCTATTTGAACAGCGCTAGCGCTGACCCACAGGGTGAAACACCGCAAGATGTTTCATAACCGCCCCTAGGCGGACTAGGAGCGGAGCTCTCCGAACTAAAGTGCAGACGGTCTTCCGGCCGAGCATAATGGTAATATGAGCAACATCGTTTTTACGGCCGGAATATTCATTAAAGCCAATTTATCTGGTTTGTCATTGAGTTACACCAAGTAGCCCCCAACCCCGTCCCTCCCCAAAATTGGCTATTTTAGGGTACAAAACTGAGTTGCCAGACTGACTTACCCTACTTCAGCAGCAAATTAGCTATCGCACGAACCCCTAACCCCGTTGCACCCGCCGACCACTGGTCAACCGCGCCTTTACGGTAAGTTGCCGAGCAATCAATATGGATCCAACCCTGCTGATAATTTTTCACAAAGTGAGACAGGAAAGCAGCGGCGGTGCTGGCACCGGCAGTATAGGCCGCGCCGGCCATATTATTTAATTCCGCAAAATTTGATGGCAGTTGGCTACGGTGGAACTCGGCCAGCGGTAAACGCCAGAACGGTTCGTTTTCGCTATTAGCACTATTTAACATCTCATTTGCCAGCGCATCGTCGAAACTAAACAGCGCGTGGTAATCATTACCTAACGCCATTTTTGCTGCGCCAGTGAGAGTGGCGCAATCAATAATCATCTGTGGGTTTTGCGCTTCCGCATCAATCAGGCCATCCGCTAATACTAGACGCCCTTCTGCATCCGTATTCATGACTTCAACGGTTTTACCATTTCGATAACGAATAATATCACCTAACTTGAAAGCATTACCGCTCACCAAGTTATCAGCACAGCACAGGAACAGTTTTACACGTTGCTTTAAACCACGGCTAATCGCTAATGCCAATGCACCGGCGATGGTCGCCGCACCGCCCATATCGGACTTCATTGAGTCCATAAAGGCGCTTTGCTTCATGCTGTAACCACCGGAGTCAAAGGTGATACCTTTACCGACTAAACTGGCATATACCGGTGCGTCTGGATTGCCGGTTGGGTTGTAATCCAGAGCCAGCAGAGCGGGCTCGCGCTCAGAGCCACGGCCTACAGTATAAAGACCCATGTAGTTCTGTTCACGCAGTGCTTCACCTTTAACAATGCGGTAGTTCACTGCATCACAAGCAATGTTGCAGAACAGATCAACCGTGCGCTTAACCAACTGTTCAGGCCCCAGTTCTTCCGCTGGCATATTAATGGTGTCACGAACCCAGTCAATAATCTGTAAACGGCGCTCCAACTCTTGTTGTTCTTGCTGCTCCAGTGCCGCCCACTCGACGTTTCTTTCGCCCTTTGGTCCACGGAAGCCTTGCCAGAAACTCCAACTGCGTTCTAAATCCCAGCCTTCTCCCGCCAGTTTAATTTTTTTGATACCCTGACCGTCGATCTTACGGGCTGCGCGTTGAATAGCACCCAGCTTGCCATTCCCATGAAGGTGAATGGTCATTCCGTCACTGTTGGTACTCAACAAGGCTTTGTCTCCCCAAACCGCATTTGCAGGTTCATGGGAAAGATAAACAGGCATAAATTGATTCGTCATTGTTATGGCTCCCGCTATTTTTATATTTACTTAAACCAATAAAACAGGGGCCCCCAAAGGCGGCCCCATTCAATGATAGTTATTCTGCTTCATCCAACCAGACTAACAGAATCGCCTCGAGGATCTTCTCGTTTGAGGCGTTAGGATCATCTTCAAAATCTTCCAGCTCGCACACCCAGCGGTGTAAGTCCGTGAAGCGTACCGTTTTTGGATCGGTATCCGGAAACTGATCGTACAGCGCTTCACCAATTTCACGACTGTCTTTCCAGGTTAAACTCATCTTTTATATCCCGTTGTCAATTAATGCTCGCGGGCATGGTTAACCGTATAGCGAGGAAGCTCAACCACCAGATCCTCATCGGTAACTTTCGCCTGACAGCTTAAACGGCTCTCTGGCTCCAGTCCCCAAGCTTTATCCAGCATGTCGTCTTCTAACTCGCTGCTTTCCGCCAGTGAATCAAATCCTTCACGCACAACGCAGTGGCAGGTAGTACAAGCACAGGACATTTCACAGGCATGTTCCACTTCAATACCGTTACGTAACGCGGCGTCTAATATGGTTTCACCCTCTTTTGCTTCGACAACCGCACCGTCTGGACATAAGTCCTGATGGGGTAGGAACACTATCTTAGGCATGCTTAAACCTCATCTACAGAATGACCCGCCAAAGCACGACGTATTGATGAATCCATACGGCGGGCGGCAAAATCTTGAGTTACAGAATCCAGTGTCTTAATAGACGCCTCTATCTTCGCAGCATCACTACCCTGCATAACAGTTTGTAGTTGTCTGATAGCGCTATCTATTTCGACGCGTTCAGTTTCAGTGAGCAGTTCGCTATCGCTGTTCAAAGCAGCATTCAGGCTTTCCAGTACGCGGGCGGCCTCTACTTTTTGTTCCGCCAGCATACGAGCGCTAACATCTTGCTGTGCGTTGGTCATTGAGTCTTTAATCATGGTGGCGATTTCATCGTCGCTTAGGCCATAAGACGGTTTCACTTGAATCGACGCCTGTACGTTGGTGGACTTTTCCATCGCCGTAACGCTAAGTAAACCATCCGCATCCACCTGATAGGTAATGCGAATATGTGCACCACCGGCGGGCATTGGCGGTAAGCCTCGCAGTGTAAAACGTGCCAGTGAACGACAGTCATCAACTAGCTCACGCTCGCCCTGCAGCACGTGTACCATCATCGCAGTCTGGCCATCTTTAAAGGTGGTGAACTCTTGTGCTCTGGCCACCGGGATAGTGGTATTACGTGGAATAATCTTTTCCACCAATCCCCCCATCGTCTCAATCCCCAGCGAAAGCGGAATAACGTCTAATAATAAAATGTCTGAATCTGGTTTATTACCTACCAGCACATCGGCCTGAATAGCTGCGCCAATCGCGACTACCCGATCGGGGTCGATCGTGGTCAAAGGAGTGCGACCAAAAAACTCACCTACCAAAGTACGCACTAATGGCACGCGGGTGGAGCCGCCCACCATAACCACTTCCAGCACTTGATCTGCACTGACGCCGGCATCTTTCAGTGCGCGGCGGCAGGCTAATAATGTTTTTTTCACCAGCGACGAAATCAGATCGTCAAACACTTGGCGGGTCACCGTACCCTGCCAATGACCCACTCTAACCTCAGCACGGCTACTATCGCTAAGCGCAATCTTGGCGGCTATCGCCGCATCCAATAGCTGACGCTGAAGCTGGTGATCGCTGTGGCCGCCAAAACCGGCCTGTTCACGCAGCCAGTCAGCCAATAGATGGTCGAAATCATCGCCGCCCAAAGCGGAATCACCGCCGGTTGCCAGCACTTCAAACACACCACGGCTCAGGCGAAGAATCGAGATATCAAAGGTACCGCCACCCAAGTCATAAACGGCGATGATCCCTTCCTGTCCTGAATCCAGACCGTAAGCAATAGCCGCCGCCGTGGGTTCATTTAACAGGCGCAACACATGCAAACCCGCTAAACGAGCAGCATCTTTGGTGCCCTGACGTTGAGCGTCGTCAAAATAAGCAGGAACAGTAATCACTACACCATCAAGATCGCCACCTAATGTATCCTGAGCACGTTTTGCCAGCGTCGTCAGAATCTCTGCTGAGACCTGAATCGGATTGACCATTCCACTTGCCGTTACAATAACCGGTAAACCATTCTCACTGGCTTGCAGCTGGTAAGGCAGATTAGGATAGCGTTGAACAATATCGTTCAGTGAGCGACCCATCATTCGTTTCACCGAGCTTAGGGTATTAGAAGGATCGACCGCCGCCTGAGCGCGCGCGCTCCAGCCGACATCCGTTCCTTCATGTTGATAATGCACAACGGAAGGCAGTAAATGGCGCCCGTGATCGTCGGGTAACGTTTCGGCTTGCCCGCTGCGGACAGTGGCAACCAGAGAATTAGTGGTACCTAAATCGATACCCGCTGCGAGCCGGCGTTGATGGGGTGCTGCCGTCATCCCCGGTTCGCTAATTTGTAATAAAGCCATGTTCAATTTCCGTCAGGCGTCGAATAACTTTTCTTCCAGTTGTTCGACCTGCTGTTGAAGCTTATCCAGAAAACTCAGTTTACGTACGGTATCTGCCGCACTCTTCCAGTTCTGGCTATCCAATTCTTGTTTTAGTTGCTCACTGCGCTGCCGGGTCATTTTTTCTACTCGTTGGCTAAAGGCAGACAGTACTAATTCGGTTTCTTTCTGACTGACATTACGCTGTTCAATGCCGTCCAGCTCTTCACGCAGCTCCAGTTGCTCCATCAGGAACACGGTATCATGCATGGTTTGCTGTTCATTTCTGACATCGATTCCGTTAAGAGACAACAAGTATTCTGCACGACGCAGCGGATCTTTCAACGTTTGATAAGCATCATTAATCGTTGCAGCGCGCTGAACCGACTGGAGACGTTCACTCTCAGAAGCCGTCGCATAACGGTCAGGGTGGTATTGACGCTGTAATTCCTGATAACGGGATGAAAGCGATGAAGCATCCACTACGTAGTGGACCGGAAGGTTAAACAGTGTGAAATAGTCCATGACGTGCTCTGATGATATAAGTTAGGCGAAAACTCCCTTACCGATTATCAGCAAGGGAGCACTTTTCAAAGTCGACATTTTCGAATGCTGTATTTAATCTACAAACGTTACGATAGCAGACTAGACGTTAAAACTTTCGCCACAACCACATTCACTTGAAATATTAGGGTTATTAAATTTAAACCCTTCATTCAGGCCTTCTTTAACAAAATCCAACTCGGTGCCATCCAGATAGACCAGGCTTTTTGCATCGACGATTACCTTAACGCCCTTGTCTTCAAACACCGTATCTTCATCGTGTAATTCGTCAACAAACTCAAGAACATACGCCATCCCGGAACAGCCAGACGTTCTTACCCCCAAGCGCAGGCCAACGCCTTTGCCACGATTAGATAAAAATGTCTGAACGCGCAATGCGGCGCTGTCGCTCATGGTAATCGCCATAACCAAACCTCTATCGTTTATTGCTTATTTACTACTATGTTTGTTTTTATAATCCGCAATGGCTGCTTTGATGGCATCTTCTGCCAAAATAGAGCAATGGATTTTAACCGGCGGTAACGCCAGTTCTTCAGCAATTTCAGTGTTTTTAATTGCGCCGGCCTGATCTAAAGATTTACCTTTAACCCACTCGGTAATCAGAGAGCTGGAAGCAATCGCCGAACCGCAGCCATAAGTTTTAAAACGGGCATCTTCAATAATACCCTGATCGTTAACTTTAATCTGCAATTTCATTACGTCGCCACAGGCTGGCGCACCCACCATACCGCTACCAACGGTAGGGTCTTCATTATCAAATGAACCTACGTTACGAGGATTCTCGTAGTGTTCAATAACTTTTTCGCTGTAAGCCATGTTTATTACTCCTGCTGATTATCGCGCCCGATACTCCAGCGCGATTTAAATCAATTAATGATGAGACCACTCAATGGTACTGATATCCACGCCCTGTTTGAACATATCCCACAGTGGAGAAAGGTCACGCAGGCGGCCAATCGACTTCTTGACTAAATCAATGGTGTAATCGATCTCTTCTTCAGTAGTAAAACGCCCCAGAGAGAAGCGAATTGAGCTATGTGCCAATTCATCACTCATACCTAAAGCACGTAACACATAAGAAGGCTCTAGGCTTGCAGAAGTACAGGCTGAACCAGAAGAAACAGCCAAATCTTTTAAGGCCATTATCAATGATTCACCTTCAACGTAGTTAAAACTCACGTTAAGAATGCTGGAAACACCCTGTTCTAAGCAGCCGTTCAGGTGAACTTCTTCGATGTCTTTCAGACCGTCCCACAGGCGATTACGCAAAGCCCGAAGACGAGACATCTCGGTGGACATCTCTTCTTTGGCAATTCGGTAAGCCTCACCCATGCCAACAATTTGGTGCACCGGTAACGTACCTGAACGCATACCGCGTTCGTGGCCGCCACCGTGCATTTGAGCTTCAATTCTTATCCGTGGTTTACGACGAACATAGAGAGCACCAATACCTTTTGGCCCATAAATTTTATGGCCGGAAAATGACATCAGGTCAACTTTCAGCTGCGACAGGTCAATCGGTAACTTACCCACACTCTGGGTAGCATCCACGTGGAAAATAATACCGCGACTACGGCACATTTCACCAATGGTAGCGATATCCTGAACCACACCGATTTCATTGTTCACATGCATGATAGAGACCACACAAGTGTCATCACGCATGGTTGCTTCTAACTCGCTTAAATCGATAATTCCGTTAGCCTGTGGCGCTAAATAAGTCACTTCGTAACCTTCGCGCTCCAGTTGACGGCAGGTATCCAGTACGGCTTTATGTTCCGTTTTACTGGTAATGATGTGCTTACCTTTCTTTTGGTAAAAATTAGCTGCACCTTTAATCGCCAAGTTATCGGCTTCCGTAGCACCAGAGGTAAACACAATCTCACGAGGATCGGCACCCACCAGCTCTGCAATCTGGTTACGGGCAATATCGACTGCCTCTTCTGCCTGCCAGCCAAAACGGTGAGAACGCGAGGCAGGGTTACCGAAAATGCCATCAAGGGTCAAATACTGCATCATCTTCTCGGCAACGCGCGGGTCGACCGGTGTTGTTGCTGAGTAGTCCAGATAGATAGGTAATTTCATTCGTTGCTCCGTACACGGCTTCTAAATAATGCAATCATCACTAGCAATTAAGCGCGCAGATTGATCTTTTTTGCCTCATCGAATACACGATGAGTGCTGGTAACCGAACCTTGAGTTTCGTTATTTTGACGGTCGGCTACATCCAGAATTTCTTGATTTTTCACCAATTCAGACAGCGTAATTTCATTGAGGAAACTGCTGATCCGTTCACTCAGATCGTGCCACAGGGTATGGGTCAGACAACGCGTACCACTTTGGCATCCACCGCTTCCCATGCAACGCGTGGCATCGACAGATTCATCAACCGCACTGATAACTGCACCTACGGCAATATCACCGGCATCTTTGCCCAGCAAATAGCCGCCACCAGGACCGCGAACACTGGTCACTAAACCATTCTTGCGCAAACGGGAGAACAATTGCTCAAGATAAGACAAAGAAATCCCCTGACGTTCGGAAATATCAGCTAAAGGGACAGGTCCGTCTTGTGAGTGCAAAGCCACGTCCAACATGGCTGTTACTGCATAGCGACCTTTTGATGTCAGTCTCATTGTTAATGCCCATCTGTTTCTGAAGATGCAGGTAGTTTGGCATTCCCAAGTATTTCAGTCAACTATTTAGTTGAGTATTTTAGTCAGGTATTATTAAGCCACTAAAACACCGCTCAATCCAGACAGGCCCGCTATTGTCGCCCGTATTTTAACAATTGAAAAGGTGTTCATTCAGGATTATTTCTGCCTATTTCTTGTATCGGGATTATCTATAGCACTTAAAATCCCGCGCAGAATGTTTAATTCCTGACTCTCTGGGCGAGCACGATTAATTAAGCGGCGCAGTTTATTCATCACTTGCCCTGGGTGAGCCGCGCGAATAAAACCGATATTCAACAGTACCGATTCCAGATGCTGATAGAAACGCTCCAAATCTTCTGCCAGTGGATAAACATCATCTTCCACTACCACGGCTTGTGGTTTATTGCTCTCTTGCTGATCCAACCAGGCAACACGAATTTCATAAGCCAGAATCTGTACCGCCATCGCCAGATTTAACGAGCTGTAATCCGGATTGGCAGGAATCGCTACGTGATAATGGCACTTTTGCAGTTCATCATTCGTCAGGCCAACTCGTTCGCGACCAAAAACTAGCGCTACCGGTGCCTGAGATGACTCCTGACACATTTTTACGCCGCATTCCCGCGGTTCTAGCATTGGCCACTGTAGAGTACGGGAACGCGCGCTAGTACCCACCACCAGACGGCATCCTTCTAATGCCTGATCCAAGGTATCGACAATGGTGGCATTACCGATAATATCGCTGGCACCAGCAGCCAAAGCGATGGCTTGCGAATCAGGTTTTACCAGTGGATTCACCAAATATAAATTTGTCAGCCCCATGGTTTTCATGGCTCTGGCGGTAGAACCCATGTTGCCAGTATGGGAGGTTTCGACTAGCACGATACGGATATTATCCAGTCCAATTTTCTCGGAGATAAGCTCTGACATAAAAAACAAAATTCTGTGCGCTAAAAGTTATGGGAATGAATAGTAACACAGCCTATATATTTTGCCGATCCTCTGGTATACTTCGCCCGCTTTATATTTCTCTGTTCTTTAACATTTAGTGGAAGATACCCATGCATCCTATGCTGAACATCGCCGTACGTGCTGCACGTAAGGCCGGCAATCTGATCGCCAAGTTTTATGAAACACCTGACGCCGTTGAAGCAAGCCAAAAAGGTAACAATGACTTTGTCACCAACGTTGATCGCGAAGCAGAACATCTGATTATTGATGTTATCCGTAAAGCTTATCCTCAACATACCATCATCAGTGAAGAACGCGGTGAACTGGCTGGAGAAGACCAGGATGTACAATGGATTATCGATCCGCTGGATGGCACCTCCAACTTTATTAAACGATTCCCACACTTCAGCGTCTCTATTGCTGTGCGCGTAAAAGGCCGCACGGAAGTTGCTGTGGTGTACGATCCTATGCGTAATGAACTGTTTACCGCGACCCGCGGTCAGGGCGCGCAGCTAAATGGCTACCGTTTACGTGGTACAAACGCGAAAGATCTTTCCGGCACCGTTCTGGCTACCGGTTTCCCATTCAAAGCAAAACAGCACTCTGCGACCTATATCAATATGGTTGGCAAGTTGTTCACCCAATGCGCGGACTTCCGCCGCACCGGCTCAGCCGCGTTAGATCTGGCTTATGTTGCTTCTTCTCGCGTTGATGGCTTCTTTGAAATTGGTCTGAAACCGTGGGATTTTGCTGCTGGCGAACTGCTGGTACGCGAGTCTGGCGGTATCGTGACTGACTTCGTTGGCGGACATAACTCTTATGTTTCAGGCAACGTTGTGGCAGGTAATCCACGCGTGGTGAAAGCTCTGCTTTCAACCGTACGTGATGAGTTAAGCGATGCATTAAAGCGTTAATGCTGTCTTGTTTTATTTCAGGGAAGCCTCACTGTGCTTCCCTGAAATATAATGGTATTCATTTCTTGATCCCAAGTCTCAATCTCTTCCCCCTGAATCCGAGAAATCAACTTCGCTTTTTATACGTCATCTATACGTCATCTATACGTCATCTATACGTCATTGAGCTGTGAATATTTGGGTAAGTGCTGCGGAAAATCGGTGAAGATGCCATCCACCCCCCAGTTAAACAGCTGATTGGCGCGATCTTTGGTGTTAACCGTCCAGACATTGACCTGATAGCCTTTACTTTTAAACAGCTGTACCTGCTGTTGAGTCAGCCCTTCATTTTGAGGATGAATACACTCCGCTCCTGTCCATTCCATAATCATATGCCAATCATCGTTTAGCGTATGGGTTTCAAACAGGCAAGCGACTCGAGCCTGAGGTCGTAATCGCTTAAACTCCGCCAACAGCATTGGATTGAAGCTAGAAATAATATATTCCCGCCCGTCATCAAGCTGATTTAACGCTCGATCTAATCCTGCCAGCAAACGATGGCTGGCTTCTGCACTGACATCACCGGATTTGATTTCAATATTGGCGTTTAGCTGATACTGGTTCATCATCGCTATCAGCTGTTCCAGAGTAGGAATGCGTTCGTCGCGATATTCATCACCAAACCAGTTTCCGGCATCAATCTGATCCAAGTCTTGCCGATTTAATGCAAACAGCGAACCGGAACGGTTGGTACAGCGATCGAGAGTGGAGTCATGAAACAGTACAATGGTGCCGTCGTGAAGAATATCAATATCACACTCAAACCAGCGCACCTGATAGTCAGTACATAGCTTAATGGCAGATAAGGTATTTTCTGGCGCCAGTGATGACACGCCCCGATGGGCGAAAATAGTTCTCATAATATTTCCCGTGAATAAACTCGAATACCATCACCCAAAATAGCGTAATCCACCGGATACCGCTGGCGACACACCATAATACAGAACCAAGCCAAACAGAATCAGCATCACACCACCGAATAATGAAAAAGAAATAAGCGCCACCTTGCTCCATTCAGGGCGCTGGCGGGTTGCCGTCACTTTTTCCGCTAGCCGTCGAGCATAATGAACAAACAGCGCTAGCAGAGAGATGGTTGTGGCAGTACCCAGCGCCATCACCATCGCTGCGGCTATTCCCCACGGATAAGCATCAATCACTTTAGAAAACAGTAATACCAGAATTGCGCCAGAACAAGGGCGAATACCAATAGAAAGAATAATCGCTAGATTGGTTTTCCATCCACCGGAAACCTCCAACTCATCGGCGGTAGGTAAATGACGATGACCACATCCACAGTTGGCACTATGCACATGTCCGAGTTCCAGCGGTGTCAGAGAATTTATTTTAATCATTTGTGGTGCAGATTTTTGTTTTGCCATACGACTCAATTGCCGTATAGCTCGGCAGCAAAGAATGCCTCCCACCAACACAATCAGCAAATAGCTGCCCTTCTCCATCCAGAAATTACTTTGATGAATGGTTCGGGTTGAAAGCTGAAATAGTGAAAGCACCACGGTAACCAGCAAAATTGCCACCACGCCCTGTACCAACGAAGCCGCTAAAGTTAATAACAGGCTGGCCCGCAGTTTCAAGGGATGAGTCGCGAGATAGGCGGTGATAATCACCTTGCCGTGCCCCGGCCCGGCGGAATGAAGTACGCCGTAGATAAAGCTGAATAACATCAGCATGCCGCCGCTTTCCAGCGGAAATTGCTTAACCTGCTGTAACAATGAAACCAGTTGTTGATGCAGTTGCTTTTGCCAAACAGAGCTTTGTAATAGAAAGTCTGGCCACTTTAACCAAACCAGCGCAGCCAGCAATACAAGAATAATCAGGCAAAGGTATAGAGGCCAAAAACGGCCAGAGAAATTATTGGGTTTACGCTTTATTAATGGCATTTCAACGTCACGATTTGGGCAAATTTACTACCCAACATCATATCTTCTCCCGGTGAATCATTTTTATCTAGCGAGTTGGCATAAGCCATCAAAGAAACATCCGGTTTGGGCGAGGTTAACTTAACGCTACATATTCCAGTGATGTCATCAGGCAGATGAATTGACTTTTCTGACGGATAGCGCATATCCACATAGTAGCTTTGTTCATAAGTTGACAGCGTGATGGTGCTATTTTTCAACGGAATTGGATTGGCTATTGGCAGAACAAAGGTAAATACGGCTTTATTACCGTGTCGTGACAGCGAGTAGTTATCCGCCTTTTCGGCAAACTGAACCGGCTTACCGTTGGATTTCATATAGCTGAAGTAGAGCTGATTACGCGTATTTTCCATTAGCTCATCCGCCATACTTTGCCAAACCGTAGGTGAATCTTTTGCCATGGCCGCATCCAGCAGTAATTCTGCCGATGTCAGTTCGTCCATCTCCCATACCATACGAACACCGACCAGCTCCTGTTTTTGGATAACTAAGCTTGAATCAATATCAATAAAGCTATGGGGATGAGCGCCCGCTAATGGACTCAGCAGGCACATCATGACAAACAGCAGGGTTCGAGTTATCAGTGCCATGAGGATTTGCTTAATAGATTACTCTTTTACCAACGGATAGTTGGCCTCATTCCAGCCACGGTATCCCCCATCCATTGAAAGCACGTTGGTATAACCCATCTTTTGGATACTTTCTGCCGCCAACGCAGAACGATAGCCACCGCCGCAATACAATACTAATGGTGTCGCTTTATCAGGAACAACGGTTTCAATATCACGTTCTAAAATGCCACGACCCAGATGCTTTGCGTTGGGAATATGGTCTTTATGAAACTCACTCTCTTCACGAACGTCCAGAACCAGAGGGATTGTTCCCTTATCCATCATCTCTTTTACTTGCTGGATACTGACTTCATGTACATTTTTACGCGCAGCTTCACACAACTGTTCAAAACCTGGGTTATGCTTTTTCACACACTTCTCCTTGGTTATCATAAATACACTGTAGATTATCAGTGTCTGTCGTGACGATTGCCAGTAAAAAAACAGGCGCTATATATCGATATAGTGCCTGTAATTAACAGAGTCGCTCCTGACGCTAATTATCACGATATATGAAAATCAGCGTCATGGCTGTTGACGCAACTAGGCGTAAACCGGATGGCGTTTACATATATCCAGAACTTTCGCTTTCACTGCGGCAATGGTGGCTTCATCATTGATATTGTCCAGCACATCACAAATCCAACCAGCCAATTGGCGAACTTCTGCTTCTTTAAAGCCACGCCGAGTCACCGCAGGAGTACCCAAACGGACGCCTGAAGTAACAAACGGGCTTCTTGGATCGTTTGGTACGCTGTTTTTATTTACCGTGA
Organism: Limnobaculum parvum; assembly: GCF_003096015.2. Lineage (NCBI taxonomy): Bacteria > Pseudomonadati > Pseudomonadota > Gammaproteobacteria > Enterobacterales > Budviciaceae > Limnobaculum > Limnobaculum parvum. The sequence goes on along the minus strand of NZ_CP029185.2, from coordinate 936,845 downwards.
TGTTGGCTCTGCCTAAAGCAGCATCGGCATCTTTACCGGTAATATCTTTATCAACCAGATCCAGCAGCATCAGATGGTTTTGAGTTCCGCCAGAAACAATCTTATATCCGCGAGATTTAAATACTTCCACCATCTCTTTGGCGTTTTTAGCCACCTGCTGCTGGTAAGTTTTAAACTCAGGCTCCATTGCCTCTTTTAGCGCTACCGCTTTTGCTGCGATCACATGCATTAATGGGCCGCCCTGACCGCCAGGGAATACGGCTGAGTTTAGTTTTTTATACAGCTCTTCATCTCCGCCCTTGGCTAAGATCAAACCACCGCGAGGGCCAGCCAGCGTTTTGTGCGTGGTGGTAGTGACCACATGCGCATGAGGAACCGGGTTTGGATAGACATCCGCAGCAATCAGACCCGCAACGTGAGCCATATCAACAAACAGGTAAGCACCAATTTTGTCTGCGATTTCACGCATTTTTGCCCAGTCAACAATACCGGAATAGGCGGAGAAACCACCAATGATCATTTTGGGTTTGTGGATTTCAGCCTGACGAGCCAGATCGTCATAATCAATTTGACCGCTTTCATCAATACCGTAAGGTACGATGTTGTATAACTTACCGGAGAAGTTAACCGGAGAACCGTGAGTCAGGTGACCACCATGAGCCAAGTTCATCCCCAGAACAGTATCTCCCGGATTCAGTAATGCCATGTAAACCGCAGAGTTAGCCTGAGAACCAGAGTGCGGTTGAACGTTGGCATAGTCAGCCCCAAACAGCGCTTTGGCCCGATCGATAGCTAACTGCTCAACAATATCAACATACTCACAACCACCGTAATAACGCTTACCAGGATACCCTTCGGCATATTTATTGGTTAATTGAGTTCCCTGAGCCTGCATGACGCGCGGGCTGGTGTAGTTTTCAGAAGCTATCAACTCGATATGCTCTTCTTGGCGAACATTTTCTTTTTGTATGGCCTGCCATAATTCGACATCATAATCGGCAATATTCATGTCTCGCTTTAACATCCGCATCTCCTGAGTAAGCTAATCAACTGGTAAAGGTGTAACTAATTACAACATTGAACCAGTGTAATATGTTTTCATCTTGTTAAATAGACCCAAATTGAGGTTTTTAAGCAATCGATTGCTTTTCATTCAATTAAGAAAAAACGGCTATCGAGCATTTTGGTCCACATACGATATTGTAAACTGCGAGCTATAAAAAGATGAATAAGCCGTTGTCTTTACAAGCAACGGCCTAAAAAGGAAGGGGAATCAGATAGCGTCTTCGTCTTGCTCGCCGGTACGAATACGTACCACGCGAGCAACATCAAATACAAAAATCTTACCGTCACCAATTTTACCCGTTTGGGCGGTATTCATAATAGTTTCAACACAGGTATCAACAATATCGTCGGCAACAACAATTTCAATTTTCACTTTTGGTAGAAAATCCACCATATATTCAGCGCCACGATACAGTTCAGTATGCCCTTTCTGACGACCAAAGCCTTTCACTTCCGTTACCGTCATACCGGTAATACCCACTTCCGCCAGTGCTTCTCGAACATCATCTAACTTAAATGGCTTAATGATAGCGTCAATTTTTTTCATTAAATCAATCCCTTACCAGTTTTTACGGCCAAAGCCGGAAGTGATCGGATAACGCCGATCTTTGCCAAAGTTACGTGCAGTAATCCTCGGACCTACCGGTGACTGCCGACGCTTATACTCATTAATATCAACCAGACGAATAACCTTACGCACAATCGCCTCATCAAAGCCTTCAGCCACCAATTGGTCTACGGACATATCCCGTTCCACATAGCCATCGAGGATCTTATCCAGCACCGGATAAGGCGGCAGACTATCTTCATCTTTCTGATCGGGGGCCAGTTCCGCAGAAGGTGGACGATCAATCACCCGCTGAGGGATCACCGGAGAACGAGTATTACGATATTCCGATAGCTTGAACACCAGCGTTTTTGGTACATCTTTTAATACATCGAAACCGCCAGCCATATCGCCATAAAGCGTTGAATACCCTACAGCGATTTCACTTTTATTTCCGGTAGTCAACACCAAGCTACCACGTTTATTCGATAACCCCATCAAAATAACGCCGCGGCAGCGCGCCTGCAGGTTCTCTTCGGTGGTATCACGACGCGTATTAACAAACATCGGTGCCAGTTGAGTCATGAAGGCATCAAAAATCGGTTCAATAGAGATGATATCAAACTCAACGCCCAATATTTCCGCCTCTTCTCGTGCATCTGCAATACTGATTTCTGCGGTATAGCGGAAAGGCATCATCACAGCTTGAACTTTATCTTTGCCCAATGCATCAACGGCAATCGCCAGTGTCAAGGCAGAATCAATACCGCCGGATAAACCAAGAATCGCCCCTTTAAAGCCATTCTTGCTGGCATAATCGCGCACCGCTAATACCAACGCATCATAAATCAGCGACAGTTCTGATGGCTGCGATGGCAGCACCATTGATTCAATATGATAACCGTTAAATTTAACCAACTGTGTCTGCTCTTTGAATGCCGCCAGTTTGTGCGTCATATTGCCAGTGGCATCGAAAACCTTCGAGCAGCCATCAAAAATCAGCTCATCCTGACCACCAACCTGATTCAAATACACCAGCGGTAAGTGAGTACGATGACAATGTTCAGCCAGTAATTGGTTACGGATATAAGGCTTTTCACGGTTATAAGGCGAAGCGTTAATTGACAGGATCATATCAACATTAGCCGCTTTCAGCGCATCAACCGGGCCGTTAAACCACAAGTCTTCGCAAATCAGTAAGCCAATGCGGTAACCTTTAAATTCGATGCAACAGGTTCTGTCATCAGCGCTGAAATAACGTTTCTCATCAAATACGCCATAGTTGGGTAGTTGCTGCTTGTAATAACGAGTCACCAGATTTCCCTGCCAGAACATAGAAAGAGCATTATATAAATGCCCATTGTCCCGCCATGGATGCCCAACAATAACCGCCGTCTCAGAGGAAGCCGCCTGTAGCCGGGCTAATTGTTCATCACAACGCTGATAGAGATCGTCACGATAAAGCAAATCTTCCGGTGGATAACCGGTCAAGGCCAACTCAGAAAACATCACCAGATCGGCTCCCGCCTGCTGTTGCTCGCTGATGGTTTGTAGCATTCGGTTAGTGTTACTTTCAATATCACCAACCAACCAATTTAACTGCGCTAATGCGATAGAGAGAGCTTTGCTCATATCAATTCACTGTTCGCTATCAGGTTACAAAGGCAGCAGTATAAATGACTGTCGCCCGGATTAAAAAAAATTAAACGCTACTCTTTAAAATCGTTCGCATCTAATTCGTGGCGAGACAACAATTTATAAAATTCAGTTCGGTTTCGTCCCGCCATGCGGGCGGCATGAGTAACATTACCTTTGGTCATCTGCAAAAGCTTGCGTAAATAAAGTAGTTCAAACTGATTACGCGCTTCTACAAAAGTTGGCAATGCCGTATTTTCACCATCCAAAGCCTGTTGAACCAATGCTTCATTGATAACCGGTGTGCTGGTCAGCGCGACGCATTGCTCAATAACGTTGACCAATTGGCGTACATTGCCCGGCCAACTGGCGGCCATCAAACGTTTCATTGCATCGGTCGAAAAACTACGTACAAAAGGCTTATGGCGTTTCGCAGACTCGCGTAACAGATGATCTGCTAACAGAGGAATATCTTCAGCCCGTTCATTTAGCGCGGGAATTTTTAGTGTAACCACGTTCAATCGATAGTAGAGATCTTCACGGAACTCCCCTTTCGCCATCGCTTTCGGCAAATCACGGTGAGTCGCCGAAATAATCCGTACGTCAATATCCAGATCGCGATTGCTGCCTAATGGACGCACTTTACGTTCCTGTAATACCCGTAGCAGTTTTACCTGCAACGGTAACGGCATATCACCAATTTCATCCAGAAACAGTGTGCCGCCAGTCGCCGCCTGAAACAGACCATCACGGCTACTTACCGCGCCGGTAAACGCCCCTTTGGCATGTCCGAATAACTCTGACTCCAGTAGCTGTTCCGGTAATGCGCCACAGTTAATAGCAATAAATGGTTTATTTCCTCGTGGGCTGGTGCTATGTATCGCTTTGGCCAAAACCTCTTTACCGGTTCCACTCAGGCCATTAATCAGCACGCTAACATCAGACTGCGCGACCATTTTGGCTTGTTCAAGCAGTCGTAACATCAGCGGACTGCGAGTCACAATATTTTCACGCCAGCTTTCATCACCTGCCGGGACTTTCATGACTAAAGCATCATCAATGGCTTTATACAATGCATCACGATCCACGGGTTTAGTCAGGAAACTAAAGACCCCTTGTTGCGTCGCAGCAACCGCATCAGGAATAGAACCATGAGCGGTAAGAATAATGACCGGCATGCCTGGTTGATGCTTTTGTACCTCGTTAAACAGCGCCATGCCGTCCATTTCATCCATACGCAGATCGCTGATAACCAGATCTATCTGTTCACGGCCTAAACGACGTAGTGCTTCTTGTCCACTCTCTGCCGTTGTGACATTGAAACCTTCGCTGGTTAAACGCATCCCCAGTAATTTTAATAGGCTGGGATCGTCATCAACCAGTAACAAATTGGCAGGCTTACGCGATGTCATATCAACTAAACTCCTTTAATAACGGCTGGTCTATTTTTTCTCTGCTGCTGGAGTATCTACTTTAGCCGGAGCAGTTGTTGCCGGTGGCTGTGCTGGTTTTGCACTCTCTTTTTCTGCTTTATCCTGAGACGCTGCGGGTTTATTCGCAGTTGGCGCGGCAATCTTTGCAGGTTCCGTAGGTTTATCACTCACGGGTGGCTTAGTTTCCGATGCAGGTTTTGCTGGCTCAACCGCCTTTTCATTTATTGCGGGCTTAGCATCAGGCGCTATTTTTTGAGTTTCTGAATGAGTTGCCCCTGCTGGCTTCTCAGCCACCGCTGGAGGTGGCGGAATAATGGCCGATGCAGGTTCGGTTTTTGATGCGCTACCGATAGCACTATCAGCCGGAAGATTCTTACGTGATGAGAGCTGACGTTCAATATCTGTCAGGTTTTCCAGCTTGCGTGTCATCTCATGAAGCTGGCGTTTGGTATCCTGTAACTGAGCGTGCAGCGCATCCATTTGTGTATCATTATTTTCTTTTTGGCGCTGATGGCGAGCTCTTTCATCCGACAGGCTAAGCTCCATCGACTGCTCATCAACCCAGATCTGAATCAGAGAATAGACCGTATCCGGATACATAGAGCGGAAATTCTTTAGCTGTTCCAGTGAACGACGGCGTTCTGAATTATTGACCTCCCCCCGGGATAACAAGACAGCTCGTTTCATAACGCCATCCCAGATTGTCGTTTCATATTCTCCAGATTGAGCCTGAGCCTGAGTCGCCGGAATTGCCTGCGAACAGGTAATCAAACGTAGCCAATACAGCGAGTTGGCATAAGTTTCATTATCCTGTGCTTTCCATATATCACCGTCACAACTAACCCGTGAATAATCACTAACTTTACGATTTGGTGTTTCATATCGGATTTCACCTGCGACGCTTTCAGTAAACGACGAATAGCTACATCCGGCCAACATAACAGGCACAATAAAAGCAGAAAGCGCCCGAGCCTTCCGCCATCGCGCTGTCATCCCAGCGGCGTTCTCCGGGCTAAGCGCAGAATGATAATTTGAATCTTGTTTGGTAAACCTTTTAGGCATTATGCATTACTTCTCAGCGGTTAACGGTAGTTCAATTCGAAAGCACACATCGGCATAGTCTACATCGACCAGCCACAATTCACCGTCCATCTGGCGGATACAATCACGGGCAATGCTCAATCCTAAGCCACTGCCTTTTACCGCCCCTTTTCTCTGGCGGCTCCCCTGATAAAACGGCTCAAACAGCATCGTTTTCTCTTGGGGCAGAATTTTTTCTCCAGTATTGGCGATATCTATTTGAATAGATTGCCCAACCTGACGACTAATAACCCAAATGGTACCGGATTCCGCACCATAGTGCACTGCATTGGAATAGAGATTATCAAGAACACGCATTAATAACACCGATTCTGCCCAACAATGGCTCAGTGCTAACTGACATTCCGTGCGCATAAGTTTAGCCCGTGCAGGCAAACTATGGGCGGAAATCACCGCTGAAGCCATAATCTGTAGATCAATATGTTCTTTTTCGGTACGTACATCTGTCTGGTTGCGGTTGTAGTCCAGCAATTGTTCAATCAGTTGCTGTAAATGTCGGCTGCTGTTATCCAGTATAGACACAACTTCTTTTTGATCGTCGGTTAATGGCCCAACAACTTGGTCGAGTAATAATTCCGTACCTTCACGCATGCTAGCAAGCGGTGTTTTCAGTTCATGAGATATATGCCGCAAGAATTCATGACGCTGTGATTCCAGCCATGAAAGGCGTTCACTCAGCCAAACAATACGTTGAGCGAGCGACTGGATCTCCCGTGGGCCTTTAAATGCAGTGAGGCTACTCAGAGACTTCCCTTCCCCCAAGCGGTTAATCATACGCTCAACTCGCTTTACTGGCCCGATAATCATACGGGTAAACAGGAAAACCAAAAACACGCTCAGTAAGAAAAGTAACAGCGCCTGTTGCCCGAAAAAGTAGCCTTTATCCGCAATCGCTTGCTGTAATTTTTCACCACGAGAGAAAATAATAGATCGCGTAGCCTGAACCATATCCGCATTTGCTTTGGAAAACTGTTCCAACAAAATTGATGACTCTTCATTTGGCCCACTATTCTTACAGTGAATTTCCGCCAGCCCTGTCTGTTGTTGCTTGAGGGTTTTATAATAGTTTTGATCGGGAATAATGGCTGCATGCATATCCAGCATTTCAGCATATTGCTGACGTTGGTTGAGGTAGAGCGTTTCCAGCGTTTTATCACCCAGTACACAATATTGCCGATAGCTACGCTCCATACTTAACGCTAGGTTAGTCATCGCTTCACTACGTCGTGCATCTTTTAGGGTCGTGTTGTTAATATCTGCTGCCTGCTCACTCAGTAAATCCAAACTCTTATAGGCTTGATAGGCCAAAATCAGCAATGGCAATAGCACCAGCAAGAATGCCAGTAATACCAGTTGACGAAGGGAATGAGGAAAACGGCTCAAATTTTTCAACCTAATACTCTCACGATAAATCAATCGATAACGATGCTAACTAACCCTGATGGCAGAAAATAGCGCTTTAACCTATTTCATCAAAGATTTTCTTACATCCGGGTTGTTATGCATTTGTCCATTAGCGGCATAATAACTCAAAAACAGTTTTCAAGCTTTTCTGCGTTAAGCTGTTCCTCTACCGTATCGCAGCCAAAAAAAAAGCACTTAACCAAGAATGGTAAGTGCCTAACGAATTTCGTCTACTTTTGGTGCGTGAGTTCCCGAAGGATGGGAAACATCCTTCGGGAGAAATACGTGGATGTCCTGAGTTTTCGTCTTCTGAGTGATGGAGGTATAACCTGACATCGATAGACCTGACGAATAACATCCATATGTGTCAATAATTGATGAAGTGCTGTTTATAACAGAAGGTTCATCACAACCTGACACAGGCTGGCACCTCACTCAACGTGTCGTCTGATGTTTGATAAGCTGCCGAAGCAGTGAATATCGGGTTGGTAGACGATAGGTACCATGGCTTTGGCATCATTCTAAGGCTTATGTAGCACCACAAATTGTGTTCTGACATAAAAAGATGAATGAGCGACGTACAAGGTAATGCACATAGCGTGCCATATTTTAAAAATAAAAATCAACATATTGATAATTAATTAATTTTATTTTTATTATACTAATTGAACAATTGAGTGGCGTTATCCATAAAGTGAATACCTGCTCGATCTGTCTCTAAAAACCGACACTGTTCCGCCTCTCTTTTATTGGATAATAAAATCAATATCTTAAATGTCTCTTATTTGAGACACACTATTAGGCCGATTGTCTTCATTTACCAACAATGAAAATAAATTCTTTATTTATCATTTAATTAAAAAGGCGACTTCCGTCGCCTTTTTAATTAATAATGTGTGATTAACCAAGCTGTTTCCGCGCATTACGGAATAACCGCATCCATGGCCCATCTTCACCCCACTCGACGGGATGCCAGGAATGACTAACCGTACGGAAAACGCGCTCAGGGTGTGGCATCATGACCGTAATACGGCCATCCCGATTCGTGATGGCCGTGATTCCTTTCGGTGAACCATTCGGGTTTGCCGGATAGTTCTCGGTAACCTGACCGAAATTATCCACATACCGCATAGAGACAAACCCTGATTGGTCTAACGCCGCCAGATGTTGCGTATCACGCACTTCAACCCGCCCTTCACCATGAGAAACTACAATCGGTAAGCGTGAACCTTCCATGCCCTGCAACAGCAATGATGGACTGCGGGTCACTTCCACCAAACTGAAACGCGCTTCAAAACGTTCTGATAGATTACGTACAAAACGCGGCCAGTGTTCAGAGCCGGGAATCAACTCACTCAGATTAGACATCATCTGGCAGCCATTACATACGCCAAGAGAGAGCGTATCCTGACGATTGAAAAAAGCATCAAACTGATCGCGCACCCGGTTATTAAACAGTACCGATTTCGCCCACCCTTCACCTGCACCCAATACATCACCGTAAGAGAAGCCACCACAGGCGACTAAGGTATGGAAACTATCCAATTGAATGCGTCCTGACAGTAAATCACTCATATGCACGTCAACAGCATCAAACCCTGCACGATGGAAAGCAGCGGCCATCTCAACGTGAGAATTCACCCCTTGCTCACGCAACACCGCAACCCGAGGTCGCGCTTGTTTAGCAATATAAGGAGCTGCAATATCATCTTTAGGATCGAAGCTCAGATTGACATTTAAACCCGGATCATTCGCCTGTTTTTTTGCCTGATGTTCCATATCAGCGCAGTCTGGATTATCGCGCAGGCGTTGCATTTGCCATGTTGTTTCAGCCCACCACAGCCGTAGTGTTTGGCGGCTTTGTTTATATACTGGTGTCTCACCATAACGAATCTCTATCTCATCGCCCGACACGGCACATCCAATATGATGTACACAATCCGTTAATCCGAACGAAGCTAGGCAAGCCTTCACGTCTGTTAGCTTATCTTGAGAAACCTGAATAACCGCACCCAGCTCTTCATTAAACAGCACGGATAACATATCGCTATCCAGCGACTGTAGATCGACCTTTAACCCACAATGACCAGCAAATGCCATTTCCGCCAGAGTTACCACTAATCCCCCATCAGAGCGGTCGTGATAAGCCAGAAGTAAACGACTGGCAACCAGCGCCTGCATCGCATTAAAGAAAGCGGCCAGCTTATCTGCGCTGTGCACGTCTGCTGGTCGATCGCCCAATTGGCGATATACCTGAGCTAATGCTGTCGCACCCAACCCATTTCGACCTTCACCCAGATCAATAAGCAGCAATGCATTATCTTTCCCAATATGCAGTTGTGGAGTAACCGTACTACGGACATCTTCCACCCGAGCAAAAGCAGTAATCACCAGAGAAAGTGGAGATGTCATCTCCACAGTTTCGCCCTGTTGCTGCCAGCGGGTTTTCATCGACATCGAATCTTTACCTACTGGAATAGTGATACCTAACGCGGGACACAGCTCCTCACCAACGGCTTTTACTGCAGCATAGAGACCGGCATCTTCTCCCGGATGACCCGCAGCAGCCATCCAGTTAGCGGAGAGTTTAATCCGCTTCAGTTCACCAATTTGAGTTGCAGCAATATTGGTTAGCGCTTCCCCTACCGCCAGACGAGCTGAGGCAGCAAAATCCAGTAACGCAACCGGTGCTCTTTCTCCTAAAGACATGGCTTCACCATAGTAGCTGTCATAGCTGGCGGTGGTCACAGCACAATCCGCAACCGGAATTTGCCACGGGCCAACCATTTGGTCACGGGCAACCATACCGGTTACTGAGCGATCACCGATGGTGATCAAGAAGGTTTTCTCTGCCACCGTTGGCAAATGCAATACGCGATTAACTGCTTCTTCCAGTGAAATATCTGCTTTTGCTAGCGGTTGAGACCGGGTATTCAAGGTTTTGACATCCCGAACCATTTTCGGTGTTTTACCCAACAGGAGGTCTAACGGTAGATTGATAGGGTCATTGTCGAAATGACGATCGTGAAGGGTAAGGTGTTTCTCTTTCGTTGCTTCACCAATCACGGTATAAGGCGCGCGCTCACGGTGGCACAGGCTCTCAAATAACGCTAATTTTTCTGGCGCTACCGCCAGAACATAACGTTCCTGAGATTCGTTACACCAAACCTCTAACGGGCTCATTCCTGGTTCATCATTGAGAATATCGCGTAGTTCAAACTTACCGCCACGATTTCCATCGCTGACTAATTCAGGCATCGCATTGGATAAACCACCGGCACCAACGTCATGAATAAACAGAATCGGGTTGTCATCACCTAACTGCCAACAACGGTCTATCACTTCCTGACAGCGACGCTCCATTTCCGGGTTATCACGCTGTACTGAAGCAAAATCCAGATCTGCATCAGACTGGCCAGACGCCATTGAAGAAGCCGCGCCACCACCAAGACCGATATTCATCGCTGGCCCACCCAGCACGATCAGTTTGGCGCCAACGGTAATTTCACCCTTTTGTACGTGATCGGCGCGAATGTTACCAATGCCCCCAGCTAACATAATGGGCTTATGGTAACCGCGTAGCTCTAAGCCATTATGGCTGTTCACTCGCGCCTCATAAGTACGGAAATAACCCAATAATGCAGGCCGACCAAATTCGTTATTAAAAGCAGCGCCGCCCAGCGGCCCGTCGGTCATAATATCCAGCGCGTTAACAATACGATCTGGTTTACCGAAGTCTTGTTCCCATGGTTGTTCAAAACCAGGAATACGCAGGTTTGAAACCGAAAAACCAACCAGCCCCGCTTTGGGTTTAGCGCCGCGACCGGTCGCCCCCTCATCACGAATCTCACCGCCAGAACCTGTTGCCGCGCCTGGCCACGGTGAAATGGCTGTTGGGTGGTTGTGAGTTTCTACCTTCATCAGAATATGAGCGGCTTCCTGATGGTAGTCATAAACGCCACTGTCAGGTTTAGCAAAGAAGCGCCCAACCTCTGAGCCTTCCATGACTGCGGCATTATCTTTATAAGCAGACAAAACGTAATCCGGCGTCTGCTCATAGGTATTCTTAATCATTTTAAACAGCGATTTTGGCTGTGTTTTACCATCAATCACCCAGTCGGCATTAAAAATTTTATGCCGACAGTGCTCAGAGTTGGCCTGAGCGAACATATACAGTTCAATATCAGTTGGATTGCGCTGTAAGCCAGTAAAGGCATCCAGCAGATAGTCAATTTCATCAGGTGCCAATGCCAGCCCCAGCTTTTCATTAGCCTTCTCCAACGCCTCTCGACCTTCGGTGAGTACATCAACCACCACAAATGGGGCTGGCTGATGCTGAGAAAACAACGCTTGCGCCTGCTGAGGCTCCGTAAACACGCATTCCATCATCCGATCGTGTAGTAAACCGGACAAAATATGCCATTGCGACTCAGAAAGATTTTCAGCCTGAATATAGTAGGCTATACCTCGCTCCAAACGGTGGATCTGTGACAACCCGCAGTTATGTGCAATATCTGTCGCTTTTGATGCCCAGGGTGAGATGGTTCCTGGTCTTGGCGTCACCAGTAACAATCGACCGTGTGGTTCATGTTCTGCCAGTGATGGACCATATTTCAGCAACCGTTTTAACTTCGTCAGCCCATCTTCTGACAATGGTGTGATCAAGTCCGCAAAGTGCACATATTCAGCATAAATGTCGCCAATCGGCAGGTGGAGACTCTGACAAACTGTCAGTAACTTATTGATACGAAAAGCAGATAACGCAGGAGAACCACGCAAAATTTCCATAATAGAATTTCTCTGGTCTAAAGAGGCCATCACAATAGGTACTTTCATCACAACCGGTTTTACCTTCATTAACACCCCGGAAAATCGCCTATTGTGATGACCTCTAAGGCTTAAGCGGAAAAAACTGCGCCTATTATAGAGAATCAAACGCAATGACGAAACCGTTTGCGTAGCTATTATTTTTAGCCCGAATAACGAATCCAATGAAACATAGTGTTTGCTATGTTGCCTTTAGTTAAGCAGAATGCCTGTCTATAAATTCAGGCTTATCCTTTTCCTGATGTGAAATTAACTGAGAATTCCATTTATTATCAAACGATAAGCAGCTGTACGAGATAACCCAAACTAGAGTGATTTCAAAGCCCATGAATGTTTAACTCTATTCGTATTCAGCAAAAAATTCACTTGATTTAGAGAACGTTATTTGAAGCCATTAAAGATTAACTATCTGTTTATTGGTGTTGTAACACTGCTACTGGCGTTGGCCATGTGGCCAACGCTCCAATGGCGCGGCGATAACAACACCCAATTACAGAAAATTAAGCAACGAGGCGTACTCAATGTCGCCACTCTCAACGTTACTCCCTACTACTATCAAAGTAGTACCGGAATTGACGGTCTTGACTATGAGTTGGCTAAGTTATTTGCCGAGTATATTGGTGTTAAATTAAATATTGAAACCGAACACAACGTTAGCAGCCTGTTTACTCAGCTAGAAAGTGGTGAAACCGATATGCTAGCGGCAGGGCTGATCTTTAACCCTGATCGTATGAAAAACCTGAATGTAGGCCCAGCCTACTATTCTGTTTCACAACAGTTGGTTTATCGCCAAAATACGCCAAAACCTCAATCACTGGCCAATATTAAAGGTCGGTTAACGGTCGTGGCAGGTGCTGCCAGCATTTCTACATTGCATCAGCTTAAAAAAAGCAAATATCCAAACCTTAGTTGGGATGCAACCCCATCCGATTCTCCCGTTGATCTGTTAAAGCAGGTAGCCGATGGTAAATTGGATTATACCATCGCCGACTCGGTCACTATTGCCATGATCCAGCGAGTTTATCCTAATCTGGCTGTTGCCTTCGACATCACGGAAGAAGAGCCGGTAATGTGGTACGTGCGTAAAACTGAGGATAACAGCCTAGACGCAGCCATGCTGAACTTCTTCAATCAAATTAATGAAGATGGTTCTCTGGCAAAACTGGAAGAGAAATATCTGGGCCATGTTGGTGAATTTGATTATGTCGACACCCAAACCTTTTTGAATGCTATTGAGAACACGCTTCCCAATCTGAATCCTTTATTCGAGAAATATGCAAAAGGGATAGATTGGCGTCTGGCCGCAGCCATTGCCTATCAGGAATCCCACTGGAACCCAACCGCAACCTCAGCAACGGGTGTACGCGGTATTATGATGCTGACCCGAAGTACCGCTGACTCATTGGGTGTTACCGACCGTCTGGATCCTGAACAAAGCATCCGAGGAGGACTGATTTATCTGGAGCAGCTGATGGAAAAAATTCCGGATAGCGTTTCTGAAGAAGAAAAAATCTGGTTTGCTCTGATTGCCTATAATATGGGATATGCCCATATGCTCGATGCCAGAAGCCTGACGGCACAACAAGGAGGGAATCCGGACAGTTGGGTGGACGTTAAAAAGCGCCTGACTATGCTGACGCAAAAACAATATTACAGTAAAACTCGCTATGGCTATGCGCGTGGCTATCAAGCCTATCAGTTTGTTGAGAATATTCGGCGCTATCAGCTTAGTCTTGAAGGCTATTTGCAGGAAAAAGATCGCCAATTGGCTAAAGCACAACAAACAACAGAGCAAGAGGTTGAACTGGGAAAATCTTATCCTGCAATTAAACCCAATCAATTTCAAGTCAAGCAGCCAATACCTCAGGAACAAAACTGACTGTTGATGTGGTCATTAACAGAGCCCCTGTCGCAGCATTTTTTGTAACTTAATCTGTTCTCGTCTGCGTTTAAAAAAGTCACTCAATCTTGCAGAGCACTCTTCCGCCAATATGCCGGCGGTCACCTCAACATGGTGATTCATTCCGGGGTGCCCCAAAATATCCATCAGAGAGCCGGCTGCGCCGGTTTTTAAATCACTAGCGCCATATACCACACGCTGAATACGGCTGTGTACCATTGCTCCTGCACACATCACACAGGGTTCTAATGTGACATACAGCGTGGTATTTAACAGCCGATAGTTTTGCAGTACTAATCCGCCCTGCTGTAACACCATAATCTCTGCATGGGCCGTTGGATTGTGGGTACCAATAGGACGATTCCAACCTTCAGCAATCACCCGATTATCTTGAACTAATACTGCGCCAACCGGGATTTCTCCTTCGCTGTCGGCCCGTTCAGCTAGTTCCAGCGCATAGCGCATCCAGTCTTCGTCACTGTAATGCGTCATCATCATTAACTCTACCTTTTATATGAATCACGACCATCGTTACCGATGGCTACTCCAGCTCTTTAAGATTGCCCTGACCATCAACCCGCCAGCGATGTTGGCAACAGGCAAGCACAGGATCGTCTTGAATACTGTCGCTGTAGCCACTGTATAGTGACAGCGGCTTACCCAAACGCTGTTCTAGTTCAACGACCTTCTGTTTGCCTAAACAGCGCGAATCAATAACCCAACCACCATAACGACTAGCCATTTGGCTACCCACCAGATTAACCTTCCCAAGAAAGAAAGAGTCCGCATAAGCCTCTTCAACCAGACGCTGAGGTGACCCCGTAAGTAACCATACTTGTGTGTTCTCATCATTCAGATATTCAGCTAAACGCCCCTGAACGACGGGAAACGGTACGACATCTTGCCGAAAATTCTGAATAAACTGCTGTTCCAGCCAGCTCAACCGGGCTTCGTTTTGTCCTGCGGTTATAGCCCATAACATCAAACTCATTGGCCAACGGCTATTACGCCCGCTGATCAGCAACCCTAAAATAATCACCGGTAACAAAGGTATCAGAATAATCAAATTGGCGGGCAAGCGACGAATCATATAACGAAGAAAACTGCCAAAGAGATCCTGCTGGTGCAATGTCCCATCCAGATCGAAAAATACGTTCCTCTTCTGTGATTGATTATCTGACACATTGACTCCTAAAATATCTTGGCTAAAAGCAGGGGCTATTGCCCGCGAACATCCAGCTATTCAGCAACATGTGAAGTGAGTATACCGTTTAATGCACTTTTTTTCGCGGAAAAAAAAGAATAAACCATTGGTATCAACGTAGGGCAAGCGTATAATCCCCCGCTCGAACTTAAGAGATATATGGTATGGCTTTACTGATCACAAAAAAATGCATCAACTGTGACATGTGCGAACCAGAGTGTCCAAATCAAGCAATTGCAATGGGTGCTGAGATTTATGAAATAAATCCTGACCTTTGTACTGAATGTATCGGCCATTATGATGAGCCAACCTGCATGAAAGTCTGTCCGATTGATAACACGATTATTCATGACCCAGCACATAAAGAGAGTAATGAACAACTGTGGGATAAGTTCGTGCTGCTACATCATGCCGATAAACTCTAAATTATCAATATCTCTATCGGCAGTAAAAAAGAGCGCTATGCGCTCTTTTTTGATCTTGGTATTTGTCGCTATTCTATTAGCGGGAAGCGTTTTGGCGCCACCACTCTGCCAGTAAAATACCGGTAGCCACGGAGACGTTCAAGCTTTCGACATTACCTGTTCCCGTAATCGACACGCTTATATCGCTTTGTTTCATGGTTACATCTGACAGACCATCACGTTCTTCACCCAACACTAATACCGTTTTCGCTGGCAGAACTGCCTCTGGTAGTGGCGTTCCTTTATGGCTGGATGTAGTCACAATGGTGTAACCCGCCCGACGGAACATATCTAACGCTTGAGGGAAATCATCAATACCGATAGCGGTTAAATGTTCTGCACCACCTTCTGCGGTACGAATTGCTGCACCGGACTCAAGCATACCCGGATCGCGTAACAGAACGCCCTTAACACCAAAATGAGCACAAGAACGCATCATACCGCCCAGATTATGCGGATTACCTACGTTTTCTAACGCCAGTACACAATCGCTTTTCCCTGCTTTAGCTAAATAGTCCGCTACGGTTAAACCTCCGCGTTTCTTAATCAGGAAACAAACACCGCCGTGATGCTCAGTACCAGAAACGCGAATAAGCTCATCTTCATCAACTACATGATAGGCTTTGCGGTTAGCAGCCATCCAGCGCAGCGCTTCTCGGAATCTAGGTGTAACCGACTGAACAAAATAGGCACGAACGATAGCATCAGGACGGCTCTGGAACAGTGCCTGACAAGCATTTTCGCCATACACTTTGGTCTCTTCGTCACGCTGACGACGCAGTTGAGCTGGATCGATATGGCTCTTGCCGCTGATTCCGCCATGATCAAAAGGCTCCGGCTCGCTGACGTCTTGCAGCTTCGCCTGCCATGGGGAACGAGGTGGTTTTTCATTAGCACTACGGACCGGACGATGCGGAAGATCTTTATCTCCCCAACGTGCATTTTTATCGCCCCGCTCATTACTTCTGTTTGCCGGGCGCTTTTTATCTGAGCGACGGTTGTTCTTATCATCTTTGTCGTCGTCACCGCGGACGTACATTACTTTAACTTTGCCGTTCTTACCGCTAAAAGAGTCATTCATACCTATATCTCCACTTCCACATCGCATCCGGCGCGCAGATTACCTGATGTTATGTCGGTAAGCCACTATCATCTGCCAAAAGTCTAAATCTATTGTAACTATCGACGAAATCACATTGTTGATAGTTAACCAGTTGTACATAATAAGTGAAATCGATGTTTAATTTCACTGAGGTAACAGCATGAATACCCTTTGTCCTTCTTGTCTGACTACAAATCGAATCCCTGAAGATCGCGTTCAGGAAGATGCAAAATGTGGCCGCTGTGGACATGAGCTTTTTGATGGCGAAGTAATTAACGCTAACAAAGCTTCTTTTGATTCATTATTAAATGACGACCTTCCTGTCGTCGTTGACTTCTGGGCTCCGTGGTGTGGCCCTTGTGTCAACTTTGCTCCTATCTTTGAAGATGTCGCTCAAGAAAGGGAAAGAGAAGTCCGCTTTGTAAAAGTCGACACCGAAGCCGAACAGGAACTGAGTGCTCGTTTTGGTATTCGTAGTATACCTACCATTATGGTATTCAAGAAGGGACAACGTATAGATATGTTGAACGGTTCCCTTCCAAAAGCGTCATTTGACCGGTGGTTGAGTGAAGTATTAGCTAAGCATGGCTAATATTTCTCGGTAAATCTGAGGACATCGCTAAAAAATTATCCCGGGGGCGCTGAATACGATATTATGCGCCCTTTATTATTTATCGACGTCAACCTCGAAAGATTGGCTCAGGTTACCGCTTATGACTTCGGATATCGTACCCTCCCAACTTACTGATAATGCTGTATTGCAATTAAGAGATCAGCGACTGGTTCAATCCACTCGACCTTTTCGTGCCAGAGGATGCAGAGTCATTCGTTGCCATCGCTGTTTGTTACCACGAATTCACTGTTTGTGTCATTCCTTTTCAGCTACCATCGCCGGAAGTACCTTCTGTTTATTGATGTACGATACCGAGCCATTAAAACCAAGTAATACGGGTCGCCTGATTGCCGACATTCTGCCCGATACCAAAGCATTCCTCTGGTCACGCACCAATATTGATCCTCAGTTGCTGGCTCTGCTATCCAATCCTGATTACCAGCCTTACATAATCTTCCCAGCCGCTTATGCGTTACCCGAACGGGTGGTTACCGGGGTTGAAAAACAGAGTACCAAACGCCCACTATTTATTATTCTGGACGGCACTTGGACAGAAGCAAGAAAAATGTTTCGTAAAAGCCCCTATCTGGATCGCTTCCCGGTACTTTCTATTGATAACGACCAGAATTCAAATTACCAACTGCGGGAAGCCAGTCGCAAAGAACAACTGTGCACCGCTGAGGTTGCCATTCAAATTCTGAGCCAGACGGGAGAACAACACGCTTCAGAAAGCCTGAATCGCTATTTCGCTGATTTTCGTCAACGTTACTTGGCAGGTAAAGCTAACCGCTCATTGGAAAGTTTTATCGCTTTTTCAGCCTCTGAAAGTGATAAAAGTTAGAATTTTCAGTTTACAATACTATTAAATATCAATACATTGAAATTGATTTAGATGAAAATTTGTTATATCAGCAACAGATTTGCAATATTCACGTGGTTTTTTAATCACAATCCCATCGAGTGGTGGTAGTATTACCAGATCCAACTGATAATATATTTGCACGTTATGGCCTGTTGCCGTAACCCAACAAGAGAAGAACGCTTTGTGATGTTGTCATCATTTAAACGAAAGAAATCTCAACAACACCTTGCACAACTGCCGAAAATTTCCCAACGGATTGATGATATTAAAATATTATCAACGCCAGGTGATTATCGTTCTACTTTACTTGACTCGATTAGTCGCGCAGAGCAACGCATATATCTGATTGCCCTATATCTTGAGCATGATGATGCTGGTATCGATATCTTGTCTGCTATTTATCAGGCCAAAATGCGTCGCCCTGAGTTAGAGGTCGCTATATTAGTAGACTGGCATCGTGCTCAACGGGGTCGTATTGGTGCAGCCGCTGAAAATACCAATGCTGACTGGTACTTCAAAATGGCTGAACAACACCCTGGGGTAGAGGTTCCTGTCTATGGTGTTCCGGTTAATACCCGCGAAGCCTTAGGTGTGCTGCACTTAAAAGGCAGCGTTATTGATAATACCGTTGCCTATACCGGTGCCAGCGTCAATGACGTCTATCTGCATCGACACGATAAATACCGCTATGACCGCTATCAGTTCATCACCAATGCCGCATTAGCGGATAGCATGGTAGGTTATGTCAAACAGTCCCTATTACCCGCGGAAGCCGTGCGTAATTTAGATTGCCAAAACCGACCTCGCGGTCAGGAAATTAAAAACGACATTAAAAAGTTCAGACAAAGCCTACGTGTTCATGGGTATGAATTTGAAAACAGTGCGACGAATGAAGAGCTATCGGTCGCCCCATTCGTTGGGTTAGGTCGCCATAGCCCATTGAACAAAGTCATTGATCGGCTGATGAACAGTACCGAACATAAACTGACGTTATGTACACCCTATTTCAATTTACCCGCGCCATTAGTGAAAAATATCATTTCATTATTACGTCAGGGTAAACAGGTCGAAATTATCGTTGGTGATAAAACCGCTAACGATTTTTATATTCCCGAAGATCAACCGTTCAAAATTATCGGGGCACTGCCCTATCTGTATGAAATCAATCTTCGCCGCTTTGTTACACGATTACAGCGTTATGTAGATCAAGGCCTGTTAACCGTTCGATTATGGAAAGATGAAGATAATACTTATCATCTGAAAGGGATGTGGGTTGATGGTGAGTGGCAGCTAATAACGGGGAATAATCTAAACCCACGAGCATGGCATCTGGATCTAGAAAATGCGATTTTGATTCACGACCCTAGGGGTGAGTTGAAAGAAGCACGTCAACGCGAGTTGGAATGTATTCGGGCACACACTTTTGTGGTTAATCACTATCAGCAACTGCAAAGTATTCAATTCTATCCAGTCAAAATACGTAAGCTGATTCGTCGATTACGACGTATTCGCATCGATAAATTAATTAGTCGTATTCTGTAATCCTTAAGGCCTCGAGATTCGGGGCCTTTTAATCTTCCCTTCAATCAACCTTCTGGCTTATTTTCATTTTATATTGTAGCTATCCTTCAGGACTATATTTAGACTCTAATTTCAGCGGATATTCGGGTCGTAAAAGCATATCCCCATAGTGTCTGACCGGCATTATCCCAGCGCCTGAATGTCTCGATTGGTATTTCACTGTCCGTATAAAGCAAAAAACCTCAGCCTGTCGACTGAGGTTCTTCTTAATAAAGCTTGGTAGTTTATGAATGACGCCGTCATTCGCCCTTTGGGTCAACGCTTTGCATTATTCAAACCTGTTTCGCCAGTTTGTCCTACGCTCTCGAGTAACGAACGGTATCTGCACCAAAGCAAAAAACCCCCAGCTTTCGCTGAGGGTTTCTCTAATTTAAAGCCTGGCAGTTCCCTACTCTCGCATGGGGAAGCCCCACACTACCATCGGCGCTACGGCGTTTCACTTCTGAGTTCGGCATGGGGTCAGGTGGGACCACCGCGCTATCGCCGCCAGGCATATTCCGTTTCATGAACCGTTGTACTCCGATATCGCTATCCCGCACAACCATCCATTCCAATCCTGAACATTCGCTGAAATTTAAATTCGTCTCTCTCATCAAAACACCTTCGGTGTTGTAAGGTTAAGTCTCACGGTTCATTAGTATCGGTTAGCTCAACGTATCGCTACGCTTACACACCCGACCTATCAACGTCATAGTCTTTAACGTTCCTTCAGTGGACTCAAGGTCCAAGGGAAGACTCATCTCGAGGCAAGTTTCCCGCTTAGATGCTTTCAGCGGTTATCTTTTCCGCACGTAGCTACCGGGCAATGCCATTGGCATGACAACCCGAACACCAGTGGTGCGTTCACTCCGGTCCTCTCGTACTAGGAGCAACCCCTCTCAATCTTCCAACGCCCACGGCAGATAGGGACCGAACTGTCTCACGACGTTCTAAACCCAGCTCGCGTACCACTTTAAACGGCGAACAGCCGTACCCTTGGGACCTACTTCAGCCCCAGGATGTGATGAGCCGACATCGAGGTGCCAAACACCGCCGTCGATATGAACTCTTGGGCGGTATCAGCCTGTTATCCCCGGAGTACCTTTTATCCGTTGAGCGATGGCCCTTCCATTCAGAACCACCGGATCACTATGACCTACTTTCGTACCTGCTCGAGCCGTCACTCTCGCAGTCAAGCTAGCTTATGCCATTGCACTAACCTCACGATGTCCGACCGTGATTAGCTAACCTTCGTGCTCCTCCGTTACTCTTTGGGAGGAGACCGCCCCAGTCAAACTACCCACCAGACACTGTCCTCAACCCGGATAACGGGTCAAAGTTAGAACATCAAACATTAAAGGGTGGTATTTCAAGGTTGGCTCCACGCAGACTGGCGTCCACGCTTCTAAGCCTCCCACCTATCCTACACATCAAGGCTCAATGTTCAGTGTCAAGCTATAGTAAAGGTTCACGGGGTCTTTCCGTCTTGCCGCGGGTACACAGCATCTTCACTGCGAGTTCAATTTCACTGAGTCTCGGGTGGAGACAGCCTGGCCATCATTACGCCATTCGTGCAGGTCGGAACTTACCCGACAAGGAATTTCGCTACCTTAGGACCGTTATAGTTACGGCCGCCGTTTACTGGGGCTTCGATCAAGAGCTTCGCTTACGCTAACCCCATCAATTAACCTTCCAGCACCGGGCAGGCGTCACACCGTATACGTCCACTTTCGTGTTTGCACAGTGCTGTGTTTTTAATAAACAGTTGCAGCCAGCTGGTATCTTCGACTGACTTCAGCTCCGAGAGCAAGTCTCTTCACCTAACGTCAGCGTGCCTTCTCCCGAAGTTACGGCACCATTTTGCCTAGTTCCTTCACCCGAGTTCTCTCAAGCGCCTGAGTATTCTCTACCTGACCACCTGTGTCGGTTTGGGGTACGATTTAATGTTACCTGGAGCTTAGAGGCTTTTCCTGGAAGCAGGGCATCAACTACTTCACCACCGTGGTGGCTCGTCATCACGCCTCAGTGTTAATAGTCAACCGGATTTACCTAATCGACCCACCTACACGCTTAAACCGGGACAACCGTCGCCCGGATAGCCTAGCCTTCTTCGTCCCCCCTTCGCAGT